>CAYZBA010000134.1:0-4580 GCA_964476555.1 uncultured Flavobacterium sp.
GTGGAATGCTTGCAAAGATAGAAAATTATCGTACCTTTGCAAAAGGCAAGTCCTGTACGACCAGCTCCTGCAGAATCCTCCAGGGTGGGAACACAGCAAAGGTATGTGGTTGTAGCGGTGCGATGCAGTAAGCTTGCCTTTTTTTACTGAAATAACAGATGATAAAGATATATTAAGGTTGCTCAAAAGGCAACCTTTTTTGTATTTTAGCTTTTTTAAAAACCAACGCAATGCCTCAAAAAATAGTCTTTATAACAGGTGCTTCTTCCGGAATAGGGAAAGCCATTGGCGAATACTTACACGATAAAAACTATATAGTTTACGGAACCAGTCGTAATCCTGAAAAGTATCCGAATTCTAAAATCAAACTTCTTGCCCTTGATGTGACCGATGTGGCTTCTATCCAAAACGCTATAGAACAAGTCTTGCTTCAAGAAAACCGAATCGATGTGTTGATTAACAATGCAGGAGCCGGAATTACAGGAGCTTTGGAAGAGATTCCCACTACAGAGATTAAGCGAAATTTTGAGACCAATTTTTTTGGACCGATTGAGGTGATGAAAGCCGTTTTACCTCAAATGAGAAAGCAAAAGTCAGGACTTATTATCAATATTACTTCCATAGCCGGCTATATGGGATTGCCTTACCGAAGTGTCTATTCGGCTTCAAAAGGAGCTTTAGAGCTGATCACCGAAGCCTTGCGAATGGAAGTAAAACAATTTGGTATTGAAGTGACCAACGTCGCTCCCGGAGATTTTGCGACCAATATTGCTCGAGGTCGTTATCATGCTCCGCTCATTCAAGGTTCAGACTATGAGGCTTCATACGGAAAAACGTTAGACCTGATGAACACTCACGTAGATTCAGGAAGCAACCCTATCGAGATGGCAGAAGCGGTTTACAAGATTATCAATACCCCAAAACCAAAGATTCACTACAAAGTCGGGGCTTTCTTACAAAAGTTCTCTATTGTTCTAAAACGAGTATTGCCCGATAAGGTGTACGAAAAAATGCTTATGAACCACTATAAATTATAAGGCTCTAGCATCGAATAAATCGCAAAAGTACCTAACCAATGTCCGCCCTCATACGAATCCGAAATAAGATTCGGTAAGGAGTATTCGATGTGCTTATTAGCCACGTCAATCAAATGACTATAATTATCTGATTTTTGAGCAATAGCCTTCAAACACCAAGCTCTACTGAAGTTGAGTCCGTCAAGATGAACGAGTTTTCCGTCGGTTCGGTCTGATACTTTAGCCGGTTCTAACGAGAAGTTTTTGTCTTGGAGTTGTGGCAGAAACTTGTTTAGCCATCTCTCAAATTCGGTTTGTTCTAAAATCTTGCTCATCAAACAAGCTTCTTCCAAACAAGGCGATAAAAAGTCATAACCACTCGGCTCCCACGAGATAGGGCAATTTTGGTCTTCCATATAATACGCTTTGGCTCTTTGGGCAATGGCTTCCTTGAGCGTTTCATTCTTCAACGAAACAGCATAATCATAAGCCAGCGAAAGCCCAAAAGCCGTGTTGGAATGTTCGCCTACTCGAATTGGATAAACCAATTTTGGGAGGAATTCAATATATTTTTCAACCATTAAGTCCGTCAAAGGTTGGAGGTTTGCTTCTAAGGCTTTTAGTCGGGGTTCTTTAGAATAATGCAAAGCTTCCGCGAGTTTCAAAAGCCAAGCCCAACCATAAGTTCGCTCAAACGAAAGGTTGTTTTTATCTTGAAAAAATGCAATTTCGATAGCGATGTTTTCAGGTGTCAAATGCTTTTCGAGAGCTACAATGATTTCTTCTTTATGATTGATTGTAGGGAATTTATTGACTAATTCCACTAATGACCAATGTCCGTGCACAGCCGAATGCCAATCAAAACAACCGTAAAATGCAGGGCGAAGTTCATAAGGCGTTTTCAGGTCTTCGTGACTTCCGATAACTTGCCCGAGTTTATTCGGATATTCTTGAGTGATGCAATGTAGCGGAAGCTCCACTAAAGTATTGGCTTGCTCTAGGTTAAGAGCTAATATTTTCGAATTTGTTTCTTTTTTCTCCTTTTGACAACCTAAAAACAGTAATAAACCGGCTAAAAACAGTATTTTTTGCATAACTAAAAATTTTAATGCTAAGTTAATATAAATTGCTGCTCGTACGGGAGATGCTAGGATTTTTTTTGTAAATTCGTTGCAACGATTGTTTTTAATTAAATCAGGAAAAGCTTGAACGAAAGAATTATAGAACTCAATGTCGCTCCAGAGGAATTCTGGGGTATGAAAGATATCCACTTAGAAACCTTGAAACAACTATATCCAAAGCTGAAAATTGTAGCACGAGGGAATACGGTAAAGGTTTTTGGGGAAAAAGAAATTTTAGACGAATTCGAGAAACAGTTTCAAAGACTGATTGTACATTTTACTCGTTATAATAGTATAGATGTCAACGTTATCGAACGCATTGTTCAAAGTGATGCGCATGATGACAAAAAGTTCCACAAGCACGATGACGTTTTGGTGCATGGAGTGGGAGGTAAGCTCGTAAAGCCGCTTACACCTAATCAACAACGAATGGTCGAAGCTATCGAGAAAAACGATATGGTCTTTGCTGTTGGGCCTGCCGGAACCGGAAAAACCTATACGGGAGTGGCTTTGGCAGTCAAAGCTTTGAAAGAAAAACAAGTAAAGCGTATCATCTTGACTCGTCCGGCGGTAGAGGCAGGAGAAAACTTAGGGTTCTTGCCCGGAGATATGAAAGAGAAGTTAGACCCTTATATGCAGCCGCTTTATGACGCCCTCCGGGATATGATTCCGTTTGAAAAATTGGATGATTATATCCAAAAAGGTATCATACAAATTGCGCCACTTGCTTTTATGAGGGGGCGTACGCTGGACAATGCTTTTGTAATTCTCGATGAGGCTCAAAACACGACTCATTCTCAAATGAAAATGTTTCTAACCCGTATGGGTAAAAACGCCAAATTCATTATCACAGGTGACCCGGGCCAGGTAGATTTACCTCGAAGAACTTTGTCGGGGCTTAAAGAAGCTTTGTTGGTTCTGAAAAACGTAGAAGGTATTGGAATGATTTATCTAGACGACAAAGATGTAGTGAGACATCGATTGGTAAAGAAAATCATAGCAGCCTATAAGAGTATCGAAAATCAGGATTAAAGGTTAATTATAAAGCAAGCCCCCAATTTCACGAGAAAATTGGGGGCTATTTTTATTTAAAGGCACTATTAAGCGTGAATAGAACGATTGTCTGTAGCCGCTAAAGCCGCTTCTTTAATTGCTTCAGAGAAAGTCGGGTGCGCCCATGACATTCTTGCTAAATCCTCAGCCGATGCACGGAACTCCATAGCCGTTACTGCTTCTGCAATCAAATCTGCCGCACGAGCCCCGATGATGTGCATACCCAGGATTTCGTCTGTTTTCTTATCTGCTAAGATTTTCACGAATCCATCCGTATCCATACTAGCACGAGCTCTACCAAGAGCGCGGAAGTTGAATGTTCCTGCTTTGTATTCGATTCCGTCTGCTTTTAGTTGCTCTTCGGTTTTACCTACTCCGGCAACCTCCGGCCATGTGTAAACAACACCCGGAATCAAGTTATAATTAATGTGTGGTTTTTGTCCTGCAATAGTTTCTGCCACGAATACTCCTTCTTCTTCGGCTTTGTGTGCCAACATCGCTCCTCTTACAACATCCCCGATAGCGTAGATGTTTGGAACGCTGGTTTGAAGGTGGTCGTTTACTTCTACTTGACCTCTTTCGTTGATTTTCACTCCTGCTTTTTCTGCATTGAGTCCGTCTGTATAAGGGCGTCTACCTACAGAGATTAGAGCGTAATCTCCGTCAAGCGTAATAGTTTCTCCTTTAGCGTTCTCAGCTTGAACCTGAACGTTATCCCCGTTGCGCTCAACTGATTTTACTTTGTGAGAAGTATAGAATTTGATTCCTTGTTTTTTGAGTACTTTAGTAAGCTCTTTGGATAGTCCTGCATCCATTCCAGGAATGATACGGTCTAAATACTCCACGATAGAAACCTGTGCTCCTAGGCGAGAATAAACTTGACCTAATTCAAGACCTATCACACCACCACCAATTACGATAAGGTGTTTTGGAACTTCTTTTAATTTCAAGGCTTCAGTCGAAGTGATGATTCTTTCTTTATCGATTTTGATAAAAGGAAGCGTCGAAGGCTTCGAACCTGTCGCGATGATGGTATATTTTGCTTCAATAACTTCAGATGAACCGTCGTTTTTAGATACCTTGATATGCGTAGCATCTTCGAAAGAACCTACTCCTTCAAAAACCGTGATTTTGTTTTTGTCCATCAAGAATTTGATACCGGCACAAGTTTGGTCGATAACCGATTGCTTGCGCTCAATCATTTTCTCGATATTCACTTTTAGTTCTCCTGAAAGTTCGATTCCGTGTTCTGCAAAGTGCGAAACCGCATCGTGATAGTGATGCGAAGAATCCAACAATGCTTTCGAAGGAATACAACCTACGTTAAGGCAAGTACCTCCAAGAGTTGAATATTTTTCGATAATAGCAGTTGAAAATCCAAGTTGTGCAG
>CAYZBA010000135.1:0-4575 GCA_964476555.1 uncultured Flavobacterium sp.
TATGCTTACAAAAGTTTACGGAAGTGCTGTTTTTGGTGTAGAAGCTACCACAATTACTGTTGAAGTTAATATCGACAAAGGTGTAGGCTATCATTTAGTAGGTTTGCCGGATAATGCTGTGAAAGAAAGCAGTTACCGAATTGCAGCGGCTTTAAAAAACATTGGCTATAACCTCCCTGTCAAAAAAATCATTATCAATATGGCTCCGGCTGATATGCGAAAAGAAGGCTCTGCCTATGACCTTACGTTCGCTATCGGAATTTTAATTTCCTCTTCTCAAATCAAAGCCCATGACGTAGGAGATTATATTATTATGGGAGAACTGTCTCTAGACGGAAGTCTTCAACCCATAAAAGGAGCTTTGCCAATTGCGATTAAGGCTAGAGAAGAAGGTTTCAAAGGATTTATTCTACCGGCTCAGAATGCCAAAGAAGCCGCAGTAGTCAATGACCTGGAAGTCTACGGAGTAGAGAATATCCGAGAAGTAATTGACTTTTTCGAAGGAAGAACAAAGCTAGAACCTTGGGTAGTCAATACTCGAGAGGAATTCTATAAAACTCTGGATCTTCCTGAATATGACTTCTCAGACGTGAAAGGGCAGGAAAGCATCAAGCGATGTATGGAGATTGCAGCTGCCGGAGGTCACAATATTATTTTGATTGGTCCGCCCGGAGCGGGAAAAACAATGTTGGCAAAGCGCTTGCCCGGAATTTTACCTCCAATGACCCTACAAGAAGCGCTCGAAACAACTAAAATCCACAGTGTAGCAGGAAAAATAAAAGACAGCGGACTCATGAATCAAAGACCTTTTAGAAATCCGCATCATACTATTTCTGACGTCGCTTTGGTCGGTGGTGGAAGTTTCCCGCAACCGGGTGAGATTTCATTAGCTCATAACGGAGTTCTATTTTTAGATGAATTGCCTGAATTCAAACGAAGTGTGCTCGAAGTAATGAGACAACCTTTGGAAGATAGAGAAGTAACCATTGCCCGAGCAAAATTTACAGTTACTTATCCCGCTTCATTTATGCTGGTAGCTAGTATGAACCCAAGCCCAAGCGGATATTTTAATGAAGGAACTTCTCCAGCAGAAATGCAACGCTATATGGGTAAAATCTCAGGTCCGCTTCTAGATAGAATAGATATTCACATCGAAGTTACTCCGGTTCCATTCGAGAAATTATCAGAGAATCATAAGCCCGAAAGCAGTAGTGAAATCAGAAAAAGAGTAATTAAGGCTAGAGAAATTCAAACCAAAAGATTTAAGCACCTCGAGAAAGTACACTATAATGCTCAGATGAATACCAAACACATTCGTGAGTACTGTGTGTTAGACAACGAGTCTAAAAATCTTTTGAAAATCGCTATGGAACGCCTTGGTCTTTCGGCTAGAGCTTATGACAGAATTTTGAAAGTTGCCCGAACCATAGCCGACTTAGAAGGTCAAGAAAACATACAATCTTACCACATTTCTGAAGCCATTCAATATCGAAGTCTTGACCGAGAAGGTTGGCTGGGATAAATTAGTTTTCAGTCGCAGTAATCAGTATGAAGACTGCGACTGAAAACGGCTAACTATTTGATAACAATCTTGCGAATATCTTGTGAATTTTCGTTGGCTAATTTTAGCAAATAGAAACCATCTGCAACACCAGAAGTATCAATAGTATGACTGCTTTGGTGGGTTGGATTCACAGTCATGCTTGCAGCACCGGTATTCGGAAGTAAAACTGCTTTAGCATAATAAGGTAAAGCAGGTTCGCCCATATGAGCTAAAACAACTTTTGATACCGACCCAAAATCTTGGTACTCGGAGTTGTTGATAGTCACCTTGGCTTCTCTAAAAGGCTCTAGCGTTGTGAAAAAGAGATTTTTTTATCCGAAGACTCTATGAGTTCGAAATGTTGCGAAAAGAAATAAGATGGCAAAAGAGCCATACAAATCAAAAGTAATTTTGCTTTCATATAAGTTTGTTTTGGTTGGACTGAGATTATAACTCAGAAATACATTAATTATTGTGTTTGTTGTTTTCTAATTTTGTGTAAACGAGTTGGTTAAGCAAAACAAATATATGAATATTTTTTTTTTGAAAAAGATTTTATATAAAAAATGTAGAGTGGGATTAAGCTTTTTTCAGGCCTAATTTTTTAGCTTTTTTCAAAACAAAATCATAAGCCGCTTGGTATTCATTTGGGATTTCACCTTCCAGTATAGCTTCTTTAACGGCTTCTTTCAAGATTCCGATTTCTCGTGAAGGAGGTAGGTTGAAAATTTTCATAATTTCTTCTCCTGAAATCGGAGGTTGAAAGTTTCGGATGCGGTCTTTTTCTTCTACTTCTACAATTTTCTGACGTACGATTTTGAAGTTATTGTGGTATTTCTGGAACTTTTTCGGGTTTTTTGTAGTGATATCCGCTTCGCACAACGTCATCAAGTCTTCGATGTCTTCTCCGGCGTCAAAAACCAACCGTCTCACAGCCGAATCTGTCACGATTTCTTCAGCAATCACAATGGGTCTGGAACTCATCATAACTAGTTTTGCCACATATTTCATTTTCTGATTCAGTGGCATGTGTAGGCGAACGAAGATTTTTTTCACCATTTTGCTGCCCAAAAACTCATGTCCGTGGAATGTCCAACCTTGTTTTTTGTTGAATTTCTTAGTTGGTGCTTTCCCGATGTCGTGCAAAAGAGCAGCCCATCTGAGCCATACATTGTCAGTGTGAGGAGCAATGTTATCTACCACCTCAAGCGTATGATAAAAATTGTTTTTATGCGTATGACCTTCGACTTCTTCTACGTTGTTTAAAGCCGTAAGTTCCGGTAGAATGATGTCTAAAAGCCCGGTTTTATACAATAATAAAAATCCGATTGAAGGCTTTTCACTAAGCAAAATTTTGTTGAGTTCTTCAACGATTCGCTCTCCCGAAATGATGTTGATGCGGTTTTTGTTTCGAGAAATGGCTTCCAACGATTTTTCTTCGATTTCGAAATGAAGTTGAGATGCAAATCTGATGGCTCTCATCATTCGCAAAGGGTCATCAGAATATGTAATATCAGCATCCAGCGGAGTTCGGATGATTTTGTTTTTCAAATCTTCCAATCCGTTGAAAGGATCTAATAAATCTCCGAAATTCTCTTGATTTAACGAAAGTGCTAAGGCATTGATGGTAAAGTCTCTTCGGTTTTGATCGTCTTCTAAGGTTCCGTCTTCTACGAGCGGTTTGCGGCTGTCAAAGTTGTAAGATTCTTTTCGAGCTCCTACAAATTCAATATCAATGTCTTTGTAGCGAAGCATAGCTGTTCCGTAATTTTTGAAAACCTGAACTTTAGGTTTGTTAGGCAATAGTTCCGAAACTTTTTCTGCCAAAGCAATGCCACTGCCAACAGCCACAATATCTATATCTTTTTTGTGATTTCTTCCTAGAATCAAATCACGTACAAATCCACCAATAACATAACTCTCCAATCTGAGGCTTTGAGCAGCCTCAGAAATGGTTTTGAAAATAGGATTATCGAGTGATTGTTTGTAGTTCATTCTTGTTGAAATTATGAATTACGAATTAAAATTCATAATTATTAAGGTTGTTTTTGGCTTGTTCGAACTCAGCGATTACTTCGTCAATAATCTCTTTTACAGGTTTGATGCTATCGATTAGTCCTGCAATTTGTCCGATTTCGAGTTCGCCTTCTTCTAAATCCCCTTCAAACATTCCTTTTTTGGCTCTGGCTCTACCCAAAAGGTTTTTTAAATCTTCCGGAGTTGGGCATTTCGAATACAACTCCATCAAATCGTTGAAAAATTTGTTTTTGATAAGACGGACAGGAGCCAACTCCTTTAAAGTAACCAAAGTGTCACCTTCTTTGGTATTTACTATGGTTTGTTTGAAATTTTCATGAGCCGAAGATTCTACCGAAGCAGCAAAACGACTTCCCATCTGTACGCCATCTGCACCTAAAACCATAGCAGCCAACATTCCTTTACCTGTGGCAATTCCTCCGGCTGCAATAAGTGGGATAGAAATTTCACGTTTCACCATCGGGATAAGCGTAAGGGTGGTGGTTTCTTCACGTCCGTTATGGCCTCCTGCTTCAAAACCTTCTGCTACCACAGCATCCACACCTGCTTCTTGAGCTTTTAGGGCGAATTTAGTGCTGCTCACTACGTGAACCACCGTAATTCCGTGTTGTTTCAAAAAAGAAGTCCACGTTTTTGGATTTCCGGCAGAGGTGAAAACGATTTTCACGCCTTCTTCCACCAAAATATTCATGATTTCTTCAATGTTCGGATATAACATCGGAACGTTTACTCCAAAAGGCTTGTCGGTCGCTTTTTTGCATTTTTGAATGTGCTCCCGAAGCACATCCGGATACATAGAGCCTGCTCCGATAAGTCCTAATCCGCCTGCATTACTGACAGCACTTGCTAATTTGTAGCCCGAATTCCAAATCATTCCACCTTGAATAATCGGATATTTTATGTTGAAGAGTTGTGTGATTCTGTTCATTATTCTTGTCTGTTTACCGCTGTGGTTACTTTTTTAAAATAAAACAACAAAAATACGGTTAAACTCA
>CAYZBA010000136.1:0-4520 GCA_964476555.1 uncultured Flavobacterium sp.
TAATTATCGGGATTGCAGGAGGAACAGGAAGTGGTAAAACCACTGTTGTTCACCAAATTATGAACGAATTACCTTCGACAGAAGTCGGTATTATTTCTCAAGATTCATACTACAGAGACAATTCAAACCTTACCTACGAAGAGCGAACCAAAATCAATTTTGACCACCCCAGAGCTATTGATTTTGAACTCCTTACCTCTCATCTTAGAGACTTAAAAGCAGGAAAAACCATCGAACAACCTGTTTATTCTTTCGTTACCCATAATCGCACAGGAGATGTAGTACTTACTCATCCTCGAAAAGTAATGATTGTAGAAGGGATTCTGATTCTGGCAAATCCGGAACTCCGAGATATGTTTGACATCAAAATCTTCGTTCATGCTGACTCTGACGAAAGACTTATCAGAAGATTAAAACGAGATATTTCTGAAAGAGGTAGAGATATGGAAGAAGTGCTCAATCGATACCAAACAACTCTAAAACCAATGCACGAACAGTTTATTGAGCCTACAAAAAGCTTTGCCGATATCATTATCCCGAACGACCGCTACAACACAGTAGCAATTGATGTCGTTAGAGCCGTAATTCATCAAAAGATTAGAGTTATATAAATATCAATCTCTCTCGAAGGCAAATCTGGCTTTAATCGGAAAGTGATCGGAACCCTGTTGCAAAGTGAAATTCTTAAATTCTTTGACTTGTAAAGACTTGTCTGCAAAAATATAATCGATACGGGCAGGATAGTATTTGAAGTTGTAACTCTTACCAAATCCACTTCCTGCCTTTTCAAAAGCATCGTTCAGATTCCCCTTCACTGTCCGATATACATAAGAAAAAGCGCTGTTATTCATATCTCCACATATAATTACAGGATATAAACACTCATTCCTATGCTCCTGAAGAATTTTAGCCTGCTCCTGCTGAGTGGTAAATGCCTTAGCGATTTTCTTTACAATAAGCTCTGATTTCTTCTGATTGAGTTCGTTCTCAATATCTTGAATATCCCTCGTAATTTGTATGGATTGCAAGTGCATACTATAAATTCTCAAGGTGTCATTCCCTTTTTTAATATCGGCATAAATCACATTATTGCTAGAATCTTCAAAAAGAATCTCGCCTCCATGTAATATGGGAAACTTAGAGTAAATAGCTTGCCCAAAGTCTCGCTTTTTATTTTTAAAGTATATATGTTTATACGGATATGCTTTATTAAACGTCTCCCCTACATCTGAATACTCTTGAATACAAAGTATGTCTGGATCTTCAACCTCAATAAACTTCTTAATATTCGGCAAAACCGAATCGTTATCTATCCATTTATACTTATTAAACAAACGTACATTATAGCTTAAAATCGTAAAATCTCTTTCAGATAAAGGAAGATTCTCCGAAGAAAAACGATACCATTTGCTCACAAAACCAATTCCGACTAATAACACTAAACCCGATAGCAAAAGCTGTTTTCTAACCTGCAATAACCAATAGAAGAAAAAGAAAATATTCAGCATCAATAGAAACGGAAGCCCTAAAGTAAGCACAGCCAAAAGCGGAAACACCCTCGGAGCCAGAAAAGGCAATACATACCCCATCACCGTGAGAATCGTCAGGAGAATATTAAAAAAGAAAACAACCTTATTAAACCATGACAGCTTTTTCATCAGTCTACTTTTGCTGAAACAAAAACTCTTTTTCCTCTTTCGTCAGACTATCATACCCAGAACGACTGATTTTATCCAAAATCTCGTCTATCCTTTTCTGATTGATATCTTTAGAAGTGCTCGCTTTATGCGTTGTCCGTGAATTCGCATTCGCTGTCTTATTAACGTGAACTTTTTTGAAAGGAGTATATTTATTTTTGCTTTTATCTTTCGAAAAAACAGAAAAAACAAAGTTCGTCGCTGTGCTCAAATCCGTCCCTCTTTTCAACAAAAAAATAAACATATAGCCAAAAAATGCTCCTGCTATATGCGAAATATGCCCCCCTGTGTTGCTTAAGCCCAACTGGAGGATATCCAAAAGCAAAATAACCGCCGCTATGTGCCACAACTTTACGTAACCAATCAGCAATAGTCGAATCGTCATCAAAGGAGCATAACTAACCGTAGCAAACAAAACCGCCATAATCGAAGCAGAAGCCCCTACCAATAAAGCATTTCCTAATGGGAAAAACGTATAAGCTAAAACATATACTACACCCGGAAATATAGCTCCTAAGATATAAGCCCCTAAAAGTTGTCTTTCCGTAAAATAGGTTAAAAATAACCTTCCGGCAAAATTCAATATAATCATATTGAAGAGCAAATGCCAAAAGCTACCATGAAAGAACGAATACGTGAGAAATGTCCAAAAATAAGGTAAAGCTACTTCCCAATTGCTCGACAACCCCATCCATTGCGGATAGACAAAAACTCCTTGAGAAAAATTCCTGAAAAAGATAATAGATATCAAAAAAACACCAATGTTCCAGAAAATTAATTTCTGAACCAATCCACCATAACGGTATTGCTGCTTAATGTCATCTAAAATCGTCATCTTACTCGAATATTTAATCTGAAATTATCTTAATTCCACCTATGCGAATTGAAATCGTTTTTCCTCCAATAACGCATCATCAAAAAGCCCGTAAAAGCACCCCCTAAGTGAGCAAAATGAGCTATTCCCGTACTCACTCCAAAAATTGAATTCCCGTTGATACCTGAGAATAAATCTATCAATAAAATAATCGGAACAAAATATTTTGCTTTGATAGGAACCGGCAAAAACAACAACATTAATCGCACATCCGGAAACATAAAAGCAAAAGCTACTAAAACGCCATAAATAGCTCCTGAAGCTCCTACCACAACAGTTTTATACGGACCCGAAATCGAATTCACAGCCTGCTGAATAACGGCTGTATTTTCGCTGGCATTTTTCGGAATTACCGAACCTGTGTCCAACAAAGTACGAATTTCTGCCGAAGTTAATCCATTATGAATAAGCACATCATAAGCCGAATGAAATTCATAATAACTCACACCTTGATGAACTAACGCAGCTCCAAGACCACACGAAATATAAAAGAACAAAAATTTCTTCCCTCCCCAAAACTGCTCTAAAGTAGAACCAAACATATACAACCCAAACATATTGAAAAGTATATGCGAAAAACTACCATGCATAAACATACTAGTAAGTGGTTGCCAAAAACCAAAATCCGGATTCTCGAAATAATACATCGGGAAAAAAGCTTGAATTTCCGGTATAAAATTGGCTCCTATAAAAAGCAGAACGTTTATTATGAGTAAATGTTTTACGGTCTCGGTAATCGGAATCATGATATTTTCGTTTCAAAAGAATAGCAAAGATAAGTTTTTTGTCGAATCTTTAGGACCAAAACTCGCTTTTTGTATATCAAAAACTATTGATTTTTAGTCATTGCCTAATAGGCAAAATGATGTACCTTTGTGGCTTGAAATTCAACACAATTAAAAGACAAAACAATGAAATTTTTTATTGACACGGCAAACCTAGCTCAGATTAAAGAAGCTCAAGCTCTTGGAATCCTCGATGGAGTAACTACTAACCCTTCTCTTATGGCAAAAGAAGGAATTACCGGAAAAAATAACATCTTAAAACATTACGTAGATATCTGTAATATCGTAGATGGCGACGTAAGCGCAGAGGTAATCGCCACAGATTACGAAGGAATGATTAAAGAAGGTGAAGAATTGGCCGACTTACACGAGCAAATTGTTGTGAAAATTCCGATGACTCAAGACGGAATCAAAGCTTGTAAATATTTCTCAGAAAAAGGTATTAAAACCAATGTAACTCTTGTTTTCTCTGCAGGACAAGCTCTCTTAGCTGCCAAAGCAGGAGCAACTTATGTTTCTCCTTTTATCGGTAGACTAGACGATATTTCTACAGACGGCCTAAACCTCATTGCCGAAATCCGTGAAATCTACGATAACTATGATTTCGACACTCAGATCCTAGCTGCTTCTGTAAGACACACAATGCATATTGTAAATTGTGCTAAAATCGGAGCCGATGTCATGACAGGACCTTTATCGGCTATCCTAGGGCTATTAAAACACCCTTTAACTGATAACGGTTTAGCACAATTCATCGCCGATTATCAAAAAGGAAACAGCTAATCAATAAAGTAAGGCTAAAAACCCGAAAATTACTCGGGTTTTTAGTTTGAAAATAATAGTACGGCATTTTTTTTATCTCCCCTCCTATTTTTAACACCCTGAAAATTAACCCGTTTTTAAAAAAAGGCGTTTTTAGGTAATTAAAGTTCAAAAAATAGTTGTAAATAAGCAAATGAAGTATTACATTTGCAACCTCAAAAAAGGGATAAGTTCTTTTACATAAAAGTTTTTAGGAGAGGTGCCGGAGTGGTAACGGAGCAGATTGCTAATCTGTCGGCGGGTAACCGCCGCCAGGGTTCGAGTCCCTGTCTCTCCGCTTTTATTTCTCGGGGTGTAGCGTAGTCCGGTCATCGCGCCTGGTTTGGGACCAGGAGGTCGCAG
>CAYZBA010000137.1:0-1130 GCA_964476555.1 uncultured Flavobacterium sp.
ATGAACTTTTCAGAAAAACGAAATACGTTACGTTGGATTCTCATTTTGGGGTCGTTTTTGGTAGTGACACTCATTTTGTGGAATACGTATGTGTTTTTCCAAAAAGTGAAAGAAGAAGAGCGAACCAAAATGGAACTCTATGCGGAGGCTCACAGAACGTTTCTTTCTTCTGCCATAGATGTTGATATTCCACTGGTGGGGGAAATCATCTCTAAAAACACTTCTATTCCGCTTATTCTGACAGACCAAGACGGAAACATCATCGGAGACCGAAACTTGGATGAAAACTATACCGAAAAAGATAAAAAGAGACTTTTGGAAAAGTTTAAAAACCAAAATGATCCTATCGTAATTGAACTAGAAGAGACCACTCAATATTTGTATTACGGAAATTCTCCGTTGCTCACGAAACTGACTTATTATCCACTGGCTTTATTACTGATTATCTTTTTGTTTGCGGCTGTGATTGTGAGTTATTTCCGCACCAATAAAATGGCGGCTCAAAATAAACTTTGGGCCGGAATGGCTAAAGAAACCGCTCATCAAATCGGGACACCACTTTCTTCATTATTAGGTTGGGTAGAAATTATGAGGGCAGACCATGTGGACGAAACCACTGTTTCTGAAATCGAAAAAGACGTAGTTCGCCTGCAGACCATAGCTGATCGTTTTTCGAAAATAGGTTCAGAACCTGCTTTGGAAAAGGTTGACGTGGTGGAACTTACAAAAAATTCTTACGATTATCTCAAATCTCGTTTTTCGAGTCAAGTGGAGTTTAGCCTAACAGCTCCTGACTATCCCGTTTACTTGATGCTAAATCCCGTTTTACATAGTTGGACGATTGAGAACCTGATTAAAAATGCTGTGGATGCCACCAAAGGAAAAGGGAAAATCGTAGTTTCTATAGAAGACGAACCTCGTTTTCTGAAAATCAAAGTCGAAGACAACGGAAAAGGAATCCCGAAAAATCACTTCAAAAAGGTCTTTGAACCCGGATTTACGACCAAGAAAAGAGGCTGGGGATTAGGTCTTTCGCTCACCAAACGCATTGTAGAAGAATACCATAACGGAAGAATCAAAGTACTCCATTCTGAAGTTGATAAAGGAACTGTTATTCAGGTTTCTTTTAT
>CAYZBA010000137.1:1230-2506 GCA_964476555.1 uncultured Flavobacterium sp.
ACTAAAACTCCAACTTCAACTGCTCAGGCAATAATTTAAAAGACTTTCTGTGATAAAGGGTTGAGCCGTAAAGTTCAATTGCTCTTCGGTGTTCTATTGTGGGATACCCTTTGTTTTTCTTCCAGTTATACATCGGAAATTCTTCGTGGATTTTATCCATATATTCATCCCGATAGGTTTTAGCTAAAACCGAAGCGGCTGCTATACTCAAATATTTGCTGTCGCCTTTGACAATCGTACTATACGGAATATCCGCAAAAGGTTTAAAACGATTACCGTCAACAATCAAATATTGGGGTTTAGGGTTGAGCGACATAGCACATTGTTGCATCGCTTTTATCGATGCATTTAAAATATTGATTTGATCAATTTCTTCCGGACTCAAATGAATCACTTTAAATGAAATCGCCTTGTCTTCAATATAAGGTCGCAAATATGCTCTTTGTTTTTCAGTAAGTTGCTTGGAATCGTTTAAGAGTTCCGAATGAAAATTCTCAGGAAGAATTACTGCAGCAGCTGTTACAGGCCCGCACAGACAACCGCGTCCGGCTTCATCGGCACCGGCTTCAATTTGAAAATCTGAAAATTTAGGGAGTAGCATTCGGCAAATATAACAATTTGGATATAATTCAGTTCTACAACTCCGAAAGAATTTTGAACTCTGTCGGAGTTGTAAAAAACCTTATATTTGCACCTTTATTCAACACAACACAATGAAACAAGGCAAACTTATCGTATTTTCGGCTCCATCGGGTGCTGGGAAAACTACGATTGTAAGACATCTTTTAGGCATCGAAGAACTCAACTTAGCTTTTTCGGTTTCGGCTACTTCAAGAGAACCACGAGGAGAAGAAGTTCACGGAAAAGACTACTACTTCATGAGCACTTCTGAATTTAAGCAACACATCAAAAACGAAGATTTCCTAGAATGGGAAGAAGTGTATAGAGACAACTTTTACGGAACACTAAAGAGCGAAGTGGAAAGACTTTGGGCTATGGGAAAAAACGTTATTTTCGATATTGATGTATCTGGTGGCCTTCGTATTAAACGAAAATTTCCTGAGCAAACATTGGCTATTTTCGTAAAACCGCCAAGCATTGATGAACTTAAAATTCGCCTAAAAAAACGCTCTACCGAAAGTGACGATAAAATCAACATGCGAATCGCTAAAGCTTCGGCAGAACTAGCTACAGCTCCACAATTTGATGTCATTATCAAAAATCATGATTTGGATGCTGCCAAACAACAGGCTTATGAGTTGGTGAAAGAGTTTAT
>CAYZBA010000137.1:2606-4468 GCA_964476555.1 uncultured Flavobacterium sp.
AAAAATGAAAATCGGACTCTATTTCGGAACATTTAACCCAATACACGTCGGGCACTTGATTATTGCTAATCATTTTGCCGAATTTACCGATTTAGACGAAGTTTGGCTAGTGGTGACACCTCATAATCCATTTAAGCAGAAAAACTCGCTCCTGAACGATTATCATAGGCTAGAAATGGTATATCTGGCAACCGAAGACTTTCCAAAATTAAAACCTTGTGATATCGAATTCAAACTTCAGCAACCTAATTACACTATCGATACATTGGTATATTTGGAAGAAAAATATCCGATGCATCAATTTGCGTTGATTATGGGTGAGGATAATTTGAACACCTTCCACAAGTGGAAAAATTATGAAGTGATTTTGGAGTGCTACGGGATTTATGTTTACCCGAGAGTTTCGGAAAACAAAAAAGAAAACCAACTTCAAAATCATCCTCAGATAAATTTTGTGGATGCTCCCGTAATTGAAATTTCTTCGACCTTTATCAGAGAGAGTATAAAGAATAAAAAAAATACTCGGGCACTCCTTCCTGAAAAAGTGTGGAATTTTATCGATAAAAACGGATTTTATCTTAAATAAAAAAATTCTATACTACAATTCCACCCTATAAAAATCAATTATAAAAAAAGACTTTCATATTTGCTTTTATAGCTTATTTCGAAATTTTTACTAGTTAATCTATATCTTCGCCTCTAAAACTCCTTTAAATCGCTTAAAAATTAATTTTTGATGTTTTTGAGTGCATAAATATGAGAAGAAAACTCTTTGGAGGACATTCCTTTCAGATTCGAGAGCAACCCGACAAAAAATGCTTTGATGAAATTCATTTTTCCCGTTTTGTATTTTTCAGATAGCAAACTAACATAAAAACTATCAAAATACATTGGGTGAATTTTTAGCAGTTGAAATTCTTTTTCTAAAAAGAGTTTTAGGATAGCTGTTTTTGAGAAGTGCCATATATGTCTCGGAACATCATAAGCTGCCCAATATTCTTTATAATATGTAGCGTCATACGATTTAAAATTCGGAACCGCAATTATGACAATTCCTCCGGGTTTTGAAATTCTTTTGAGTTCGGATAGTTGTTTATCTAGATCTTCGACATGTTCTAAAACATGCCACATAGTGATTACGTCAAAAGAGTTGTCTGAAAACTCTTCTGTATTTTCTACAAAAGACACTCCTTTTTTCTGAGCTATTTCTTTGGCTTTTAGGCTAGGCTCAATACCTACGACTTTCCATTTTTTGCTTTTAGCATAGCTTAAAAAATCTCCTGTCCCCGCTCCTATGTCCAGCAAATTTCCTTTTTTGGAAGCATACGAAGTTATCAATCTTTCTTTTTGTGAAAGCGTATATTGCCTCACTAAATGATAAAACTTTTCAAACAACGAACGTTTGGAGTCTGTATGCGAAATATAATCATCGCTTTGGTAATATTTATTTAAATCTGATGGAACAGGAACTGTTTTGAATAAGTCGTATTCAGGGTTATATTGTAACTCAAAAGTTTCTTGTGAAACCGAAAAATCTTTGACTTTCATGTTTATTTTCTTAGGTATTCTTTTTTGAGTTTTTGAAGGAATTTTACAGCAATATTATAATACAACGACTTTTGAGAAAGACAATCTGTACCACTTTCGTCTGTAATAGAAATAGCCAAAAACTTGCTTTGATTAATATCTCGGTTACCTTTTGTCTCTTGGTTTTGGGCTCCGTATTGTGATAAATCTAAATACCTTTCTGTTTCGTGACGGTCTAAAACTTTAATGTAAAAACGCTCTTTGTTAT
The DNA here is from genome assembly GCA_964476555.1 of uncultured Flavobacterium sp. Classification (GTDB taxonomy): domain Bacteria; phylum Bacteroidota; class Bacteroidia; order Flavobacteriales; family Flavobacteriaceae; genus Flavobacterium. The sequence continues at coordinate 4,402 of CAYZBA010000137.1, forward strand.
CCTCTACCCAAAACTCTCTGGTTTGATAGGTTTCCAGCTTATATTTCTCAGCTAAAAACAATTCAAT
>CAYZBA010000138.1:0-4449 GCA_964476555.1 uncultured Flavobacterium sp.
TTTTCGAATGAAAACGGACAACGAGTTTATAAAAAATTGATTAAAAAATGAAAATCTCAGTTTTTGTATTGATAGCGTTATTTCCGATTCTTGTTTGGAGTCAAGCTTCGTTTGATAAGGCCAATGAGTTATACAAACAAGACAAGTTCGAAGAGGCAGCTCAGCTTTACGAAGAAATTTTAGAAGGAGGACAACATTCGGCAGAGGTTTATTTCAACCTTGGGAATGCTTATTACAAGTTGAATAAAGTTGCTCCTGCCATATATAACTACGAAAGAGCTTTACTTCTTGAGCCTAACAATAAAAACGTTCAAACCAATCTGAAGTTTGCTCAAAACATGACCATTGACGAAATCAAAGAAGCCCCAAAAGTTGGCTTTAGGAACTGGCTTAGCGGATTTACTTCTGTTTACCACTACGACGTATGGGCAAAAATTGCTGTCGGCTTTTCAGTAATGTGTTTGTTAGGCTTTGCAGGTTTTTATTTTATACACAGAATTTCACTAAAGAGAATTTTCTTTGCGCTGATGGTAGTGTTTTTGTTGGGTTCTGTGATGAGTATCATGCTTTCTGTTTTTGAGAAAAACAGAGCAGAAAGTTATAATCCGGCTATTATTTTTTCTGAAAATGTTAATCTAAAAAGCGAGCCTCGTTCGATTTCGGATAATGTTATTACGCTTCATGAAGGAACCAAAGTATATATTCAAGAAAGTGTGGATGATTGGTTTCGAGTAGAATTGCCCGATGGTACACAGGGTTGGCTGGAAAAAGAAACGATTCGCAGTTTAAAGTTTTGAAAACTTAAACTGCGAACCGAACTAAAATTAACTAAACAAAATGAGTGAAATTAAGTTGGTAGGTTTTAGCTGTTAGCTATTCCAAAAGGCTTCTAAACTTTTTAGTTGCTTATTATCTACAGAGTCTACTTTTTTCAAGACAGACAACATGTTCATAATGTGGTTGGCTGTCATTTTCTTTCCGAGAATACGAACAATAGCAAATCCGGTTTCTGTCTGATTTCCGAATATTACAAACTCATCAAAAGTATCCTCTTTTCCTAAGCAGTATACTGAAACTCCTTCGCTTCCCTTCCCGAAAGAAAGAAGTTTTTCATATTTGGTGCTGCTTCTCAAGATTTCTTGTACTTCTTCTTTCTCTTGTGTATATAGAGCTTCGTTGTCAATAGTTTTTTTAAATGCCAGAATGTTGATTTTCTTAAAAGCATTCAAGGCTTCTGCTTCTTCTGCACTTAATTCATTTTTAGAGAATTTCAATATATCGGCCCCAAAGTCCAGAGCAATAAAATGGGTTGATTCGGAGTTTTTTACCATATATTTCTGTAGACTTGGTTCAGAAGAACAACTGATAACCAATACAAGTAGCGGAATTAGGAAAAACTTTTTCATGAGTGTTTCGTGTTTAGGTTAGAGTTTTAAGGCTGAATTGTGACAGTTAACCGGATTATTTGCTTTTAGATGCTTTTTTCAATTCTTCTCCACCCGGTAGACTCATTTTTTCTGTCAGAGCAGAGAGGTCGTTCAGATCAAAAGTTCCTGTAAGTGAAAGCAACACAGTTTCTTGGTCTTTACCGGATATGAACATTAAAAGCTCTTTAACTTCGGTACTTGAATTACCTGGTTTGATGTAGATTTTCACATTGCTTCTACTTCCGTCAGAAACTCGCATTAATTCTTCCATTGTGTTCTTTTTCAGGTAGCTGTCAACGGTAGCTTTCATTTCGTTGCTCCATTTGCTATCAGAGGTTGTAAACACTTTCAGGTTGTTAAGTCCTTTGGTTAAACGAAGCAATTGTTGAGATTCTTTGTCGTTGGTTTTTACGTTGCCCATCATTTCAAACATTTTCTTATTGACTACGATGGCTACAACTTCATCGTGTCCTTCGAATTTGTCAAAAATAGATTGTGAGAACGACAAGAACGGTAAAAATACCATAGCGAATAATAAAACAGTTTTTTTCATAATTATAGGTGTATTAAATTGAGAATTAAAAGTTTTCATATATCAAATTTTACTTAAAAATAGTATTCTTAGTGTTTTCGTATTCTTTGAGGTATCCGATTTGTTCCTTTCCTTTATTGATGTTTTCGGCCACCAATCTTAGAGCTTTTTGAGTTTCTAGAAGGGCAATTTCTGGGTCATCAAAAGTTCCTAAATCATCTTGTCCTTTAGGCTGAAAGAACGTTATTCCGATACCTATGGCTACCACAACCGAGGCGGCTATCCAGAAGTTGAATCGAGTTTTCGGTTTTATTACAATTTCTCGAGTGCTTTTTGCTTGTTTCTCTTTAGAGAAATAAGAGAATAGGTTTCTGTATTTTTCTAATTCGGGAGCTACGTTATCTGACGAAAAATAAACTTTCAGCTGCTTTTCTTCCTGTACGGAAGTGGTTCCGTCAAAATATTTTTCGATGAGAGCTTTAATATTTTGTAATTCCATAGTTGTTTATTTTTTCGATTTCTTCCCGAAGTGCTTTTCTGGCTCTGGAGAGTATTACTCTCGCATTTTCGGGAGTTATTTCCATGATTTTTGCTATTTCTTCGAATTCTAATTCTTCAATTTCTCGAAGTTGAATCACCATTCTTTGCTTTTCAGGCAACTGATTGATGATTTTCTCGACCCATCTCAGGCGGTCTCTGTCTTCTGTGGCTTTGTCTAATCCGGCTTCTCTTGAAGTGTAATTAGAGTGGACCAGCTGCAGGTTAGAAGCCTGTTTTGACTTGAGCCTGTCCAAACAATAATTTTTGGTTAGTGTCATGGTCAGTGCTTCGATACTTTTATATTGTTTAAGATCTTGTTTTTTGTTCCAAAGCTTTACCAAGACTTCTTGTGTAGCATCCTCTGCCTCTTCACGACTAGTGAGTAGTCGTTTAGAGAGTCGGTATACTTTATCTTTCAGAGGAATTACTATTTTTAAAAATTCACTTTGAGTCATTGGGTGAGCTTTATAACATCAAGACGAATGTAAAAATAAATTGTTACAATCATTTTTATTTTTTTTGTAGTGCTAAAATTCCGTTTGAAGATAAAATAGAATAAAGTACCTTTGCCACGTGGTTGAAAAGCCTCTTACACAGAATTGTTTATGCAATATATACTACCTCTTTTATCAGTTATTTTGGGATATTTGATTGCTGTTATAATCAAACCGAATAACAAAAAAAACATCAAACTCTTATTGGCTTTTAGCGGAGCATTTTTGCTTTCTATAACGGTGATGCACTTGTTGCCGGAAGTTTATGACAAGGTATTTCACGGTCATTCCGGACATCATGACCATTCTGGGGGGTACCGAATTGGAGCTTTCATCATGGTGGGGATTCTTTTTCAAATCATTTTGGAGTTTTTCTCTAAAGGGGCAGAGCACGGTCACGTTCATGTTCACGACCACATGAGTAGTATGCCTTGGTCACTTTTTGTGAGTTTGTGCCTGCATGCCCTTTTAGAAGGTATGCCTGTGAGCCATCATCACAATTTGGCGTTAGGAATTGCTATTCACCATTTGCCGATTGCGATTATTCTTACAACATTCTTCATTAATGCAGGCTTGAATAAGAAGCTCATTTTGTTTTTTATGGTAGCTTTTGCCTTTATGACTCCGTTAGGAACATTGGCATCGGAAAGTTTACATTTTTTAGAACATTATTATACGGAGATTTCGGCGGTGGTTATCGGAATTCTATTCCATATTTCTTCTACGATTATTTTCGAAAGTAGCGAAAACCACAAATTCAACATAGCGAAAATTTCGGTTATCGTTTTAGGAATCGTATTGGCTTATTTTATATAAATTGTTACTCAGAGTTTCAAGGAGAATTCCAAAGACTTATTGATTCAAATCTTCGCTAAATTCTTTGATATAGTTTTGTTTAAAATGTTTCAGTAACTTTGAACTTTAAACTAAGAAATCTTTGAACTAAACATATGTTCACCAAAACCACAGAGCAGTCTTCCAACTACAATCATCTGGAAAAGATGAGTGTTTCAGAATTGTTACAAAACATTAACAACGAAGATAAGACTGTGGCTTTTTCGGTAGAGAAAGCACTACCGCAAATTGAGAGATTGATTGTTCAGATTATTGAGAAGCTCAAAAACGGAGGTCGCCTTTTTTATATTGGAGCTGGAACTTCCGGAAGGTTAGGAATTGTTGATGCATCCGAATGTCCGCCTACTTTTGGTGTTCCGTTTGATTTGGTCAACGGAATTATTGCCGGAGGTGATTCTGCCATCCGAAAAGCGGTAGAGTTTGCAGAAGATGACCGTGATCAAGCGTGGAAAGATTTATTAGGTCATAATATTTCGAATAAAGATGTAGTTGTTGGTATTGCTGCTTCGGGGACTACACCTTATGTAATTGGCGGACTCGAAAAATGCAATGAAAACAATATTCTCACAGGTTGCATTACTTGTAATGAGGGAAGCCCGCT
>CAYZBA010000139.1:0-4442 GCA_964476555.1 uncultured Flavobacterium sp.
CATGGTCTGTAAGGATTTCTTCTATATTCCCTTCTGCAATTTCTGCCCAACGAGGATCGGTAGGTAATTTGAGTCCCAACATAACAATTGAATTTAGGTGGCGCAAAATTCGGTAATAAAGATGAGTCGTACAAGAGAAGGGTAAATATTAAGTTGAGAGATATGGGAATTTTGAATCAAGAAGATTGAAGAAGTGATAAATATCGAAGGGGTATAATTTTACTACTTTTATGTGATTGACAGTCGCTATTGACTGTTCTACATTTGCGTCATTCAATCATTTACTAAACAATAAAACGTATGAAAACTACCACTAAACTTTTCGGGATGGCAACAGTATTATTGTTGTCTTTTGCAGTTATGACGAGTTGCTCTAAAGAAGACGATGCCAGCGAGGCTCAGGCTTATGTTTGTGAGACCTGCCCTTCTACTCCTGAGGCCAAACCGGAATATGATCAGAGCAGTAAAGGAATTTATAAAGGAATTCTGATTGGCTCCAGCGGAACCATTAAATTCAATGTAGCTAACAACAATACAGATATCACGGCTATGCTTACTATAGATGAAACCACGATTTTGCTTACTTCAAGCATCACGTGGGAAGATGGACAACCTTATGTAGCTCCGTTTATCGGGGACTTTAACGGTCAAACAGCTACCGTGAACTTTTATGTAGAAGCAGACGGTGACAATGCTCAAATTCTTTCTTCTAACATTCCGGGACATCCGAATGCGGTTTTTGTATTAGTCAAAGAAACTTCAAATGCTCTGATTGAAGGATATGAAGGGACCTATACCAAGAGCAACTCTGTGAGTGGTACCTTCAACGTGTTGGTATCTAAAACCCTAGGAAAATGGGGTGGTATTGCTCGTGAAGATGGGAGTTCTGAGGTCGATGACATCCACGGAAGCATTAGTCAAAGTGGGGTCATTTATGATGACAATGGTCGTCAGATTGGAACTCTTTCTGGAGAAACTATCAGCGGTTCGTTTTCAGAAAGTAATGGAACAACCGTAACCATAAGTGCTTACCGAACTTTATAATTATACCTTTAAACCTTTTCGCCTCGCTTTGCCTGAAGTGAGGCGTTTTTTTTGATTTGAAAGATTCATAAATCCCCATTTTATCCACACTTTTGGTAAAAAAAGACCCCAAGTATAATTAGTGTTTTTAGTTGTTTTTGGTACAAACAAAACCTCAATGTTCTTATTTTCAGGTATTTGCACTCAACCCTCGATTTACTGGCATTCTATTTGGCTTCGGTTTAGCAACACTTAAAACTTTATTATTATGAACGGAAGAAATATAGCAGCTATCATATTAATAGCTCTGGGGGTTTATTTAGGATACATCGGAGTGAATAAATTAGCTAATAACACCAACGAAATCAAATTTCTGGGCATAGAAATAGATGCGAGTAACGAAAAAGGTCAGACTCAAGGAGTAATCTTTATTGTTTTAGCGGCTATGATGATTGGTGGAGGTGCCGCCGTGATGAAAAAGAAATAACTTTGCCATAAACACTTATAATTAGAAGAAAGCCGGGCAGTACGATATCGTACTGCCTTTTTTTGTAAAAAAATAGTTTAATTTCGTAAGTCTAACCAAACCAAAACGATAATGACATACGTAGCATTACTTCGAGGTATTAATGTTGGGGGCAACAACAAAGTGGATATGAAAAAACTCAAAGGAACTTTTGAGTCATTGGGATTTAGCTCTGTGGTGACTTACATCAACTCGGGCAACATTATTTTTAAAACTTCTGAAAAAGAACAAAAAGCACTTGTCGAAAAAATTGAGGCGGCTATAGCAAGGGATTTCGGGCTAAACATCAGAGTTTTGCTTAGAGACTTGAAAAGTATGGAATCGGTTTGTGCTCGTATTCCTGAGGCGTGGCAAAACAACAAAGAAATGAGAACCGATGTGATGTTTTTATGGGAAGAATACGACAATCCCGACGTTATACAACAACTCAACCTCAAGCCTTGTGATACGGTTTTGTATGAATCCGGTGCTCTGATTTGGCATATCAATATGCGTGATTACAACCAAAGTGCCATGGCTAAAATCATCGGAACTAAACTGTATAAACACATGACCATTCGCAATGTGAATACGACCCGAAAATTATTTGAGTTGATGAAGGCTGTGGTGAGTTGACAGTCGCAGGTGGCATAATTAGAGTTTGAAGATTAATAAGAATCTCTAATTAGGTCTCAGATTGTGTAACAAAAATGCTTAATTTGCGTCACATATCCAGAAATTATTAGACCTAAGTTTTATGAAGAAAACCATTTTATTCAGTTCGGTTTGTCTTATTTTTGCAGCGTCTTGTAAAAAAGAAGAAGAAAATAAAATGACAAACACCATTCAACCACCAGTGGCTAAAATTGAGCCAACCGTATTAGAGAAACACGGTCATAAGCGTATCGACAACTACTTTTGGCTCAACCAAAGAGAGAATCCTGAAGTGATTGCTTACCTGAATGCTGAAAATGAGTACTACCAACAAATGACTGCTCATACCAAAGAGCTTCAAGAAAACCTTTTCCAAGAAATGAAAGGCCGTATTAAAGAAGATGATTCTTCTGTGCCTTATTTTTATAATGGATATTGGTACATTACTCGTTATGAAACCGGTAAAGACTATCCTATTTACACTCGTAAAAAAGGCAGTATGGATGCTCCGGAAGAAATCATGTTTGATTGCAACGAAATGGCAAAAGGTCACAGTTATTTCCACTTAGCCGGAATCAGTGTAAGCCCGGACAACAAGTATGCTGCTTTTGGAGTTGATACCGTAAGTCGTAGAATCTACACTATTCAAATCAAAAACCTAGAGACCGGTGAAATTTTAGCGGATAAAATCGAAGGAGTAACCGGTGGTTCTACTTGGGCTAACGACAACAAAACTTTGTTTTATACCGGTAAGAACCTTCAAACGCTTCGTGCTGAAAAAATCTTTAAGCACAAGTTGGGGACGTCTCAAAAAGACGATGTGTTGGTATATCACGAAAAAGATGAGACTTTCAACACTTTTGTGTATAAGGAAAAATCAAAAAAATATTTGATCATTGGTTCAGGAAGTACACTTACTTCTGAATACCAAATTCTAGAGGCTGACAATCCTGACGGAAAATTCCGTATGTTCCAACCAAGAGTTAGAGGCCTAGAGTATGGTATCGACTACTATAACGGACAATTCTATGTAATGACCAACAAAGACGGAGCGACTAACTTTAAGTTGATGACAACTCCGGAGCATGCTACGACTAAAGAAAACTGGAAGGATTTAATCCCACACAGAGAAGACGTCCTCCTTGAAGGAATTGACATTTTCAAAGACTATTTAGTAATCAGCGAAAGAGACAACAACAAAGGATTAAACCTTATTCGAATCAAACCTTGGAATGGAGAAGAGTATTTCTTGCCTTTCGAAAGTGAAACCTATACAGCATATACTACGACAAACGTTGACTTTGATACAGACAAACTTCGTTATGGTTATCAGTCTATGAAGACTCCGTCTTCTGTGATTGAGTTTGATATGAAAACCAAAGAGAAAAAAGTATTGAAAGAGCAAGAAGTATTGGGTGGTAAATTCAACAAAGACAACTATGTTGAAGAAAGAGTTTGGGCTACGGCTGCAGACGGAACCAAAGTGCCCATCTCTATGGTTTACAAAAAAGGCATCAAAAAGGACGGAAAAAATCCACTGTTATTATATGCTTACGGTTCGTATGGCTATTCTATGGACCCTTATTTTTCGACTTCTCGTTTGAGTTTGCTTGACAGAGGATTTATCTATGCTATTGCTCACATCAGAGGAGGAGAGGATTTAGGAAGACCTTGGTATGAAAACGGTAAACTTTTAAAGAAAATGAACACTTTTACCGATTTTATTGATTGTACCAAGTTCTTAATCGAACAAAAATACACTTCTTCGGAACATATGTATGCTCAAGGAGGTTCTGCCGGAGGTCTGTTGATGGGAGCAGTTATCAATATGGCTCCTGAGTTGTACAACGGAATTTTAGCCGGAGTACCTTTCGTCGATGTAGTAACTACAATGCTTGACGATAGTATTCCGCTTACTACAGGTGAGTATGATGAGTGGGGTAATCCAAATGAAAAAGAATATTACGATTATATGCTTTCGTACTCTCCGTATGATAACGTAAAAGCTCAAAATTACCCAAATATGTATGTTTCTACAGGATTACATGATTCACAAGTGCAGTATTGGGAACCTGCCAAATGGGTGGCTAAACTAAGAGCTACTAAAACAGATAACAATTTGCTTTTCCTTGATACCAATATGGATGCAGGTCATGGAGGAGCTTCGGGACGTTTTGAGGCTCTTAAAGAAGTAGCAAAAGAATTTGCTTTCCTTTTAGATTTGGAAGGAATTAAAAAATAACAATAAAAACATAAATTT
>CAYZBA010000140.1:0-4304 GCA_964476555.1 uncultured Flavobacterium sp.
TTTTTGGATAGCTTCTTGAGATTTGATGGTAAAATTGTTGAGATTCATATTTTTATGATTTTTTCAATGTCGTTTGTAATTTTCAACTGTTTTTTGACAAGTTTTATTCCTATTTGTAAAAACAGTCAAAATGACATAAAATATTAATTTTAAACAAATTAAAAATGTCAAAATGTCTTGATGGGTTTTCATAAAATTATTAAGACTAAATATTTTGAACTTGTAAAATAATTGTATCTTTAATTTTTCATTAAAGCTGCTTATAAATTGAAAACAAAAATACACGCATTACTAATGCTGTTTTTTATGTTAGCCTCTGTCTCAGGCCTAGCTCAGTTTTCTTTTAATGTAACTAAAACCGATGAAACCTGTACCGGAAATGCTACCCTTTCATTCCAACTAACCAATACAAATCCTCAAGCAAGTTATACTTTTGTTATTTATAAACTACCAAATACAACAACTCCGCTGTTGGTTACTTCCTCAACCTTAGTGGAGTTTTTAGCTCATGGAACCTATATCATCGAAGCTATCGAAAACCTTAACGGAACCACTACCGTTCAAACCCAACAAGTAGTTATCGAAAATTTAGTGGTGCCACTCTCATACTATATTGTGGAGAGCCAAGGAGATTGTGGGATTGATATTGAAGTGGTTACTGTGGAAGGAACCCCCGTCTCTTATGAAATCTTTTCAGGTCCAACCACTTTTCCGTTACAAGAATCAAATGTATTTACCGGACTCCAAACCGGAGAAACTTATCAAATCAGAATTTATGACGATTGCGGAGAAGGTTATGTAAGAACCCATACTATTGTCACAGAATCTGATTGGTTTTTTAATATTTGGAATACACATAATGAACTGATTGCCTGCGATACGATTAGAGCTTATTACGGAGTTAATTCATCTGAAGCTATTCCAAATATGGAGATTCCGTGTGTCTTTACCTTCCCGGATGGCTCTCAGACCTCATTTACCGTAACTAAAAATATAGCCGAAGGAATGGCAGACCCGGCTTTTTATATCGATTTTCCGTACTTTAACGGAGAACCCGTGTCATTCGCTATAGAATATACAGACATGTGTGGCAACTCACAAACAATTACCAAAGAATACATGTTTGCCCAATTTGACGTAGGTGAAAATGAGTGCGGTAATGTTTATTTTACATTGAACGTAGAAGGCCTACTTTATCCTTTTAAAGTAGAAATAGAATCTCTCGACGGAGTAGTGTTTGACCCTTTAGATTATAACGAAAACCACCCATACCACTCTCAAGAACATGTGGTATACGGAATGATGGATAACCCTTTCCCTTGGGGAAATTACCTGGTCACGGTTACAGATGATTGCGGTTTCGAACAGCAATTCGAATTTAACGTAGAACAAATAGATGACGAACCTATTAAAGGTTACGGAAATTATGGTTGCCAAGAGTTCGGAGGGTATTTCTTGATAAAGTTTCAAACCGATAGAACCATAGTTTCGGCCCAAATTATTGATGGCCCCCCAGAACTTGAACCTTTTCCGATAAATATAGACGACGCAATTAACGAGCAAGGCGAAGTGAGAGTAGAAGGTTACCCCGAAGGTGTTTATACGGTTCTGATCGTAGACTCTTGCGGAATGGAACAAGAAGTAGAAATCGAAATTCCCGCCAACAGCATGTCAGACTTCCAAGGAACTAGTTTTATTGCTTGTGAGGACTTTCACGGAACCCTTAGATTTTATAGCCCTAACGGACCACTTCAAGAAGCTGTAATCATAGCCGCTCCAAGTAACTTCCCTCATGAGTTGCCTTATGACGCCGGTTCCTATATTACTGCTAACGGAGTTTTGTTTATGCCAAACCTACCAATGGGAGTTTATGCCGTACAAGGTACAGATAGTTGTGATTTCACTCAAACCATAGCAGTGGAAGTAAAAGGCGATATCTATAATCAATCACCTTTTATTACCATCAATAAATATTGTAACGTTTTTGACGTAATAATAGACAATGATGATTATAGACCGGCACCTCTAAGCCCTTCCGAGAGTTTTTGGCTACAGTACCTTAATGAAACTACAGGACAGTGGGAGAATCCTTATACAGGTATTCCTTATCCTAGTGGAACCATACCCACTACAGATAATTCACTTCCTATACTCCTTTCCCCCAACGCAGACGTATACGAGATATTAAACATGGGATTATTCGGTACATACAGAATCGTAAAAGTCTATACTGTAGTTGTTTCGGATTCGCCCTATCAAACAGAACAATGTCTAAAAGAATCGTATTATCAATTCGAATATTCGATGGACTTAACCATTACTAATGCCTATCGAATCATCTGCGAAGAAGGAGATAAAAACCTGCAAAATGTTTTTATTCAAGCCGAAGGCATTCCGCCTTTAAGTTATTATATCGTTCAAAAAGACGGTCAGCCGTTTTTTGTGGATAACGGAACCAATAATGTTTTTACGGACCTAGAACCCGGCATATATACGTTTCAGGTAACAGATCCTTGCGGAAACATAAGAAACCGAAACTTCGATTTAGCAGATATTGAGCTTATGGTGGCTAACGGACCTACCCCTGATGTCCCGGCCTGCACAGACCCCGAAACCAATACCTATGAAATATATTTACCCGACAGAAACGTCTATCTGGTAGCTTCGACCTTATCACTGGATTATTTCACATTTAGTTATCACAATACTTATGACGAGGCTTATAACGATGTAAACCCGTTAGCCAATACGTATTATGCTACTCCCGGAATTCATAGAATTTACGTAAGAATCGAAAACAATTTGATAGAAGGGTGTTTCAATATAGCTTATTTTGATTTAATTGCCGTTGAGAACCCTCGGCTCTCCAAAGTTCAAACCGAGTATTTCTTGTGCGAAGACCAAGAGAGTGTAATAATTGATATTTCTGGACTGTTTGACAATTATTTATGGTACGACAATTCAACTAACTCTTCTATTGAAGTAAGCGAAGGAGGGACGTATACCGTTACGGTATCCAACCAAATCAGAAATGTAATTTGTGAAGAAGACATCACCTTTACAGTAGATGCTTCATCAGCTCCAATTATAGAAGAAATCGTAGTTGATGACTGGACGTATACGAACAATTCTATTACCGTTCACGTGAGCGGAAGCGGAAATTACGTATACTCTCTCAACGGAGTATTCTATCAACAAAGTAATGTATTCACCGGGCTACAAACCGGATATTATACGATTTTCGTAAAAGACGTAAACGGTTGCGGAGAAACTACCTCAGAAGCTTTGGTACTTAACTACCCTCGATATTTTACCCCAAACGGAGACGGAATTCACGACTATTGGAGGATTCCGCTATCCAGCTATGAACCCGATATGATAATTAATATTTTTGACCGTTACGGTAAACTTATTACTTCTTTTAAAGGAAATGAAATGGGATGGGACGGAACCTTTAATGGAAAAAAACTACACTCAACCGACTATTGGTTCACAGTAGAAAGAAAAAACGGAGTTATTAAAAGAGGACATTTTAGTATGAAAAGATAACCTTTGTAATAATTCTTTAACAATAAATCTTTGTTAAAAACTTTTTTTACCCATAACGGCGTTGTATTTTTACATACTAAAAGAATTTTACAATGTTGAAATGGTCTAAAGCAATAATTCTTGCAGGAAGTTTCTTATACCTTTCCTGCCAAGATAATAAAACAATTGCAGATAAAACCTCTCAGGCTAAACCCCTGACTGTCTATGAGCAAAACGGCCTAAGAATTCCTTCATATGATTTTGATAATTTTGAACACTTCTTGAATATTAAAGATGATGAAGTATATGTAGTGAATTTCTGGGCTACCTGGTGTCAACCTTGTGTAGAAGAACTACCACATTTCGAGTCAATCAACACAACTTATAAACACAAAGGAGTAAATGTGATTTTAGCAAGCCTTGACTTCCCGAAAATGATCGAAACACGATTGTTCCCTTTTATAGAAGACCATGACATACAGTCTGAAGTCATACATATCAATGATCCGGATTTCAATTCGTGGATATCTAGAGTAGACCAAAGTTGGTCCGGAGCAATCCCGATAACGGTAATCTACAACAAAGACAAACGAATGTTTTACGAAAAAGTGTTTACACTCGATGAGTTGAAGAACGAAGTCGAAAAATTTTTGTGATTTATAAATAAAAAATCCCGAATTTTGTCGGGATTTTTTATTTCACTACTTTTCAAAATCAAAGCTATGAATAACTACAAAGCCACGGTTAATAAATCAGAAACGTTTGACTTAACCGAA
>CAYZBA010000141.1:0-4284 GCA_964476555.1 uncultured Flavobacterium sp.
AATTATGTTGGTTATTAGCAGCTATTTGATTTATCAAACCTATAAACCTTTCTAAGCTTTAAAGATTTATTTTACCCTTCAAACTCTTCTACTTTCACAGCATTTTCTACTGAGAATTCTCCGATTTTGGTTCTTCTCAGAGCCGATAAATGAGCTCCTGATTCTAAAGCCAAACCAAAGTCATACGCCAAAGAGCGAATGTAAGTACCTTTGCTGCAAACAACTCTAAAGTCAACTTCAGGTAAGGCAATTCGGGTGATTTCAAATTCGTGAATGGTTACTTTTCGAGCCGTAATTTCTACCTCCTCCCCTTTTCGAGCATGTTCATACATGCGTTTTCCGTCTTTTTTTATGGCCGAAAAAACAGGTGGTTTCTGGTCGATTTCTCCGATAAATTGCTTAGTAGTTTCTTTAATCAGCTCTTCTGTGATGTGCTCAGTCGGGAAAGTTTGGTCAATTTCCGTCTCTAAATCATACGAAGGCGTTGTGGCTCCTACGTGAAAAGTCCCCGTATATTCTTTTACCATCCCTTGCAATTCCGGAATTCGCTTGGTGAATTTTCCGGTACAGATAATCAGCAGACCTGTCGCCAGTGGGTCTAACGTTCCGGCATGACCAATTTTAAAGGATTTTGGGAGGTTATATTTTCGTTTTAAAGCGTATTTAATCTTGTTTACTGCCTGAAACGAACTCCACGTGAGGGGTTTGTCTATAAGCAATATTTTTCCTTGTTGATAAGGATTTTGTTCTTCCATCAAATTATTTAGTAGAATAAAAATAAATTAAAAGCCCAATACCCACTATAATTCGGTACCAACCCCAAAACTTAAATCCATATTTTGTAAGTACAGCTATAAATGTTTTGATAGCAATCATAGCCACAATAAAAGCTACAATATTTCCAATAATGAAAATCTGAATATTCTCTGAAGAAGACAAAATCATTTCATAACCTTTTTGGGCATTTTGGGTTCCTTCGCCCCAAGTTTTTACGAAAATTGAATAAACCGTAACAGCAAGCATCGTAGGTACGGCAAGAAAAAACGAAAATTCTGCAGCTGCTTTTCTACTCAATCCTTGGGTCATTCCTCCGATAATTGAAGCGGCAGAACGAGATGTTCCCGGCATCATTGCCAAACATTGCCAAAACCCAATGATGATTCCTTTTTTAATTGAAATTTCCTTTTCATCAGTAATTTTCGGATTCTGGAACCATTTATCTACAAATAAAAAGACAACTCCTCCCAAAACCAAAACAGATGAAATAGCAATTTGATTTCCGAGAACAGCTTCTATTTTATCATCTAATAAATACCCTAAAACAAGAGCAGGAAGTACTGCACAAGCTAATTTTATGTAGAAATTAATATTTTTAAAATCAAAAAACTTCTTCCAATACAACACTACAACCGAAAGAATAGCACCAAACTGAATTGAAACCTGAAACATTTTTAAAAACTCTGAGTCATCCATCCCCATAAGGGCTGCCGTAAAACCCATGTGAGCCGTTGAAGAAATTGGAAGATACTCAGTTAAACCTTCAATTATGGCGATAATAATAGCCTTTAATAAATCCATCTATTTCTCGGTTTTAGGAGTTTTGAATATAGAGTAAAGGGTAATTCCGATTCCGGCCAACACCAAGGTTGGAGCTAGTCGAATACGTCTGAAGTTAAAGATTTCTTCGCTAAACTCGTTTGGGTTGTCGGTCCCTCCCCCGATCATCAAAATAAATCCTAGAGCAATTACTGCTATTCCGATAAGTAAAATTTTATAATTGGTTTTGTGAAATAGAAATTCGTGTTTCATATATTTTTTGCCTTACAAGGTTTGATTTCTGTTAGTATAAGTCGTCAGTTCTCAGGTTCAAGAAGCGTTGTGTAGCAAAGAAGGTGCTAATCCAAGTAATGAATATACCGGCAATCAATACTCCTCCAAAAACGATTCCTAGAGCTTCGTAGTCTTTGAGAAACTCAAACTTAGGAAACTTTTGATCGATGTAATACAACCCTATATATAGCCCAATGATAGCCAATACAGACCCCAGAATTCCGAGTTTTATGTTTCTCCAGATAAAGGGTCTTCTGATAAATGATTTGGTTGCCCCTACCATCTGCATGGTTTTGATAATAAATCGATTGGCATAAATAGATAGCCTCAAAGAACTGTTGATTAACAACACCGCAATCAAACAGAAAAAGCCCGAAACCACCAAAATCCAATAGCTGATTTTTTTGATGTTTTCGTTTACCATATCCACCAAAACGTTGTCGTAGTTCACACTCTTAATCTCGTCTTGAGCTTTGATTTCACTTACGATTTTGTTCAAACTATCAGATACGACATATTCGGCTTTCAGTCGAATGTCATAAGAGTCTGAAAGCGGGTTTGTGCCCAAATACTCCACAAAATTCTCCCCTAAATCCTTTTGATATTGTTCTGCCGCTTGTTCTTTGGTAACGAAAACAGAGGTGTTTGTATAAGGTTTATTGCTTATAAACTGTCCGAACTTTTCTACGGATTCTTTCTGAGCATCCCTTTCAAAGAACACCGTCATAGGGATTTCTTCCTTAAAATTATCTGATATTTTCTTCGAATTGATGACAAATAATCCTAATGCACCCAATAGAAAAAGCACCAAAAAGATACTCAAAACAACCGAAAAATAAGAAGAAATTAGTCTTCGCTTCTGGTATTTTTCAAATGAAGAATTCATAAGCATGATTTTAGGCCGTAAAAGTAACAAATATATCGGAATACTTTATAACGTACAAACTTTTTACTTTAGTGTAATAAGTGTAAATTTGCAAGGTTTTTAATTTTCAGGAGCAAAAACCTAAGGCTCAAACCTTAAGTTGGTTTCCCGCTTTCGCCTTTATCTCTTCGCTTCGCTTCGAGGATACCGGCTCTATCGGGGCTAAAGTTAAACTTCAGTTTATCTAATAATCGTATGCTTAAAACATTGCTTATCGTTGGTCTGGGAGGAGGAATAGGGAGCGTTTTCCGTTATCTTACCTCGGTTTGGACACAAAAGCTAGCGCAAAGTGCTTTTCCGTGGGCTACTTTTATCGTAAATGTTTTGGGCTGTTTGATTATCGGAATCTTAGTTGGATTTTTCACCAAGCAACAAATCGAAAATTCAGATTTGAAACTGCTTTTCGTAACTGGGTTTTGTGGCGGATTCACAACTTTTTCGGCTTTTGCTCTTGAAAATATAAAACTTTTTCAAACAGAAAATTCACTCCTAGCACTTTTGTATATTGCTTTGAGTGTGATTTTGGGAGTTTTCGCTGTTTGGACGGGAATGATGATAACGAAATAAGAAACTTTCAAAAAAGAACAGTTTTTAACAAACTTTAACGGTTTTATAACATTTCGGAATTTAAAAACATAATAATTTTATTGATATACTTTTGTAAAACTCTGTATAACAGTGGTTTAGATTTACATTGATTAGTCTATTTGATAATCAGATTTTAATTAAAATCTTTTAATTGATTTATTAATCTTTTTAAATTTTAAAAGTATGAAAACAAGAGACCGCCCTGTTTGACTTGTTTTTTGGGTTGAACTTTTTCTTCTTACAGCCCATTAGAATTAAAACACTAACTTTTTTATTTTACAATTTTGTCTAACTAGCAGGTTTTCATATAGCAGACTTACATAAAACTTGTATTGATATGAAAACAATTAACAAATATGTATATGGATTAGTGGCTGTTTTAGTTTTGGTATGTGGAGTTTATTCCTGTAATGAAGATAGTATAAACAATTTACAAGAAACTACAGCAATCAATTTTGTTAAGAAAGAAATGGATTATTCTGGATTTGAACCTAATTTGAATAATCCGTATGACTATGTTGGAAAACTACATAATGAGATAGTTCATTCGTTTATGACAGATTATTCAGAGAAGGATTTAACAATTGAAGAAATTGTTTCGATTGTAGAAGATATAGCAAATTCCAATGAGCAATTTTTGAATATAAAGGGGGGACGATTATACTCCTATAAGTCCGTCCTTGATATTACAAGGAGTTGATGATTTTGATAATAATTTTTACGGTATTATTGATTCCCTTAGGATATCTACTTTAGCCGAACAAAAATTGAAACTATTAATGGATTATTTTTTTGACAAGGCAGATTCCGAAGAAGAACCTGATTATTCAGAATTTGATGAATATCTTGCTGAGTTTGAAGAAGACATATTACGAAATAGCAATAATTACAGCCCATTAGAAAATAGTATACTTTTATCTGCTATTGTTACTGCGAGATAT
>CAYZBA010000142.1:0-4156 GCA_964476555.1 uncultured Flavobacterium sp.
ATTATCTAGGTTTGTTGCTACTTGGTATGGTTTTTATGTATCTTAGCCTAAAAGTAAAAATGAATTTTATTATAGCGTTTATGAAAAGGAACTATAAAGCGTTGGTGCTTGTGGGTGTATTTGCCTTGGCACTATGGGGATTTATGCCCAAAACTGAGAAATTTGACGGAGCTTCAGATAACGATCAATTACTTCTACAACTTGTCACAATGGTTTTGGAAAATGCTCACTATAACCCTAAGGATATAGATGATGAGTTTTCTAAGAAGTTGTATAAATCTTATCTGGAAGAAATAGATGCTAATAAAAGATTCTTTTTGCAATCAGATATTGATGAGTTCTCTCAGTACGAACTCATGTTGGATGACCAAATCAAAAATAAAGATATCACTTTTTTCAACTTAGTAAACAGTCGTTTTTTAGAGCGATTAGCAGAGGCTAAGGGCTATACAGAAGAAATTCTTCAAAAGCCTTTTGACTTTACAGAGGATGAGTCTTTCAACTTAGATTATGAGAATCAGCCGTATGCCAAAGATAAAAAAGAACTGAAAGAGAAGTGGAGGAAACAGTTGAAGCTTTCTGTTTTATCTAAGATTCATACCGAATTGCAGACTCAAAACGGAGAGACTACCTCGTATGACGAATTAGAAAAAGAAGAGTTGGGAGATGAGGTATCATCTAAAAAAGAGAAAGAACCTGTAAAAATCAAAACTTTTGAGGAGTTAGAAGTTGAGAAGAGAGAGAGTGAACTCAGGTCATTCAGAGATTTTTTCAGTTTTATGGAAGACCTTACCAGAACAGAATGGTTCTCAATGTATGTGAATGCGATTACAGAGCAGTTTGACCCGCATACCAACTACATGGCTCCTGAAGATAAAAAGGATTTTGATGCAGGTTTGGCCGGGAAGTTTGAAGGGATTGGAGCAAGATTGCAGAAAAAAGGGGATGTTATTGAGGTGAGCGAACTTATTTCGGGAGGGCCGGCATGGAGAGAAGGTGTTTTGGAGGCCGGTGATTTGATTCTGAAAGTTGCTCAGGAAAACGAAGAGCCCGTAGACATTTCCGGAATGCGATTGGATAATGTGGTGAAACTAATTAAAGGGAAAAAAGGTACTAAGGTTATCCTTACGGTAAAACGTGTGGATGGTTCTATATTGGAGATTCCGATTACTCGTGATGTTGTTGAAATCGAAGAGTCGTATGTTCGTTCTGCCATAGTGGATAAAGATGGGCAAAAGTTTGGAATTATTTATTTGCCGCAATTCTATTTCGATATTAATGACAACAAAAGTCGTGATGCTGCCAAAGATATGGCTCAAGAAATCGAGCGTTTGAAAAAAGAGAAAATAGAAGGATTGGTAGTTGACCTTAGAGGAAATGGGGGAGGTTCGTTGAGAACAGCCATAGATATTTCAGGACTTTTTATTGAAAAAGGACCTGTAGTTCAGGTAAAAGACGGAAGCGGAAGAATTGACGTCCATCAGGATAGGAATTCTGCTGTGATGTGGGATGGTCCTCTTGTGATTATGGTAAATAACTTTTCGGCTTCGGCTTCAGAGATTTTTGCTGCAGCGATGCAGGATTACAAAAGAGGAATTGTAGTAGGAAGTAAGCACACATACGGAAAAGGGACAGTTCAGAACTTTGTGGATTTGAATCGTTTTGTTCGTAATGCAGAAGAGGATTACGGAGCCGTTAAAATCACAATTCAGAAATATTATCGTATTGACGGAGGTTCTACTCAGCTTGAAGGAGTAAAAAGCGATGTAGTGCTTCCGGACCGATATTCTTATGTAGACATAGGTGAAAAAGACAAAAAGAATGCGATGAGTTGGGATAAGATCAATCCGGCTTCTTATCAACCCTATAATACGGGTGTGAATTTGGAATCACTTATCAATAAGAGCAGACAAAGAGTTGCTCAAAACGAGCAATTTAACCTGATTGATCGCAATGCAAAATGGATTGATGAGCAAAGAAAGAAATATGACTATAGTCTAAATTACGAGAAGTTTAAAGTTAATGAAGAGCAAACCGAGAAGGAGCGTAAAGCTTTTGATGCTCTGAAAAAGTATAAAAATGATTTGAAGTTCGTTTCTCTTCCGTATGAATTGGAGTTGATGAAAAAAGATTCGACTTTAGCAAAAAAGCGTGAACGATGGCACACGAATCTTTCGAAAGATGTATATGTAGAAGAATCGCTAAACATCTTGTCTGATTGGTCTGATGCCCTAAGCAAGACACTGGTAAGAACAAAGAATTAATTTTAAAAACATAAGGGAAAGAAGTTTAATTTCGGTAGCGTGATTAAACTTCTTTACTTTTTTATTTACTTTGCTGCCTTATGAATGTCCCTTTTTATATAGCTAAACGATACGTCTTTAGCAAGAGCAAAAGTTCTGCTATTAATATTATAACCGGAATTACGGCTATGGGTATATTGGTTGGAGCTATGGTTATGTTTGTGGTATTGTCGGTTTTTAGCGGACTTCGAGAATTTAGCCTTTCTTTTATCAATGATTTTGACCCTGATTTGAAGTTGATGGTTGTCGAAGGGAAAACCATGAAGCTTTCTCCTGAACAAGAACGGGAAATTCAACAAATCGAAGGTATTGCTTATTATAGTAAGATTTTAGACGAGAGGGTGCTTCTGAGATATGATTCGAAAGAACATATTGCTTACATCAAAGGGGTGGATAGTAGTTTTGTGTGGGTAAATCCTGTAGAAGATCACGTTTATTTTGGGGAATGGTTGGTAGAAGCCAACCGAGTAGCTGTGGGCTATCAGATAGCTCAGAAACTCTCTATAGGGATATTTGACTATGACAATGAGTTACAACTTATGGTTCCAAAAGGCGGGAAAGGAACTATTTCTCAAGACGATTTCAACAAAATATCTGTTAGACCCTTAGGGATATATTCGTTTGAAGATGAAGATCTGGATGCCCGGTATGTGTTTGCTACTTTACCTTTGGTGCAAACCCTTTTAGGTTTAGATGAAAATCAAGTATCGGGAATTGAAATCAGACTCAAAGAAGGAGCTTCAGAGAGTCATATCAAATCAGAATTGGGGAAAATTTTCCCATCTGGTGTGAGTATAAAAAACCGAACAGAGCTCAACGATTCGCTCCACAAAATGCTCAACACAGAGAACTTTATTGTCTATCTTGTGGTAACTTTGGTAATTATTATTACACTTTTCACGCTTATCGGGACAATAATTATGATGATTATTGACAAAAAGCTCCATTTAAAAACCCTTTATAACGTCGGTTTAGAAATGGGGCAGTTGCGAAAAGTTTTCTTGTATCAAGGTGTTTTGCTTAGTTTTTTTGGGTGTATGATAGGCCTGATACTAGGGGTTGTCATAGTGTTGTTGCAGCAGCATTATAGCTTTTGGATGTTGACTTCTACACTAGCTTATCCGGTAAAGTTTACCTTTCAAAATGTCATTATTGTCATTGTGACGATTATGTTTTTGAGTTTCGTGGCTTCAAAGATTGCTTCGAGGCGAGTAGTTTTCTGAGTGTTTATTCTGACAATTCTTAGCGACTTGGTTTTACAACCAAAGCATCAGGATATTTTGTCAGTATTTCTTTGCGATTTCTGTCAGCATCAATCTTAGTTTTGAAATTCCCGACTTGAACTTTGTAGTTCGGTGAGCTGAAGATTATTGTAGCGTCTAGATTTGGGAAGTTCTTTTGAAAGTCTGCCAACACCTTTTTAGCATTTTGAAGATCTCCGTAGAATATTTGAATTTTGTAGCGGTCATTGGCTGTAATTGAGGAGCTTACTTTTCTTTTTTCCTCCAAAAGTTGTTCAATTTTAGGGTCTTGAATGATGGTAACTTGACCTTCTTGAGCCCATAAAGGGTTGTTGCTGAGTAAGAAAACAAAAACTCCGGCAAGAGCGATTTTAGAAAGGGAAAATTTCATAACAAATTATCTTTTAGGCAAATGTAGTACATTAAATCAAATTTAACATTCTTATCTTATTTAGAATCCTTATAAATTAACCCATATAAGTCAGTTTGAGCTTTGAGAATATGCTTTATATTGTATTTTTGTGCAGATTTTTGGTCAAGGGAGATTTTATAGTCTTTTTTGAAATTTAGGGATAGAAAAAATTATGCCAAATATAAACGATAATCGTTTTT
>CAYZBA010000143.1:0-1651 GCA_964476555.1 uncultured Flavobacterium sp.
CAGGTCTAAAAAACAGCGTACTTTTGCGCTTGACAATTTTGTCAAACAAAAAAGTCAAACAATTATGTCAATACAGAAAAAAGAAGATGTAACTTATGAGTTGATTATCAATACGGCGAAGAATCTTTTCTTTAAACAAGGGAAGTTTAATGCCACAACTCAGGAGATTGCTGATGCAGCAGGAGTAAACAGAACACTTATCAATTATTATTTCCGTTCGAGGAATGCTCTTTTTGATTTGGTGTTCGAAGAAGGTAAAAAAGAAGACGAAAGAAGGCAGAAGATGATTGTGATGTCTGATTTGCCTGTAAGAGAGAAGTTGGAGTTGTTTATTGATTATTTTTTGGCTCAAGCAAAAACTTATCCATACAGAGAGGTTTATATGCTGACACAGATGACCAAAGACGACTTTTGTGGATATGACAAAAAAGATCACATAAAATGCATGACCGAAAAATTTTATGGGGAGCTTGAGCAAGAAATGGAAAAAGGAACCATTCAAAAAATGCCTCCTATGCAGTTTATGTTGAATGTCATTTCGATGTTGATTTTTCCGGTGGCGATGAGGCCATTTATTCAAAACAATTTTGAGCTGGACGACGAAGAATACGAAAAGCTTCTTTTAGAGCGAAAAGAAGTCATTATGAAGACCATTTTTAAAAACTAAATATTATAAACCCAATTATTATACTTTTATGAGAAACCATTCATACAGCCGCAATACACTTTTTTTGAGTGTTTTTGCCTTGCTTTTTGGTGGATTTTGGGTCAATGCTCAACAGCAATTGAGTCTGAAAGATGCCATTAATTATGCTTTGGAGAACAAAGCAGATGCCAAAAAAGCAAAATTGAGCGTAGAGAATAGCGAACATCTGATAGGTGAGGTTCGCTCAAGAGCTTTACCTCAAATTAACGCTTCCGGAAACTTGATGTATAATCCTATTCTTCAAGAAATGGCAATGCCAGGAGATATCATCGGGTTACCCGGACAAACCCTACTTGTTGCTTTTGGACAAAAGTGGACAGCCATCGGGGGTGTTCACCTTTCACAAAACTTATTTGATTATTCGGTTTTTACAGGATTAAAAGCTGCCAAAACTACTCGTGAGTTCTATAAAGTGAACGAACAACTTACTCAAGAACAGGTGATTGAGGCGGTGGCTAAAAGCTATTATCAAATTTTTATCACGCAACAAAAGTTGGAAACCGTAAAACAAACTTTGGAAAATACCAACAAGGTGCTTAACACGGTTCAAGGGTTATACGATAATGGGCTAGCTAAAAAAATTGATTTAGATCGTATTCAGGTTACTATTGTGAATCTGAATTCTTCTAAACAACAATTAGAGAACGCTGTAAAACTTCAGGAAAATGCGCTTAAATTTCTTATCGGAATGCAAATCGATACCCCAATTGTTTTGACAGAAGAAAGCATAGAGATTACTCCGGTAATGCTTTCGGCTCCTGATGTGAAAAAGCTGACTCAATATCAACTTTTAGAGACTCAAAAACAACTTTTAGTTTACAACAAAGAGTCTTATAAAGCAGCTTATTATCCGACACTTTCGCTATCGGCTAACTATAACTATCAAGGTCTAGGCGATAAATTTCCGTTAGGAGGAAAACCGGCAGACGGAGTGTATTGGACAGA
>CAYZBA010000143.1:1751-4041 GCA_964476555.1 uncultured Flavobacterium sp.
TTGCCCTGCTAGTTTGGGCTGGTTTCACTTTGGCAGGAAACAAGCAAAAGATGTTGGAAGAAACAGCAATCGTAGCTGAGCAAAGTGCTTTTGTAACTGTTCGTGTAGATACCGTAAAATCAGAAGTTATCAGTTCTGCTTATAGAGCAAACGGAAACTTTGCTCCTTTTCAAGACTTGAAGTTGTCTTCTGAAAGAGGCGGGCAAGTTGTTCGCGTTTTGGTTGACGAAGGTGCCAAAGTAACTGTAGGGCAAACTCTTGCGGTTATCAAGGCAGACTTACAATCGGTCGAATTACAAAATGCGGAAGCAGCTTATCTAACAGCTCAGAAAGAAGCTGAACGTTTTGCTAGCGCTTTCAAATCAGGTGGAGTTACTCAACAACAACTTGACCAAGTGAACCTTCAATTACAATCTGCTCAAGCTAGATTGAATCAAGCCAAAATAAACGTAGGAGACAGCAATATAAAATCTACAATCAACGGAATCGTAAACAAAAGACATATTGAGCCTGGAACAGTTGTAGCTCCGGGTGCACCTTTGTTTGATATCGTAAATGTTTCAAAACTAAAATTAAAAGCCAATGCTACAGAAAGTCAAGTAGCTAATATCAAAGTCGGAGATGAAGTAACGATTAAAGCTAGTGTTTATCCGAATAAAGAGTTCAAAGGAAAAGTGACTTTCATTGCTGCTATGGCAGATGCCTCTTTGAATTTCCCTGTGGAAGTTGAAGTATTAAACAATTCAAATAACGAGCTTAGAGCCGGAATGTATGGTTCTGTAATTTTCTCTTCAAAAGAGGAAAAAGACACTCCTATTACTGTCGTTCCGAGAAATGCCTTTGTAGGAAGTATCAGCAATAATGAAATTTTTGTAGCTCGCGAAGGTGTGGCTCATTTGACTAAAGTAGTAGCCGGAAGAAATTTTGGTGACAAAGTAGAAATCCTCGAAGGTTTAAAAGAAGGTGATATCGTAATCACGAGCGGTATTATTAACCTTACAGACGGAGCTAAAATATCTATCGTAAAATAAGAAAAAGAACATAGAACAAAGAAAATAGAGATAGCAGTTTTATTTAATCTCAAGTCTTTATTTTCTATTCTCTAATAAGAAACTACTATATGAAATTAGCAGAAATATCTATTAAACGCCCTACGATGATAGTCGTGCTATTCGCGATTCTCACATTGGGTGGACTCTTTTCCTACAATCAGTTAGGATATGAGCTTATCCCGAAATTCGAGGTAAACGTAATTACTATTTCGACAGTTTATCCGGGTGCTTCACCATCAGAGATTGAAAATACAGTGACTAAAAAGATCGAAGATGCGATTTCGTCTTTGGAGAACATCAAAAAAATTGAATCCAAATCGTTCGAGAGTATTTCGGTGGTAATGATTCAGTTGAATCCGGGTACAGATACCAATTATGCGTTGAATGATGCGCAACGTAAGGTAAATGCTATTTTGGCTGATTTGCCGGATGATGCAGACCCACCATCACTAGTAAAATTCTCGATGGATGACCTACCGATTATCACCATCGCAGCGACCGGAGAAATGGATGAGGTGGCATTTTTTGACCTATTGGACAAAAAAATCCAACCAACCTTATCACGTGTTCCGGGGGTAGCTCAGGTGAACCTTGTCGGAGGTGAAGAGAGAGAAATTCAGGTAAATATCAACCAAGAAAAGTTAGAAGGTTTCGGGTTGTCTGTACCAGAAATCAGGCAAGCAGTGCTGGCGTCAAACCTTGATTTCCCTACCGGAAACGTAAAAACTAGAGAAAATACGACCCTTATCCGTTTAGCAGGGAAATACAAAGACGTAGCAGAACTTCAAAACCTTGTAGTAAAAGAAAAAAACGGAGTGCAAATTCGTTTAGCAGACGTAGCTGAAGTTCGCGATACACAAAAAGACGTTGAGAAAATAGCACGTAATAACCAACAAAACTCGATTTTGATTCAGGTTTTAAAACAATCTGATGCCAATGCTGTAGCGGTAAGTGAGCTTATCAGGAAAGCAGTTCAAGATATTGAAGCAGATTATTCGGCTAATAACGTAAAGCTCCATATTGCTAACGATACGAGTGAATTTACACTAACAGCGGCCAACAACGTAATCTTCGATATATTCTTGGCTATTTTCCTCGTAGCAGCCGTGATGTTGTTATTCCTACACAGTATCAGAAATGCCTTTATCGTAATGATTACGATTCCGGCCTCGCTTATTGCAACTTTCATCGGAATCTATTTTATGGGCTTTACGCTAAACTTGATGAGTTTGGTGGCG
>CAYZBA010000144.1:0-4026 GCA_964476555.1 uncultured Flavobacterium sp.
AGCGATTCGTTAGAATTCCAATATTGCTTCAATACTTTTTCGGCTTGAGAATTATCAGAAAAATATTATGATAAAAGCCATTGAATTTTTTCTTCTTTTGAAAGTTTTGAAAATCCTGATTTTGATTTCGATATTTTAATTTAAGTTTTTAGCAACAAGGTCCAAAGATACTTTATTTTTGTGTTTTTTTCTTGCAAAAAACTTAATCGCTTCATTTCCTAAAAGTGGTATTAATCCAAGTGATACAACCAAAATCCAGTCATTTAATCCTACGGATTGCAATTTAAAAGCTTCACGCATAAACGGAATATACAAAACAAGCAACTGTAATCCGAATCCGATCCCAACAGAGCCAATTAGGAATTTATTCGAGAAAAATCCGACTTTGAAAATAGATTTGTATTCGTGCCTGAAACTAAACGAATAAAACAGCTGACAGGCAATAATGGTCAAAAATGCCAGTGTTCGAGCGTATTCGTGTATTGTTTCGGGAATATTGTTGTTAAACGGATTGTATCCTTTAGTATAATACCCTAGAAGAAAAGCAATAAGCGTAAGGCTTCCGATAAGAACTCCTGCTCTAATTACCCGTTTTCCTGCCCCATTCGAAAAGAAATTTTCGTTTACGGTACGTGGTTTTTCTTTCATCACGTCTTTATCTCCTTTATCCATTCCTAGAGCCATAGCAGGTAATGTGTCTGTAACTAAATTTATCCATAAAAGTTGTGTAGCAATAAGAGGAACGGGAAGCCCTGCAAGAATGGCAATAAACATTACAACGACTTCTCCCACATTACACGAAAGCAGGAAAATAACCGATTTTTTAATGTTGTTATAAATATTTCTCCCTTGTTCGATAGCTCTTATAATAGTCGAAAAGTTATCATCTGCCAAAATCATATCCGAAGCGTTTTTGGCAACATCTGTTCCCTCAATTCCCATAGCAACTCCAATGTCTGCTGTGTTGAGCGAAGGAGCATCGTTTACTCCGTCTCCAGTCATCGAAACGATATTTCCTTTTGATTTAAAAGCTCGTACAATATTTACTTTGTGTTCAGGCGAGACCCTTGCAAAAACTTTATATTCTTTAATGTGCGATTCCAATTCGGCTTGAGACATATTGTTGATGTCCGCTCCTGTAATTACTTCCGAAATATCAGTGGCAATTCCCAATTCTTTGGCAATGGCAAAAGCGGTGTTTTTGTGGTCGCCTGTAATCATTACGGTTGTAATTCCTGCTTCTCTGGCTGTCGCAATTGAGTCTTTGACCTCCTCTCTCGGAGGGTCAATCATTCCGACAACTCCAATCATTACCAAATCCTTTTCAAAATTATCCGAAGAAATCTTTTCGTCCAAAGGCTTAAAAGCAACAGCCAATGTCCGCAATGCCTTTTCGGACATCGCATCGGAAGCTTCAAACAGAATCGCTCGGTGAGTTTCAGTCATCGGGATAATTTCGTCCTGTTCGATGATATATTTGCATTTCAAAATCAAATTGTCGATAGCTCCTTTGGCATAGACTACATATTTTCCGTCTTTTTGATGTAAAGTGGACATCATTTTTCGGTTGGAATCAAACGGCAATTCGTCAATTCTCGGTTGGTTTTTGAGCAGTTCTTTTCGGTCGAGTTTTAAATCGTCAGCTAATTGCAAAAGAGCAATTTCGGTCGGGTCACCTGTACTTTCTCCGTTTTCGAGCGTAGCATCGGACGAAAGCACCATTGCCTGGGAGAGTAAAATTCCTTCGGAAGATAAATCCGAATCTATTTTTTGGGTTTTATCCGTAAAAGAAAAAATCTCCTGAACGATCATCTTATTTTGCGTAAGCGTTCCCGTTTTGTCGGAACAAACGATATTTACCGAGCCTAATGTTTCCACTGCAGGAAGTTTTTTGATAATGGCATTTTGTTTTGCCATTTTGGTAACTCCGATAGAAAGCACCATAGCCACAATCGCAGCCAATCCTTCGGGAATCGCAGCCACAGCCAATGAAACGGAGGTCAGGAACATTTCGGTCAAATCCCGCCCTTGCAAAAACGAAACTCCGAACATTACCACACAGATGACAATAGCAGCGATTCCGAGGGTTTTTCCGAGCTTGTCCAAACGGATTTCAAGCGGTGTTTTGGTTTGTTCGTCTTCACTTAAAATGGTTGCAATATTTCCGACTTCGGTTTGGTGTCCCGTTCCTGTAACAATTCCGATTCCTCTTCCGTACGTTACCAAAGTGGTCATATAAGCCAAATTGGTTCGGTCTCCAAGCGGAATGTATTCCTCCGAAAAAACCGCATCAGCATCTTTGGCAACAGCTACGGATTCTCCTGTCAGAGCCGATTCGTCAATTTGCAGGTTGGCACTTTCAATCAGTCGTAAATCGGCTGGGACATAACGACCCGCATCTAAAATCACAATATCTCCGATTACGATTTCTTCCGAACTGATTTCCTTGATTTTACCGTCTCGCTTTACTAAAGCCTTCGGAACAGCCATATCACGAAGGGCATTTATCGCATTTCCTGCCCGAACTTCCTGAATCACTCCAAGCGTAGCATTGATAAAAATTACAGCCGTAATGATGATTCCGTCTACATATTCTCCCATCAGCATTGTGATAATGACCGCTCCCATCAAAACATAAATCAAAGCGTCCTGCAGTTGGGAAACAAACATCATAAAAATAGATTTCCGTTTGTGAGTTTGCAGCTTGTTGCGTCCGTATTGTTCAAGTCTTTTTCGGGCTTCGTTTTCGGAAAGTCCTGAAGTTACATCGACATCAAATTTTTCGATTATTTGTTTGATAGATTGGCTGTAAAATAAAGGATTTTTAGTTTCTGATTTATTCATAAAAACGGAAAAATTTAGATTTTATAAAGTTATGAAATAAATTCAAAATGAGGATAGAATAATTTCTTTAACTTATTTTAATGTTTGTTTTTATTCGAAAATTATGATATTTGTGTTATGATGTTAAGTAACGTACTTACTTTTTTGTTCGGGCTGATTGTAATCACTGTCGGAGCAGAAATTTTACTGAAAGGAGCTTCAAAAATAGCTTCTTTACTTAATATCCGTCCGATTGTAATCGGGCTTACGGTTGTTTCTGTCGGGACGAGTTTACCCGAATTGGCAGTAGGACTGACAGCCATAGGAGAGGGGGCAGGGGATATTGCTGTCGGAAATATTGCAGGAACAAACATTGTCAATATTCTTTTTATACTTGGTTTGAGTGCAGCTATTCGTCCGTTGCCTTTACAAATGAAAAGCGTTAAAACAGAGCTTTATACGATGATTTTTGCAGGTATTTTGCTTTTTGTTTTGTCATTAGACGGAAGATTAAATACTTGGGACGGATTGCTGATGTTTATTTTGGGAATTATTTACTTGATTATTATTGTCAGAACGAGTAAAAACGAAAGAGCATCCGTTCAGTCAGAATTTAAAGAAGAATTTGAGCCAAGTACAACAAAAGAAAAAGCAGATTATAAGATTTGGAGTTGGAATGTAATGCTTTTGTTTTGCGGAATTATAGCTACGATTTACGGAGCGGAAAAATTAGTGGACGGAGCTGTAAGCATTGCCCAATATTTCGGAATGAGCGATGCAGTTATCGGTCTTACGATTATTGCTATCGGAACATCTGCTCCTGAATTGGCAACTACGATTGTTGGAACTATCCGAAACGAACGTGATGTAGCTATCGGAAATTTGCTCGGAAGCAGTATCATCAATATTTTTATTATTCTTGGAATTACAAGTATCTTTACTTCTAATGGTGTAAATGTTTCTGATGATATTCTTTGGTTTGACCTACCATTGGTTGCACTTGTAGCTCTTGTCTGTTATCCTGTATTCAGGTCAGACCAAATGGTTTCCCGAAGAGAGGGAATATTGTTTGTGAGCTTGTACCTTGCTTATTTATCTTATCTTTTATTTTTCAGAGTGTAAATCATCCCTCCATTTTCGCGCTTAATTCAAACCAACGCTCTTCTTTTTCTTCTAAAGTTTTAATGATTTTCTGAAGCTCTA
>CAYZBA010000145.1:0-3993 GCA_964476555.1 uncultured Flavobacterium sp.
GGAGGAAACGTTTCGTTTTTGCTGAATCAATCTACCTTCGATAATTGGATGGCAGGGGGTGAAAACAACTTTTCCGGAAACCTAGGGTTAAACTACGATTTTAACTACAAAAAAGATGACTGGACTTGGGACAACAAAATCATTGCCGAATACGGAATCGTAAAAACCAAAAATGCCGATTTCGAAAAGAAAACCAATGACCGCCTAGAGTTCAACTCCGTTTTGGGTAAAAAAGCTTCAGAATTTTGGTATTATTCATTCTTTTTGAACTTCAAAACACAAATCACTAAAGGTTACGAATACGGAACCGATGCGAACGGAAAAGAAATCCGAACAGAATTTACAGATATTCTTTCTCCGGCTTATTTGACTTTTGGTCCCGGTATGCTGTGGAAAAAATCAGATAACCTAAAGGTGAATTTAGCTCCGGCTACATCTAAAATGACTTTCGTAAACGGAGATTATACCTCAGCCCCCGGATATGTTGATGGAGCTTATTTTGGGGTAGATGCAAATAAAACCATGAGATATGAACTCGGTTTCTATGCTTCAGGGTATTACAAATTCAAAGCAATGGAAAACGTTTCTATAGAAAATATTCTGAGTTTATACTCTAATTATTTAGAGGATCCTCAAAACGTAGATGTTGATTATCAGCTAAATATAGTGATGACAATCAACAAATATCTTTCTGCAAATTTGAGTTTCCAAACCATTTATGACGATAATGCCTTTAGAGGATTCCAAACTCGTCAAGTATTTGGGGTAGGAGTAAACTACGGATTCTAAAATTTTTTATACAATATGTTTAAAGAGGCTTTCAATATTAGAGAGCCTCTTATTTTTTACCTAAGACTGACCGAAATCATATTTTTTCATTTTTCAACGCCATACTTTTGTCCTTAAATTGATAAGGTTATGCACTATTGGAAAAAACTCACAACACAAGAACGAAAAGAACGTATAGCACAAGCACTGCAAGAGGTTGTCAATTTTGCAGATGATATTTCACTAGGGTATCCGGCTTCGAAATTAGACGGAAAAGTTTTTTATGATGATGCTCCTTTTTTGAAAGATGCTCCTACGCTTCAGGCTTTCGTGGCTAACCCGAATAATATCGGTTGTCATACCTTAGGAACGTCCGAAAAAGCCTTCCGAGGTACTCAGACCATCGAACGAGAAGTGTTGAATGTAATTGCTGTGGATATTTTTAAAGCTGAGCCTAACTCTTTTGATGGCTATATTTCTCCCGGAGGAACAGAGGCCAACATTCAAGCCTTGTGGATTTACCGTAACTATTTTATGAAAGAGCATCAGGCTCGTTTAGACGAAATAGCAATTTTAGCTTCAGAAGATACTCATTATTCTATCCCGAAAGGTTCTAATTTGTTGATGGTCGATTGGCTGAACATTCCGGTTGATTTTGATAGTAGAAAAATTGACCGTGAAGCCTTGAATCAAATTATTGAAAAGGCACAACAAAACGGAAAGAAATATTTTATCGTAGTAGTAAATATGGGAACTACGATGTTTGGTTCTGTGGATGCTATTTCAGACTATACTGATATTTTGGAGGCTAAAAATTTGATGTATAAACTCCATATTGATGGAGCTTACGGAGGTTTTGTTTATCCGTTTAACAACAAAGAAAGCAATCTGAATTTTGTGAATCCAAAAGTGAGTTCGATTACGATTGATGCTCACAAAATGCTCCAAGCACCTTATGGAACCGGAATTTTTGTCTGTCGAAAAGGTCTTATCGAAAACGTATTGACCAAAGAAGCCGAATATGTCGAAGGAATGGATTTAACCCTTTGCGGAAGTCGATCAGGTGCGAATGCTGTTGCCGTTTGGATGATTCTCTTTACCTATGGACCGTATGGTTGGTATGAAAATGTAAGTGTACTTCAGATGAGAACTGCTTGGTTTTGTAAAGAACTCGACAAACTCGGAATTGAATATTTCAGAGAGCCGTTTATGAATATTGTGACGATTAAATCAAAGTATATTCCTGAAGAAATAGCAGAAAAGTTTCAGTTGGTTCCTCAAAAACATGATCATACAAATGAGTGGTATAAAGTCGTTTTGATGAATCACGTTGAAGTAGATGATCTAATGGCTTTTATCGAGATCTTGAAAAAGTAAGAGAAGGAAATAATTTTAAACTTTGGAAAGGCTCAGTACCTTTCCAAAGTTTAAATTGTTTTAGTTTTTAACTATAATTTTTTGAGTATAAAGAACTTGATTTTCTTTAGAAACTCTTAAAATATAGACTCCTAAAGGTAAATTAGAAACTGCTACGGAGGTGTCTATATCTGTGATTTTTTGTGAATGAACAGTTCTACCTTGTAGGTCGATTAGTGTAATATCGCCATTTTGATAAGGCTCTGATAAACTTACAGTAAACTTTCCATTATTAGGGTTTGGATACACTTTTACGTTGTTTTTAATAATGTTCTCTACGTTTACTCCTCCTTCGTCTTCTAGGGTGAATTTAGCTATGAAAATATTCTTTTTTATCATTCCATCTACATCTGTAGTAACAAAATCTTCCTGCCAAGCTCCTTCTGTTGTCATATTATCTTGACTAGCGGATGTTCCGATAAGATAAAAACTGTCTCCATTACTACTAGGAACTGTATGACCATCAGCGTCACTGTCATTGCCTCCATAATAAGTTCCGTATATTTTGGAAGTACCGTCTGAAGATATTTTAACAATAAAACAGTCTGTATAAGCATTTTTTTCAGTTTGATAGCCATCTGTTGTTGCTATATTTTCACCCAGTTGATGTGTAGCTCCTGAAATATAAATATTATCCGAACTATCGTGGCTTAACCCGGCATAATTGCTTCCTGCATATGTTCCTCCTGTGGCGTTTCCTGTATTGTTTCCAACATAAGAACACCATATTCGTTCTCCAGAATTTGAAAAATGTACAATAAAGTTGGTGCCTCCTGTTGTTTTATCAGGTTGAAAGACCCCTGTTGTAGTAATTCCTGTTCCAATGGTTCTTCCTGAAAGAAAAGCCCCATTGGTTGTTGTTGTAACAGATTTAAAAGGTTTAATATTACCACCCCCTGAATTTGGGGTAATACTCGAAGGGTTATTAGAGGAGTTATAAGCACTAAAATAGGTACTCCAAAGACGACTTCCTTCAAAAGAAAATTTAGATAGAAAAAGACTCATTGCCAAACCCGTAGCAGGTGTTGGTTTAACTTCGAGAAAAGCTCCCGGAGTACCAAAGTAAGTAACATTCGTTTGTTGTGGTTTTCCTTGATCCCAACCCGATACATATAATCCTGTTTCATTTACTGCAATACCTGTAATTGGAGTGTGCCCTAATCCTAATACGTTATTGTTTTCTGCAATACCATAATAGGTTGCCCATATACGATATCCTGTTTTGCTAAACTCAGCAATAAAGTTGTTGATATAGGATTCATTGTTTTCTGCATTTTCTGTAATCGTTTCCTGAAAACTTCCGGGTGTTGTAATATTTGTTTTACTTAAAGTTCTGCCATACAGAAATATGCTGTTGTTATGTTCCGCTACAGAAATTATTTCATCTTCACTTTCTCCACCAAAATAGGTATGCCAATTTCTGTTGCCGTTTTCATCGAATGAAGCTATAAATCCGTCAGATGCCCCATTCAAAGAGGTTTGATGTACATCTGTGGTAGCCATTCCGCTACTATTCGTTTTTCCAACCACATACACAGCATTTCCGTCAGCTCCTATATCTGTAATTTCGTCATCTCCTGTTCCTCCATAATAAAAAAACCAAACTAATTGTCCTGACGGAGAGAATTTCGCTATAAAGCCATCCCATTCTCCTCCTCCCGAAGCATATTGATAACTATCCGGATTGATAACAGTTCCTGTAAAAGTACTGCTTTTAGCTTTTCCTGCGAGATATAAATTTCCTCTAAATTCAGTGCTACCCGATATCCAAAGACCACCGTCTCCAAAATATGTTGCCCATTCTCGTAT
>CAYZBA010000146.1:0-3989 GCA_964476555.1 uncultured Flavobacterium sp.
AAGATCAATTGAGTATTGATTATTGTAATGAAAACGGAATGAAAATGGTCTTTACAGGAGTAAGACATTTCAAACACTAATAAGCCTTGAGTTCATATCAAAAATCCCATTTCGCAATGAAATGGGATTTTTGTTTTATAGTTAAATAAAACAACTTATTGTTTCACTATTCTTATCATTTTGCTGATATTCCCAATAGTTACATATACCAAATAATTTCCTTTTGATAACCCGGTCATATCAATTGTTGAGCTTTGAGTCAATTCACTTACTTTTTGTCCAATCATATTATAAATTACTACCGAATCAATTTGTTGATCCGCAGCATTCAAATACAACACATCTATAACAGGGTTCGGATAGTAGCTAAACACAGTCTCTCCAAAATCTATAGTGCTTAAAACTTCTGTAACCGTAATGGCCAAAGCCATACTTTCACAATATTCGTTGGTTGCAGTAACATAATAAGTGGTTCCATCAACAAGAACGGTAGTTTCGTCTAATACTGTCGTTAACTCTTCGTCAGCATACCATGTTAGCCCCTCTCCTGTCACTTCAAGATCTGCTAAAGTAGCTCCGGAATTGAATTCTTGT
Source organism: uncultured Flavobacterium sp. (assembly GCA_964476555.1). Taxonomy (GTDB): domain Bacteria; phylum Bacteroidota; class Bacteroidia; order Flavobacteriales; family Flavobacteriaceae; genus Flavobacterium. The sequence goes on from CAYZBA010000146.1 coordinate 595, forward strand.
GTTGCTTCACCTTCAGGAGCCGCAAAACCAAAACAAATGTCGGTTACGGTAATCGCCACAGCTTCACTTTGACAATTTGCATTGGTATTAACCACATAATAGGTCATTCCATGCACAAGCGGTGTTGAATCTTCTAATTCTTCTGATAAATCGGCATCGGCATACCAAACCAATCCTTCTCCTGTAACTTCTAGGTCAGCCAGAATTTGTCCGGTGTAAAATTCTTGTGTAGCATCAGCTGTTGGAGCTTCAAAGCCAAAACAAACATCTGTTACGGTAATGACTAAAGCTGTACTTTGACAAATCCCTTCTGAACTCACAACATAATATGTTGTTCCATGTACAAGAGGAGTAGAAGCGTCTAATTGATCTTCTAAATCCGCATCGGCATACCAAACTAATCCTTGACCTGAAACCTCAAGATCGGCTAAAGTTTGACCCGGAACAAACTCTTGTGCTACATCACCGATCGGGGTAGGAATTACATCACATAAAACATTTACCGTGATGTCTATCGCCTGACCATAAGATCCATAAACCAAGCCGTCCCAGTCGTCATAATAACTGATATAGCAAGGATCAATATTCAAGAGGATATCCCACAAATAATCAGTATAAGTTTTGGTAATTCTAGCTCTTGTACTTCCGAATTGAGCATTAGCCGGAACGGTAATGGTCGTTGTTGCGCTTTGAGAATCATATCCTGTAGAATTAGTTATCATTCCAACATAATATACTTCTCCTGAATCATCCAGAACTCCATTCTGATTCCAATCTACAAACACCACAAATTCATTGTTATAATTTCCGTAGGTGTTACCTTTTAAAGAAATCGTATAAGATCCTCCTCTTTCTACTTCTACGAATACATCAGTATGATCTACCAGAATGGATGTGGTATTCGTATTCGTAAAAGGTATCCCTTCAAAACTAATCGTTGTTATTTCCTCTACATCCTCATAATCATCACTGATATTGCAATAAGGAGAAGGAAATTGAGCAAAACAACTGTAGGATAAAATCAATCCTAACACTACAACAAACAAATAATTTTTTCTCATAATCCATAATTTTTAAAGTTACTATATAAACAAATTTAAAATAAAATTTTTAAGCTACTAGCTGAATATCCGTATTTTAACATCATTATACCCTTCAATCAGCATTGTTTTTACTATATAACTATTTGCTATCTTTACCGAAAATTTGCTTATGCAACTCAGCTATTGGGAAAAGAAAAACTGGTTTACCAACGTTGATTTTACGATTGTAGGGAGCGGAATCGTAGGCCTTCATACTGCACTACGACTCCGAGAACTATACCCTAAAAACAAGATTCTCATTCTCGAAAGAGGAATGCTGCCTCAAGGTGCCAGCACCAAGAATGCAGGTTTTGCTTGTTTCGGAAGCCTTTCTGAGATTTTAGACGATTTAAAGCGCCATTCCGAAACAGAAGTTCTTAGTTTAGTTGAAAAGCGCTGGAACGGGCTAAAAATGCTTCGAAACAGACTCGGAGACGAAGCTATCGGATTTAAAAACTACGGAGGTTACGAACTTTTCTTCGAAAGTGACTCCGAAACCTATCATGAATGTTTACAAAACATCGAGGCGGTTAATCGACTTTTATTTCCGCTTTTCGGAGAAAATGTCTTTTCGTTTCAAGCAGATACCTTTGGATTTGCTAAGAAAAAAGATTTGGTAATCTACAATCGTTTTGAAGGGCAGATAGATACCGGGAACATGATGCAAAATCTACTGAAACAGGTTTACCAAAACGACATTCTCATTCTCAATCACCAAAAAGTAATTGGTTTTGAAGAATTAAGCAATTCTGTGGAGGTCTTTTTGGAGAATTTCAGCTTTAAGACTAAAAAACTCATTTTTGCTACTAATGGTTTTGCTTCACAGCTCACTAATCAAGAAGTCATTCCGGCCAGAGCTCAGGTTTTAATCACTAAACCTATAGAAAACCTCCGCATCAAAGGCGTTTTTCATATGGATAAAGGTTATTATTACTTCCGTAATGTAGGGAATCGCATACTTTTAGGAGGCGCTAGAAACTTGGATTTCGAAACTGAAACCACTACCGAAATCGCTTTAAACGAAAAAATTCAGAACCGATTGGAAGAAGTACTGAAAACCGTAATTTTGCCAAACCAAGACTTTGAAATAGAACATCGTTGGAGCGGCATTATGGGAATGGGAAAAGCCAAACTGCCCATCATAAAACAACATTCCGAGAATGTGTATTACGGAGTTCGTTTAGGAGGCATCGGAATCGCTATCGGAAGTTTAATTGGCAAAGAATTGGCCGAAATAGTGACATACAATTAACCACTTGCTTATGCTCAAAAAAACACTCAATTTCCTCAAAAAACTATTGTTGTGGTTTTTCGGGTTATCGATACTATCGGTAATAGTGTTTCGATTTGTTCCGGTCCCGGTAACTCCGCTTATGATTTCTCGTTCTATTGAAACCAGAACTTGGTGGAATCACGATTGGGTACCTATCGAAGAAATTTCTCCGAACCTGCAATGGGCCGTGGTGGCCAGCGAAGACCAAAACTTCTTAAACCATAACGGATTTGATTTTAAGGCCATCGAAAAAGCTATCGAACATAACAAAAAATCAAAACGAATCCGAGGAGCAAGCACTATCTCTCAACAAGTAGCGAAAAACGTGTTTTTGTGGCAAGGCAGAAGTTGGGTAAGAAAAGGATTCGAAGTATATTTTACTTTCTTAATAGAATTGTTTTGGAGCAAAGAGCGCATCCTGGAAGTATACTTGAACAGTGTCGAAATGGGAGAAGGAGTTTACGGTGCAGAGGCAGCCTCAAAATATTGGTACGGAAAATCAGCTAAAAACCTAACTCAGCGGGAAGCGGCCGGTATTGCAGCAATTTTGCCAAACCCAAGAAAATTCAAAGCTAAAAATTCATCTCCTTATATCGAAAGAAGAAAAGACCATATCATTCGGCAAATGAACAACCTCGGAAGGTGGAAATTTGAATAGCAAAAAACCTGTCTGGTCAGACAGGTTATTTTGTTTCTTACTTCTTTCTTTCGTATTGGCAACAATGATGAAGTTTTTCATACACTTCGTCATCAGCTTTCATTTTATTTGTATCATGACCGACTGCAGTGATAGCTTTGTGAACTTCATCTATAGAAGTTTTGTTTTCGTCAAGAATCAAATGTAAATCTTGATGATCTTGATGCCACTGCGCTGATTTTACTCCCTTAACGGAATAGGCCGCTTTTTCGATACGTTTTTTACACATATCACAGTTGCCATTAACCTCAATCTCATACTTGGCATTTTTGTTTTTCTTTACTTGTTTTTCTTGCGCTTGAGCTGTTATTCCAACAAAAGCTAGCATTAAAAATACAATCAG
>CAYZBA010000147.1:0-3937 GCA_964476555.1 uncultured Flavobacterium sp.
TAAAGAAGAAATCGGCCACGTAGATTTTATTCTCGTATTCTTTATGAGAAATCTTTTTTCCGTTTTGATTTGTGAATTCCCAGTCTGCAATTTTATGGTTGATTTTGATATGCTCTACTAGACTGTCTACCAGTTCCGGATTCACATCGGCAGGAGAATAAATCGGCAATGTTTTTTTGGGAGTTAAAGCTCTGTAGAACAAAAACACAATAAGGGCAGATAAAAGGGCTATCAGTATAAAAAACTTTCGATAAGCTCTGAAAATCTCTTTCATAATTAAGAGGATAAAGAAGAAGAAACAAAGGTACTTTATTTGGGTAGCAAAGTCAAGGTAAACCTATTTAGTATAAAAATTTTATGAATTATCTAACATTTTTGATAGGTTTTAGGCTTTTGTCTTCGATGAAACTTAGTTACATTTGTAGAATTCAACCTAAAAAAAGAGAAAATGAAACTAAAAACACTAGGACTTATGATGGTAAGCACAGCTGTTTTGACTTCCGCAAATGCTCAAGAGAAACAATCGAAAGAGTCTCACGGAATCAATACATCCTACATGGATAGAAGCGTAAAACCGAGTGAAGATTTTTTCCGGTTCGTAAACGGAGCATGGTTAGACAAAGTAGAAATTCCGGCAGACAGGACTCGCTGGGGTAGTTTTGACGAACTTCGCAAAAACACAGACGAAGACGTAAAAGCGATTTTGGAAGAAGCCATAAAAAGTGGTAAATATGGTCCGAATACTGATCAAGGTAAAGCCATCAATTACTACAAAACGATTATGGATACGGTAACTCGAAACAAAAACGGAATTGCTCCGCTAAAACCGTATCTTCAAAAAATTGATGCAGTAAAGAACGTCGATGATCTTCAAAAACTTCTTGCTGAAGTACAAAGAGAAGGTAGTGGACTAGGTTTCTTTGGAGTAGGTGTAAGTACTGATGCTAAAGACTCAAATCGCAATGTGGTTTATCTAGGAACAGGTTCGTTGGGACTTCCTGATAGAGAGTACTATGTATCCGATACTCCGGATAACGTAGAGAAAAGAGAGAAGTATGTGGTTCACGTGGCAAAAATGCTTCAATTCTTAGGCGAAAAAGAAGCCACTGCTAAAGTAAATGCCGAAAAGATATTAGCTTTTGAGACGTCTTTGGCTGTTCCGATGCTTGACAGAGTAGAAAGACGTGATAATAGAAAAACTTACAATCCGTATTCGATTGCTGATTTAGAAAAATTGGCACCTTCTATCAAATGGGGTGAATATTTGAAAACGGTTGGTTTCACTAAACTAGACAGCATTATTGTTACTCAACCAAGATATATTTCAGCTCTTGAAGACATCTTAAAAAAAGCAAATGTAGAAGACTGGAAGAATTACATGAGATGGACATTACTTAACGGTTCTGCAGGTGTTCTTTCTACAGATATCGAAACAGCGAGCTGGGAATTTTACAGCAAGACACTTCAAGGGGCCTTAAAAGAAAGACCAAGAGACGAAAAAGCGCTTCAAAGTGTGAATGGGGCTCTTGGAGAAGCTTTAGGTAAATTATATGTAGAGAAAAAATTCCCGCCGGAAGCCAAAGCCAAAGCAGAAGCCATGGTGAGAAACGTTTTCAAAGCTTTTGAAAACCGAATTAACAATTTGCCTTGGATGACAAGAGCAACCAAAGACAATGCGATTGCAAAAATCCATAAAACAAGGGTAAAAATCGGATATCCTGACAAATGGAAAGACTATTCGAAATTGGTTATCAAAGGTCCTGAGGATGGAGGAACTTATTTTGAGAACCGCAAAAATATGGCAAAATGGAGATTCCAAGAAAACTTGGAAAAACTTTATAAGCCGGTAGATAAAGAAGAGTGGTTTATGTCTCCTCAGACGGTGAATGCCTATTTCAACCCTTCGTATAACGAAATTGTATTCCCTGCGGCTATCCTTCAACCACCTTTCTATGACTACCAAGCTGATGAAGCTGTAAACTATGGAGGTATTGGGGCTGTTATCGGGCACGAAATCTCACACAGTTTTGACGATTCCGGTTCTCGTTATGATGCAGACGGAAATCTAAAAGACTGGTGGACAGAAGAAGATTTAAAACAATTTACAGAGCTTGGGGGAGCATTAGCGGATCAATATAGCGCTTTAGAGCCACTACCTGGAATTTTTGTAGACGGAAAATTCACTTTGGGTGAAAACATTGGAGACCTTGGTGGTGTAAATGCTGCTTTTGACGGATTACAACTCTATTATGCAGAAAACGGAAAACCTGGTTTGATTGACGGATTTACTCCGGAGCAGCGCTTCTTTATTTCTTGGGCTACGATTTGGAGAACTAAATCAAGAGATGAGTATATTAAAAATCAAGTTAAAACAGATCCTCACTCTCCGGGAATGTATAGAGCTTATGTACCTCTTCAAAATATTGATGCATTCTATAAAGCGTTTGATATTAAAGAAGGAGACAAAATGTATGTAGCTCCTGAAAACCGAGTGAAAATTTGGTAATCATATTTTTAGTTATAATGAAAACGGGCACTGAGAAGTGCCCGTTTTTTTATTGTTTATTTGGAAGTTAAGACAAAGCAACATCCAAACTCATCATAATCACAAAACCGAGGATAAAGCCGAGGGTAGCGATATCGGTATTTTTATCTTGTTGTGTTTCGGGGATTACTTCTTCGATAACCACAAAAATCATAGCTCCGGCAGCAAAGGCCAAAGCATAAGGGAGTATAGGGGTGAAAAACGAAACTGCTAGCGCGCCAAAAGCTGCTGCTACAGGTTCTACCAGAGCAGATGCTTGGCCATACAAAAAACTCTTTTTACGGCTCATTCCCATCCGTCGAAGAGGGATAGCAACTGCGACTCCTTCCGGCAAATTCTGGATTCCGATTCCTATAGCAAGGATAACTGCTCCGGCCATACTAGCTTCCGGGATTCCCAGCGCTACACCTCCGAAAAGTACTCCTACGGCCAAACCTTCGGGGATGTTGTGTAATGTAATAGCAAGAGTGAGCAAGGTTGTTTTTTGCCATTGGGTTTTTACTCCTTCGGAATCTTTTTCTTTGAAATTGATATGCAAGTGAGGCAAGGCTTTATCTAAACCAAACAAAAACAAAGCTCCCAAACCAAAGCCTAAGGCAGCCGGAATCACTTTAGTAAAACCTTCGCCTTCGCTCATTTCGATAGCCGGAGCGAGCAAGCTCCAATAGCTGGCGGCTACCATAACTCCGCCTGTAAATCCAAGCATTCCGTCAAGGAGGGTACGGTTCATATTCTTGAAAAAGAATACAAACGAAGCTCCAAGAGCGGTCAGAAACCAAGTGAAAAGTCCTGCTATGAGAGCTGCCCAGACAGGGCCAACGGATTCCATATAGCTGAGTATACTATCAAACATATTTAAAGCTGTTTTACGAAAATATTATTAGCCACTATGTGAGAAACAGTGATTTTTTCTTGGTCTATGAGTATTTTTAAAGAGTTGTCGAAGGCTTCTTTTTCGATGATTTGTAAAGCGGTTCCTAACGAAATCTTTTGTTTATCCAGATATTGCAAGAAGCTTGAAGAACTGTCTTTTACGCCTACACAAATCAATTTTTCGTTAAGAGGGGCATCGGCCAAAAGTTGTCGAGTGAGTTTTGGGATAATTCCGCTTTTGTTTGGAATTGGATCTCCGTGAGGGTCTTCGGTGGGGAAGTTGAGAAACTCGTCTAAGCGGTTAATGAGTTGTTCGGATTTGATATGTTCGAGTTGTTCGGCTATATCGTGTACTTCATCCCAAGAAAAGTGGAGTTTTTCAACCAAAAATACTTCCCACAGCCGATGTTTTCTGATGATATTTACAGCTGCTTTTTTTCCTTTTTCCGTAAGGGAAACTCCTTGATATTTCTTGTAAGAAACCAAATCTTTCTCAGCCAATTTCTGAACCATATCGGT
>CAYZBA010000148.1:0-3893 GCA_964476555.1 uncultured Flavobacterium sp.
TATGGCGATATAATTCCCTAAAAATGAAATACCGCTCAATACGCTTTCGTCAAGCGTAAACTTTCCGCTCCCGTCATTGATAAAGAGGCGGCTTTGCCCTTGATTTCCAAAAATCAAGTCTATAGCACCGTCACCGTTAAAGTCATAGGCCTGCACGGCATTCGAGATAAATTGCGGGAACTTATTCTTCACCTCTTCAAACCTACCGTTTCCTTGGTTTAGATAGAACTCGTGGTTCATGTCGTCTTCGGCTGCAAAGACCAAGTCAAGCCAACCGTCGTTGTTGAAGTCTGCTATGGCAATATCTTCAGAGTCAAAGTTGTTGGTCGAAAGCTTCATCGAGTGTTGGTCGTAAAATCTTCCGTCTTTGTTTCCCCACAAAATAGCATTGGGAGCCCATTCTACGGCCAAAACAATATCTACATATCCATCTTTGTTTAAATCGGCAGTTTGAACGTCCATAGAGCGTAAGTAAATCGCATGGCTGCTTATTCTCTCTTTGTCGAAACTAAAGTTTTGAGCTAATGAGACTTGAGTAAATAGTCCTGCTAATGTGAGGTAAAACATCTTTTTCATAAAGGTTGAGTATTCGGGATGATTTACTCCATTAGAGCGAAATAACGGATGTAACGCAGCTTATAAATATTTTCGTAGTTGACTACTTGCCCGACTACTTTGGCTCCTTTTTGGATTAATCGATTGAGTTATTCATCGAGATTGTCTACTCTGAACATCACTCGGAGATATTCAAGAGAATTTACCGGAGCAGTTCTGTGATCAGAGAAAGTTTTAGGGGTTATGAACCTTGAGAATTCCAGACGGCTATGACCATCGGGAGTAATCTTCATGGCCACCTCTACAGATTGGTTTTCAAGACCGGTTACTTGGCCTGCCCATATGTACTTTTGCTCATCTGATGTTACATTTAGTTATAAAAAGTAGCCCTGAGCGGTTATGCTCAGGGCTATAGGCTACATAGTGATATGGCTTCCATTATACCATTATCTTAGGTCTATGGCTTCGGAAGCTTTGAATTCATCTCGGCAACGGTGTGCATTTGGGTCGTCTGACAATATATTATCGACACAAGCTATTAATATAGAAGCAGGTCTGTCGTAGTTGTCAAAGAATCCATTTTCTTTTAAGGTTCTATAGGAACCGTCTGAAAACTTCATAGTTGAGACAATTATTTCCGGGTATGTGTAGATACCTTTATAAGAGTTATAGAATCTGAAGCTCCTAGTTTCTTTGAATTGATTACGGACATAATACTTTAACCCCACCAAATAACCTTCACAAGTGGAATGTCTGCAGAAAATGTCACTCTCATGATCTAGTCGGAATTGTACTTGAAAATGCGTATCATTTCCTTCTTCTTTAATTATTTTATAACGTACTTGTACGGGCTTATCACCTTGTAAATAAAACCATTTACTGTAGCCCTCGTTAGTGTTTGTTTGGCTCCAAGAGTTCCAAAACATTCCTAAGGCAGCTAAAAAGCATAAAAGTGTTGTTTTCATAATAATTAATGTTTTAAATGGTTAATGATTACAAAAATATAATAAAAATCTAAATTTATTATAAATAAGCTTTTAAGTATAGTTTTTCGATTTCATTTTTGGTGGTTACGTTGGGTTTGTGTTTTCTTAGAACTTGAAGCAAGACACCAGAGGGCATTTTAATTTGTTTTTTGAATTTCTATAGTTTGCTCTATGGTAGTTTTTGTTTTTGTTTCTAGCTTGATATCTTCTATATCCATAGTTAGGTCTATTACCATGTCTAGTAAGTAGTTAGAGAAAAACTCTTTATTGATATCGTATTCGAGTTGTCCTTTTCCAGAACCGGAGAAGTTTAAACCCAGACCTTCTATTTCTGAATTTACCGTACATACTTGCTCGATATCAAAAAATCCGATTCCGTCTTTTACGGTTTTTAAAGTGTATATAGATTTGACATCCATATCGATAATCCTATTTCCGGCAGGTATAGATATAGGAATAAGTTGCTCAAAACTCTCACCCACTTTGACGGTTTGTGCCGTTGGTAGTTGGATTTGATTCATCATTGCTTCTAAGGATGTAAAAAAGTATTTCTTATTTTCTTCTGTCATTGCAGAAGACACTATAGAATCGATTGCGATGTTTTGCCCTTTAGATTTGCCGAAGAGTTTGGTTCCGGGTTTTAATTCTGAATTATTAGATTCTAACCATTCCATCTCAATCGGAATTTCGTCATTTTGAAGACTCTTGGTTCTGATGGAGCTTTTAAGCCAAGTAGTATCTCTATTTATCATGGGATTTTCGATGCCATTCATCTTTAGAGCCTCTAGCATTTCGTCAGAAGTGATATACGTAATGCTAATCTCCAAAATGTTTTTTTGGGATAAAGTGTATTGATGGTTGGGCAAATACCCTACTTTGAAGTAAATTTCCTCTTGTCCGATACAAGGATATAGAGAAATGACAGTTAAAAAGAGTAGAATTTTTTTCATGGTTGGCAGTGTTGATGATGATATGATGTTACTGTTGATTTTTATATTTTAATGAAAAACATTTACAGCTATTATTAGAATCATAAGCCCGATGATTAAAGTTAATTTTCCCAAAGGTTCTATCTTTTTGAGTTGCTTGTCTGCATTACCTTGATAGGCTTTTTGGGTTCCCCGAGAAATGAGCGCAATCAAAACGATAAGAACAGCTACTAAAGCCAGTTTTAGGATTAATAATGGGTTTTCTTTGATCGAAGGCCAAAAGGGAATAATCAAATAAATACCGGATACGACAAGTAGAAGGATACCGATGTGCCCCATTTTGCTGAGCACCATGGCATTGAGTCTGAATTTTGAAGCTTCCTCTTCGTTCATTTTAGCAGTAGCTTGCCCTAAGAAGGCATGGGCAAAACTGGTTCCTAAGCCCATTACCAGACCTAAGAAGTGTGCTATTAACATAATGTCTCTCATAATTATAAGTTTAGGGGTTGTTAATATCTGTTTATGGTAATTGTTTTCACAATACTGAAAACCTTACAGTTGCAATACTACAAATTAAATTTTAATTTGTGAAGTTTGTTAAAATATTTCATGTTCAGACAGGTAAAAAAGAGAAACTTTTGGTTCTTTTACAAGTTGTTCTGTTAAGCGAATTATGGTATTACATTTTCTACTAAACTTTCAAAATTTATTCATCTTTTAATAGCGGAAAAATACGTCCAAACCATAAAAAGAATTTGAAGCGGAATTCTAAACCACAGATAGGAGAGTCCGTTGCCGTCAAAAGTTGCTTTTTGATAATCTACTTGTTTGATAGCAGCATAAATATTAGCAGGAAGTATCAATATAAAAAACACAATTAACAGCCATGCCGTAATGATTCTTAGGTGAGGTATCAATAGTCCTAAAGCTGCTGCTATTTCAATAATTCCGGTCAAGTACACAACTTCGGTTTTAAACGGGATAAAGTCGGGTAACATCATAACCATCCCATCTGTAAAAGCAAAATGCCCAATAGCCGTAAAGACTAACATAGCCGACATTGCAATTCGCCCCGATAACGCAACATCATAATGACCACGAACAAATTTCGTTGTCAAAAAAGAGATAAGAAATACAGAAAGTAATACTATTAAGGGTTTCATTTTTAAACTCTTTTGTTGGTTTTCTAATGTTTTGGTAAAACTAAAGCAACATGTCAATAATTTAGGGTACTAATGTCCAAACTATTGCTTTTTCTTTAGTAGCTCTAAAGATAGTATGGTGTTTTTCGCCGGGCTCATCGGAATACTTCCAGGTGAGGTTGGTTGGATTTACGGCTTTTAAGGTTTTCGCAAGATTTTGTGTATGTATGGCAATATCTTCTGTATCTGAACCGGCAAACCAAAGTCGTTTTTCTGTGCTA
>CAYZBA010000149.1:0-3848 GCA_964476555.1 uncultured Flavobacterium sp.
AATCTGTTTTGAGCCGCTCTTTGATCGGCCGTAGCAGTCATCGGAGCAATCCTGTACTCTACAATCTCGCCTTCATACACCAAATCAGCTCCCGAATTAGTAAGCGTCAAACTCGTTTGATTCTGAATCAAATCCTGTAATGCCAAAGTGAACGTACGCTCAATCCCGGGCTCAACAATCGGAGCATTGTTTTGAAAATAGTTCACCTGAAAGCTGTCTGCGTCAATCTTTCCGGTCCCCGTAAAGTTGTAATACTTACAACCCGACAGAACAAAGAAAATCATTAACGCTATATATTTTGTGTATTGCATGGTTGATACTTTTTGGTTGATTCTACAAATCAAACTGCTTGATTTTTCTGTAAAGAGTGCGCTCCGAAATCCCCAACTCCTCAGCCGCAGCCTTGCGCTTCCCTTTGTTGCGCTCCAAGGCTTTCTTGATAAGCTCAATCTCTTTGGCCTCTAAACTCAAGGTCTCCTCTTCCGCTTCAACAGTTTCTGCCACAAGATAATTGCTGTCATCGTCTTCAAACTCTTCTTGAATGTCCGGTTGCATAGGGATAGCCTCATGAGTTTGCTCAAACGGCAAAACATCTTCTTTTTTTCCGTAAATGCGATTGATAAGTGTTTGATTGTCTTGCTGAACCTTCGTCCCTCCCTTTTGCATGAGCTCCAAAGTGAGTTTTTTCAAATCGTTCAAGTCATTTTTCATGTCAAAGAGAATCTTATACATGATTTCTCTCTCCGACGAAAAATCACTCTCCGCTTTTTGACCTCCCACCAACGCAGGCAAAGATGTATTTTCTTCCGGCAAATACGATAGCAACGTCTGAGCCGTAATGTTTCTATTGGTTTCTAAAACCGAAATTTGCTCAGCGACGTTTCGGAGCTGTCTGATGTTTCCGCCCCAACGGTATTTTTCTAATAGTTTAACCGCACTGTCATCCAACTTGATAGGCGGCATTTTATATTTATGAGCAAAATCCGACGCAAATTTTCGAAACAACAAATGAATGTCCTCTTTTCGCTCTCGAAGCGGAGGCAGGTGAATTTCTACCGTACTCAATCGATAATATAAGTCTTCTCGAAACTTCCCTTTTTCAATAGCCTCTTGCATCTTCACATTCGTAGCCGCCACGATTCTCACATTGGTTTTCTGAACTTTCGAAGACCCCACTTTAATGAATTCCCCGTTTTCCAACACACGAAGCAAACGAACCTGAGTCGTTAGTGGCAATTCTCCTACTTCATCCAAAAAAATAGTACCACCATCTGCCACTTCAAAATAACCTTCACGAGTGTTGGTCGCTCCCGTAAAAGCTCCTTTTTCGTGACCAAAAAGTTCCGAATCTATGGTCCCCTCCGGAATAGCTCCACAGTTTACAGCTATGTATTTTCCGTGTTTTCTATGTGATAACGAATGAATAATTTTCGGAATACTCTCCTTCCCTACACCACTTTCCCCGGTTACCAAAACCGAAATATCCGTAGGGGCCACCTGAATCGCCTTTTCGATAGCTCGATTCAGCTTCGGGTCATTACCGATGATTTCAAAACGTTGTTTAATAGCTTGTATGTTTTCCATGCTCTTCTATGGGTTTCAGGTTTAGCTTAGCTCACTCGGCTTCGCCTTGTATCAAGCTTCAGGTTACTGAAAAGATTATGCCGTATGCATTTCTGAATAACCAATAGCCTCACCAATCAATGTGGTCGAAGTACAATCTGTCACTTTCACCATTACAAAATCACCCGGTTTGTAGTGACCTTTCGGAAAAACCACCGTTGTGTTCTGTGAATTTCTTCCTGACCAATGCTGATCAGATTTTTTAGAGTCTTTTTCTATCAAAACCTCTACGACTTGGCCTACAAATCGTTGCGTACGCTGTAGAGATAACTTTTGCTGTAAATCGATTACTTCTTGCAATCTTCTCTTTTTCACTTCGTCCGGCACATCGTCTTTCATCTTTCTGGCTGCCAATGTCCCCGGTCTTTCTGAATACGCAAACATAAATCCAAAATCATATTGAGCATATTCCATTAACGAAAGCGTGTCTTTGTGGTCTTCTTCTGTCTCAGTCGGGAAGCCCGTAATGATATCCTGAGAAATGCTACAATCGTCAATAATGGTTCTAATCTTATCAATGAGTTGCATATACTCCTCACGAGTGTGCTGACGGTTCATTTCTTTCAAAATTCTCGTACTACCACTCTGAACCGGAAGGTGAATGTATTTACAAACGTTGTGATACTTAGCAATTACGTGTAACACTTCATCGTGCATATCCTGAGGATTCGAAGTCGAGAAGCGGAAGCGCATTTTCGGGAATCTCACCGCACACATCTCTAAAAGTTGCGCAAAGTCAACAGCCGTCGCTTTTTGCATTTCACTGGCCTTAGCAAAATCTTTTTTCAATCCTCCTCCGTACCACAAATAAGAGTCAACATTCTGCCCCAAAAGCGTTACTTCTTTATAACCTTTGTCCCACAAATCTTGGATTTCTTCCAGAATACTTTGCGGATCACGACTGCGCTCACGACCTCTGGTAAACGGAACCACACAGAACGTACACATATTATCACAACCACGAGTGATGGTTACAAAAGCTGTCACTCCGTTGCTGTTCAAACGAACCGGAGAAACATCGCCATACGTTTCGTCTTTCGACAAAATTACGTTGATAGCCTCACGCCCTTCGTCGATTTCTTTTAGCAGATTCGGAATGTCTTTATACGCATCCGGACCCACTACCATATCTACGATTTTCTCCTCTTCCAAAAACTTACTTTTCAAACGCTCTGCCATACAACCCAAAACCCCTACCTTCATACCCGGGTTGATTTTCTTAACGGCATTGTATTGCTCCAAACGCTTGCGAACTGTCTGCTCTGCCTTATCTCGAATCGAACAAGTGTTGACTAAAACCAAATCCGCCTCTTCGAGATTTTGAGTCGTGTTATATCCTTGATTCGCCAAAATAGAAGCCACTACCTCGCTATCAGAAAAATTCATCTGACAGCCGTAGCTCTCTATAAACAGCTTTTTTGTATTGTTTGCGTTTTGTTCCAAAACAAGGCTGGTTCCTTGTCTGTTTTCTTCAATTATCTTTTCCATTGTAACATTCACAAAATTTGTGGGTTGCAAATATACAAAAAACTCTGACAAGATGTCAGAGTTTTTTGGCTTGATTACACTCTAAATTATTTAATCGCGTTTGATATGAATCGCACTAGCCTGAGCTTTCGGGAAAATAGTCAAATCTGCAATTTGAACATTTTCAGGAAGCTCAATAACATTTACAATCGTATGGGCCAGATCTTCCGGCGTTAAAGGCTCATACCCTTCATACACTTTTTCGGCTCTTTCGACATCTCCTTTGAAACGCACCAAAGAGAAATTCGTTTCTACCGCTCCCGGAGCAATGCCTGTAACTTTGATTCCTAGCGGAAGCAAATCGATTCGCATGCCTTTAGTTAAGGTTTCAACAGCTGCTTTAGAAGCGCAATATGTAGCTGCATTCACATAAACTTCTTTTCCGGCAATCGAAGAAATATTGATGATTTGACTATTGGCGTTTGTCGGCATATGCGGAAGAACCGCTTTGGTAACATAAATTAATCCTTTCACGTTGATATCAATCATGGCTTCTAAATCTTCTAAATCAGCAGCATCAAAAGTCGCCAATCCGTGAGCATTCCCGGCATTATTTACCAAAATATCTATATTTTGAAAGCCTTCCGGCAGATTGTTGATTTGAGCAAATACTTCTTCTTTGTCCCTTACGTCAAAACAACACGTATGAACAGGAGTTTGCAAAGTAGATTTTAGTTCGTCCAAAACCGATTGGTTTC
>CAYZBA010000150.1:0-3839 GCA_964476555.1 uncultured Flavobacterium sp.
ACTTTTTTGTTTGACAAAATTGTCAAGCGCAAAAGTACGCTGTTTTTTAGACCTGCAAAATCTATTTCTAAACTTTTAATTTTATTTAACATTTAAGAAAAAGAGCCGCTTGTAATACTGTGGAATTTTTCCGGCAATGACGCGGAAAATTGGCAAAGCCTATAAAAATTGAGAAGTGTATTTTTAGGATTTAAAGTAGTTCAACGCAAAATTTTTGTCTTGTTCCAGTTGTTTTTGAAGTGCTTCAACCGAAGCAAATTTTTGCTCTTCTCGGATTCTTTCAACCACCGAAATCTGTAGGCTTTTCCCATAAATGTCTTGCTCGAAATCAAAAAAGTGAACTTCGATAGACAAGTTTTTTCCGTCAACGGTTGGTTTGTAGCCAATGTTCATCATCCCTTTGAACTTTTGACCATTCAGTAAACCTTCTACTACATAAACTCCGATTTGAGGAATGAGTTTATAGTCTTCAGAAACTTTCAGATTAGCCGTCGGGAACCCGATGGTTCTACCGAGTTTTCGACCTTCGATTACAGTGGCATTAAAAAAGTAGTTGTAGCCTAAATACGAATTCGCTAAAGCGATATGGCCTTCTTCTAGAGCTTTTCTGATTTTGGTAGAACTCACAGAAACTTCATCGATTTCTTGAGCAGGAATCTGCTCCACCTCAAAACCGTATTTTTCTCCAAAAATCACTAAATCTTCAATCCCGGCAGAACGGTTTTTGCCAAAACGATGGTCATAGCCTATGATGATTTTCTTGATGTTCAGCTTTTCGATTAAAATGTTCTTTACGAATTCCTCTGCCGAAAGCTCCGAGAAAGATTTGTCAAATGGATGAATAATCAACGTATCGAGCCCGATTTGCTCCAGAAGTTGCTGTTTTTCTTCTATCGTATTGAGCAATTTGATATCCGAATTTTGCTGCAGAACCATTCTCGGATGCGGGAAAAATGTCAAAACAACAGACTTCAACCCTTCGGCAAGTGCTGAACTGGTGAGTCTATCAATGATTTTTTTGTGCCCGATATGGACTCCGTCGAAAGTTCCGATAGTGAGTACTGTCGGTTTTTCGGACTCAAACGTAGTAATGTTATGAAAAACTTTCAATTTTGAAAAATTTGGGCAAAGGTAGTTTATTCGTATGAAATTGAAAAGTTTCGTTTATTTCCCGTTAAAGTCACTCATGGTTTGATTCAAGCCAATGGTTACAAAAGCTTTAATGGCATCAGAGGCTTTCTCTAAACGTTCCGGAAGTTTTTGTTTTTCTTCGTCGGTCCACTCTCCTAATACATAATCCACTTGCTGACCTTTTTTGAAAGCATCACTAATCCCGAATCGAAATCGAGCATACTCTTGGGTATTGAGTACTTGATTGATGTTTTTCAGACCGTTGTGACCTCCGTCGCTTCCTTTGGCTTTGATTCTAATCGTTCCGAAAGGCAAATTCAAATCATCGGTGATTACCAAAAGATTCTCTAGTGGAATTTTTTCTTTTTGTAGCCAATACTGTACAGCTTTTCCACTCAAGTTCATATACGTATTAGGCTTCAGCAAAAACAATTGTCTCCCTTTGAATTTATAGGTAGCCAGAGCTCCTAATTTCACGGTTTGAAAGTCCAGCTTTTCTTTATTTGCCAAAAAGTCTAATACCTTAAAACCTATATTATGTCGAGTGTTAGCATATTCTGCCCCGATATTTCCTAAACCTACAATTAAAAATTTACTCATCGTGTCTTCTGTCGATTGTCTTTGTGCGAAAAATTGTCGAAACCAGTTCATTTCACCGTGTTCTAAAACGAGCTCAAAAATACAAATTATTTATTTTGAGGTGGATATTTATGGTGGAGTTATTCTGATTTTGAAGACACTTCATCTTATGAAATGTTTGTTTACCTTTGTACAAATAAAAAATGGCAAAGGTTACTATCATTGGCTCAGGAAATGTGGCTCATCATCTGATTCGGGTTTTCACCGAAAACAGTGAGGTAGAGCTGGTTCAGGTATTTGCTCGAAACAGGCAATCGCTCTCGGGTGTGGTGGCTAATGAGCTTATAACAGATTCCCTTTCTGAACTAAAACCGGCCGATGTTTATCTGATTTCCGTAACCGACGATGCTATAGCAGAAGTTTCCGAAAAACTGCCCTTTTCCGGAAAATTAGTCGCTCACACTTCGGGTACCCAACCTTTGAAAATTCTTTCCGACAAAAATCGAAGAGCCGTTTTTTATCCTCTACAGACCTTTTCGAAAGAGAAAAAAATCAACTTCAAAGAAATTCCGATTTGTTTGGAAAGCGAAAACCCTCAGGATTTTGAATTTCTGAAAAGTTTAGCCAAAAAAATTTCGGATAACGTCTATGACATCAATTCCGAAAAGCGAAAAGCTCTACACGTTGCGGCTGTATTTGTAAGTAATTTTGTGAATCACCTGTATAAAATAGGCAGTGATATTTGTGAACAAAATGAGCTTCCGTTTGAGGTCCTAAAACCGCTAATTGTTGAAGTAGCCGATAAGATTAAATACCTCAATCCAAGTCAGGCACAAACCGGTCCTGCCAAACGAAAAGATTTTCAAGTCATCGATGCTCATTTGGCCTTTCTGGAAAATCAACCCAAACTTCAATATATATATAAAACCTTAACCCAGTCTATTATACAAGAGAATGAGAAATTATAAAGAAATCATGAATGACATCACCACATTTATTTTTGATGTGGATGGCGTGCTTACAGACGGAACCATTCATGTAACTCAAGACGGAGAAATGCTCCGAAATATGAACATCAGAGACGGTTTTGCTATCAAGGCAGCCCTAGAGAGCGGTTATAATGTATGTATCATTTCCGGAGGAAAAAATGAAGGTGTAAGAAGTCGACTCAGACATCTAGGCGTAACCGACATTTATCTGGGATCTCCTGACAAAGTAGAAACGTTTAAAGAATACATCGATATCTACGGAATCAAACCGGAGCAAGTGCTTTATATGGGCGATGACATTCCGGACTACCACGTGATGAAGTTAGTGGGTTTGCCTACATGCCCTCAGGATGCCGTTCCGGAAATCAAAAGTCTTTGCCGATATGTTTCTCACAAAAACGGAGGAAAAGGCGCTGCTCGAGACGTAATCGAACAAGTCATGAAAGTACAAGGCAAATGGAGCACCTATTTTGACGGAAAACATGATTAAATTTCCAAGTTTTGAATTTCAAAACTTAAAACTCAACACTAAAACATAATGTCAAGAAAAAATAAAAAAGAAAATATTGTTTTTGAAAACGTAGCAATCATCGATGCCGGTGCAAAAGGAGTGTCGGTAGCCAAAGCCCCGGAAGGACAAATTATTTTTGTTCCGAATGTAGTTCCCGGAGATGTCGTTGATGTCAAAACTTTCAAAAAACGTAAATCCTATTTCGAAGGAAAAGCCATTCGTTTTCACCAATATTCTCCAGACAGAGTAGAGCCGGTTTGCCAACACTTTGGCGATTGCGGAGGTTGCAAATGGCAAAATATGACCTACGAAAAACAGCTTTTCTATAAAAACCAAGAAGTTTACAACAACCTCAAAAGAATCGGAAAGGTTGAATTACCGGAATTTGAGCCTATTTTAGGCAGTAAAAAACAGTTTTTCTACCGCAACAAAATGGAATTTTCTTTTTCTGACAGCCGTTGGATAACCGAAAAAGAAATTGCAGAAACCGAAAATATCGACAGAGGAAATGCTCTTGGCTTTCATATCCCGAAAATGTGGGACAAGATTCTGGATATTGAAAAATGTCATTTACAGCAAGACCCCTCCAATGCTATCAGAAACGAAATCAAACGTTTTGCAACCGAAAA
>CAYZBA010000151.1:0-3804 GCA_964476555.1 uncultured Flavobacterium sp.
TGAAGAAGTTGGAAAGTGTGCTTATTAATCACCCAATCATTGAACAAGCAGAGGTATTCGTTACCACAAAAGGCGAATTAAAAGCCCATGTAAAACAAAAAACACCTGTGGCCAGGGTTTATGATGCAAATCGTTCTTTCTATATTGACTACCAAGGAAATACAATGCCCTTATCGAACAA
The DNA here is from genome assembly GCA_964476555.1 of uncultured Flavobacterium sp. GTDB lineage: Bacteria > Bacteroidota > Bacteroidia > Flavobacteriales > Flavobacteriaceae > Flavobacterium. The sequence goes on from CAYZBA010000151.1 coordinate 182, forward strand.
TTTTTCAGCTCGAGTTCCTCTGGTTTCCGGCTCAATAAGTTCAGAAAATAAAAAGGAATTGACCCGATTGCTTCGGTATATTTACGACGATGATTTTTTAAAGAAAAACATCACCGGAGTCGAGGTTTTGAGCGATAAAAACATCTTATTGAAAAACAGAAATTACAATTATAGCATTGATTTCGGAAAACCAGACGGTATAGAACAGAAGTTTAATAACTATAAAGCATTTTTCCAGAAAGCATCTCAGGATAGCTTGATAGAAAAGTACAGCAGAATAAATCTCAGATTCAACAAACAGGTAGTTTGCACCAAAAACCAATAGAATATGGAAAAAGAAAACATCGGAGTCGGACTAGACATTGGTACAACCAAGATTGTAGCAATGATTGGAAAGAAAAACGAATACGGCAAGCTCGAGATAATCGGAGTTGGTAAGGCAAAAAGCCTAGGTGTAGCAAGAGGTGTGGTGAACAACATCACTCAGACCATCCAGTCTATACGTCAAGCTGTAGCCGAAGCAGAAAACAACTCGGGTTACAAAATCAACAATGTGGTGGTAGGTATCGCCGGACAACACATTCGCAGTATTCAACACAGTGATTACATCAGTCGCTCCAATGCTGATGAAGTGATTGACGAAAAAGACATTGACCAACTTATCAACCAAGTGCATAAACTTGCTATGCTACCTGGTGAGGAAATCATTCACGTATTACCTCAAGAATACAAAATCAACGGGCAAGAAACTACTACCGAGCCTATAGGTATGTACGGAAGCCGTTTAGAAAGCAACTTCCACGTAGTAGTGGGGCAAGCCTCTTCTATCCGAAATGTTGGCAGATGTATCAAAAGTGCAGACTTAGAGCTTGCAAGCCTCACCTTGGAACCTCTAGCCTCTGCTGACGCAGTACTTTCCCAAGAAGAAAAAGAAGCCGGAGTGGCTCTGATTGATATAGGAGGCGGAACTACAGATTTGGCTATCTTCAAAGACGGAATCATTCGTCATACAGCAGTAGTGCCTTTTGGCGGAAACGTAATTACAGAAGATATCAAAGAAGGCTGTTCGATTATCGAAAAACAAGCAGAACTTCTGAAAATCAAATTCGGGTCTGCTTGGCCTGGCGAAAATAAAGACAACGAAATTGTTTCGATTCCCGGTCTAAGAGGTCGTGAGCCAAAAGAAATTTCACTGAAAAACTTGTCAAAAATTATTCATGCCAGAGTAATCGAAATCATCGGACAAGTTTTCAACGAAATTAAAGCTTACGGACACGAAGACCCTAAAAAGAAGCTCATCGCCGGAATCGTATTAACAGGCGGTGGTGCAGAACTTAAACACATCAAGCAATTAGTGGAATACATCACCGGAATGGATACGAGAATCGGTTATCCGAACGAAAATCTGGCCGGTGATTCAGACCCTGAACTTTCTAGCCCTATCTACGCTACCAGCGTAGGTCTGGTGATGGAAAGCCTCAGACAAAATCAAAAAAGCGCTACTCCTTTTGTAGAAATTAAAAGAGAAGAAGAAGCAAAACCTGTTGTGGAACCTGTTGCAGAAGAACCTATTGAGCCTAAAGCTCAAGAAAAACAAAAAGATTCCAAAGAAATTATCCGAAAATCTTTCTTTGAGAAGTACGTTGAAAAGATCAAAAACTTTATAGAAAATACAGAATAAAAACCGGGAGACTATGATAAGCAATTCAGATTTTGGAAGCATTTCATTTGATTTACCAAAAAATCAATCGAATGTAATTAAAGTAATCGGAGTAGGTGGAGGTGGTAGCAATGCCATCAACTACATGTTCCGTCAAGGTATTAAAGGAGTGGATTTTGTCGTTTGTAATACAGACGCACAAGCACTCCAGAACAGTCCCGTACCCAACAAAATTCAGTTGGGAGTAAACCTTACAGAAGGTCTTGGCGCAGGAGCCAACCCTGAAGTAGGACAACAAGCCGCTATCGAAAGCATCGCAGAAATCGAAAAAATGCTCGATAGCAATACCAAAATGGTTTTTATTACTGCCGGTATGGGCGGAGGAACAGGTACAGGTGCCGCACCTGTTATCGCTCAACTTGCTAAAGAAAGAGAAATTCTTACCGTAGGTATCGTAACTATGCCTTTCCAGTTCGAAGGAAAAACTCGTTCCGAACAAGCTTTGAATGGTATAGAAAAACTTCGCAAACAAGTAGATTCTCTTATTGTCATCAACAACAATAAGCTGCGCGAAGTATACGGAAACCTAGGGTTCAAAGCCGGTTTCGCTAAAGCCGACGAAGTGTTAGCTACCGCTTCAAGAGGAATTGCAGAAGTAATTACGCATCACTATACGCAAAACATTGACCTAAAAGATGCTAAAACTGTACTCTCTAATAGCGGAACTGCCATCATGGGCTCTGCAACTGCTGCTGGCGAAGACAGAGCAAGACAAGCCATTATCAGTGCTTTAGATTCTCCTTTGTTAAACGACAACAAAATCGCAGGCGCTAAAAACGTATTGCTTTTAATCGTTTCCGGAACCAACGAAATCACTATCGATGAAATCGGAGAAATCAACGATTACATCCAATCTGAAGCAGGACACAGTGCGAATATTATCATGGGAGTGGGCGAAGATGAAACCCTTGGAGATTCTATTGCGGTAACTGTAATTGCTACCGGTTTTAATGCAGAGCAACAAAACGAAATCGTAAATACAGAACCAAAAAAAATTATCCACACTCTTGACCACGAAAGCAAAATGGAGCAAACTCTCTTAAAAAAAGAAGAAACTCCTATAATTAATTTTACTCTCGAGCAAGAAGAGGTAAAAACAAATACAGTAGAACCGACTCCTCAAGAAGAAAAAATTGTTTTCACTCTAGAAGAGGAAAAAGAACCTACAATAACTCAAGAACAAAAATTCGAAATCTTCGAAACAGATTTGATTCCGACATCCGAGTTTATCAAAAACCTAGATGTGGTTTTCGAAATCGTTCCGGCTCAAACTTCAGACTTTTCAGTGGTTACTCCCGCTACTGCTAAAGAAGAAGAAATCTCCTTCGAAGTAAAAACAACAAAAGCAGATACTCAAGAATTCCTTTTTGACATTTCTGCCGAAACTAAAGAAATGAAAGTAAACGACCCTATTCGAGTAGTGCCTGTTACCGAAGTTTCTCAATCAGGAATCACTCGATATTCTTTAGAAGAATATATGGAAGTTGAAAAGCAACTTATGGAGTCCAAACCTAAAGCTAAAACAGAAGAGATTCCGGCAGAACTCAATTTTACACTAAAACATGAGCCTATAGCTCCTGAAGCTGCGAACGAAGAAATTAAAGAGGATTTTAAAACTCCTTACGAAGAACTTCCTGTAACAGAAATGACTATTGAGGAAGCTTTAAGAGCTAGAGCTGATGAAAGAAGAAAGAAAATGAAAGAGTTTAACTATAAATTCCACAACAGTATCTCTCGTATCGAAGAGTTCGAAAAGATTCCTGCCTATAAACGTCAGAACATCGATTTGTCTCAAAACAACCCAACTAGTGGAATTTCGAGGACCTCTCTGAGCACCGACAGTAACAATGATTTGCAACTCAGAAACAACAATTCTTTCTTACATGATAATGTCGATTAAATT
>CAYZBA010000152.1:0-3703 GCA_964476555.1 uncultured Flavobacterium sp.
AGGTAATTACTCCAAAAAATCCGGAGGAGAGAGCCAATCAGCTTTCGGTTTTCTTGCACGGAGAAGGAAAAGAACTCTTTCATTATTTGATGAAAAACGGAGTAATCACAGACTGGAGAGAACCTAACGTTATTCGTTTAGCACCTGTACCACTATATTGCAGTTATGAGGATATGTACCACTTTGGGCAAATCCTGAAAAAGGGAATTTTAAAAAATTAACTTTTCCAAAGCTCCAAACTTTGGAAAAGCTTAAACTATTAAAAAATGGAATTTGATTTAGGCTTTAGCTGGAAAGAAACGTTTACGGTAACAATGATTTTGTTTGCCGTAATTGATATTTTAGGAAGTATTCCTATTGTTGTTGATTTGCGAAATCGTGTGGGTACTATTCAATCAGAAAAAGCCTCAATTGTAGCAGCTGTGATTATGCTTGCTTTTTTGTTTGTCGGAGACGAAATTCTAAAACTCATTGGTTTAGATGTGAATTCGTTTGCAGTAGCAGGTGCTTTTGTGCTTTTCTTTTTGGCTTTAGAGATGATATTAGGCATACGATTATACAAAGATGAAGCGCCCAACACGGCATCTATCGTTCCGCTTGCTTTTCCGCTTATTGCGGGAGCAGGAACCATGACTACAATTTTAGCTCTAAGAGCAGAATATCAAAGTATAAATATTATTGTAGCCATTATTCTGAATATGATTTTAGTATATATTGTGCTTAAATCATCCGGAAAAATCGAACGAGTGTTAGGAAAAGGAGGACTTGGAGTGATTCGAAAAGTGTTTGGTGTGGTTTTGCTGGCAATCGCTGTTAAATTATTTGCGGCCAATGTTAAAGGGCTTTTTATGTAGTTTTTGAATGCCTATTTTTGTACGGAAATAAACCTTTAATACGGTTTTTTGAGTACAAATTCGAAGAACTACCTAGACACAATGAAAGTTTTAATTTACATATTGATAGCATTTGCATTAGGCCTTATCGTGTTCAACATTACCATGCTTAACTTCGATGATCTTTTGGGAGGAGACAGCCTGATAGCCTTGATAGGAATTGTTGCTTCGCTTTGTGCAATATGTATTCTGCTTATCTTTAGAATGTCTAAAGCTATTGAAAAACACCATCGCAACTAATTATGTTTGATGTTCTGATTATTGGGGGTGGCGTATCAGGAGTTTCCTGTGCTTTGGTTTTGGGTTCGGCTCACAGAAAAACCTATGCTCAAGATAAAAAAATCGGAATCATCACGCATCAACGTGGTGGAAATCTTCAAGATGCCCTACTGAATAATGTTTATGGTATCCCTTTCGGGAAATTGGGCTCAGAGGTGATGCAGGAAAGCCTAGAACATCTCACCAGGGCCTATCCTCATGTTGAGCAAATTCCCAACGAAAAAGTTACTAAAGTTATACAAGACAAAGGATATTATCAGGTGTATACCAATGATAATATTTATGAAGCGAAAATAGTGGTAGTCGCTGTTGGAGCTTCTAGTACGTTTGACATTGAAGGGCTTAATCAATACATCATTCCTCACAAAAAATCTATACCCGAAAAAAATCGGGTTCAACTCTTAAACGAAGATCATAAGGTAACAGAAAACCTTTATGTGGCAGGAGTTTTAGCGGGCCATAGAAGTCAAGTAGCCATTGCTTCAGGAAGCGGAGCAGCTGTTGCAACAGACATTCTTACGCTTTGGAATAACGGAACTCAATCACATTCTCACGATAGTATCAAGAAATAACCATTTCTACATTATATTAGAGATACAGAACTCTAAAACGTTATATTTTGGAGTTGATAAGGAAAATTATTTTATAAATCCCTAACTTTACCCCAAAATTAATTTTTGTTGTGGGAAGTAAAAATAAACTAAAACGATTCAAAGAAAACGAAACATTTTCGAATGTAATTCAGCCAACTCGAGACGAAGTAGTCTCTGGTAATTTCTCTTTAAAAGGAAAATGGAATCAAGAATTTTTCAAGAATAACAACCCTCTTGTTCTAGAGTTAGGTTGCGGAAAAGGAGAATATTCGGTTGGTTTGGCTCAAAAATATCCAAACAAAAATTTTATTGGAATTGATATTAAAGGAGCTCGATTTTGGCGAGGAGCTAAAACCGCTATAGAAGAAAATATCCAGAACGTAGCTTTTCTACGCTCACAAATTGAACTCATTGAATTCTTGTTCGCAGAAAAAGAAGTAGATGAAATTTGGATTACTTTTCCTGACCCTCAAATAAAATATAAACGAACTAAACACCGACTTACGAATTCAGAATTCTTACAACGCTACAAAAAAATCCTCAAAAAAGACGGGTGTATCCATCTGAAAACCGATAGCGAATTCATGCACGGTTATACCTTGGGGCTTTTGCATGGGCAAAATCATCAAGTTATATATGCGAATCACAATGTGTATAGGAATGAAGGGGCTCCGGAAGAGGTGATTTCTATTCAGACGTTCTACGAACAACAATATCTGGAACAAGGTAAGCCCATTACCTATATACAGTTCAAACTTAATTAGATGAATTACCTTTCCGCCATACTGACAGGTTTTTGTGTTACATTCTTAACCACTCTGCTTCCAGGATTGATTAATATGAATGTTGCAAAAATCTGTTTGAGAGACGGAAAGTCCAGAGCTTTGGCTTTTGCTTCGGGAGCAGCCGTAATAGTTTTTTTTCAGGCTTGGATAGCGGTAATTTTTGCTCGTTTTATAGATAGAAGAACCGATGTAAGTTACTTGATTCAAGAAATAGCGATTGTTATTTTCTTGATCATAAGCGTGTATTTTTTCTTCTTTTCGAAAAAGAACCAAATTCCCCATGAGGACCCGGTAGTTAGTCGAAAGTCCAGTCGATTCTTTCAAGGAATGTTTTTGTCTGTATTGAATGTTTTTCCGGTTCCGTTTTATGTGGTTTTTAGTATTACGATGGCTTCGTATGACTATTTTTCGTTCGAGAAGTATTATGTCTTGTGGTTTTCAATAGGGGCCTCTTCGGGAGCTATGATGGTGTTTTATTTTTATACATTATTTGTGAAAAAAATAGAGCACAAAACCGTGTTTTTTATGAAAAACGTCAATTACCTATTGGGGTGTGTGACTTTACTAATCGCTATATTGGGTATCGTAAAACTTCTTAAAGATTAGTGTTGAAGCGGAAAGAACAGCTTTCTAAATGGTCATTTACCATTCCGGTGGCTTGCATATGCGCATAAACCACGGTAGAGCCTACAAACTTAAATCCTCGTTTTTTCAAATCTTTACTAATAGTATCAGAAAGTGGAGTTGTAGCCGGAATATCTTTTAATGTTTTAGGACAGTTGACAATAGGCTTCCCACCTGTAAACTTCCAAATATAGTTAGAAAAAGAGCCAAACTCTTCTTGTACTTTCATAAATGCTTGGGCATTATTCACTGTAGCTTGAATCTTAAGCCGATTTCTGACGATTCCTTCGTTTTGTAATAGCTCTTCGATCTTATCTTGATTGTATAAGGCTATTTTTTTATAATCGAAATTGTCGAATGCTTTTCGGAAATTTTCCCGCTTACGGAGGATAGTAATCCAACTGAGTCCTGCCTGGAAAGTTTCTAAAATCAAGAACTCAAAGATTTTCCGGTCTTCATATAAAGGAATACCCCATTCTGTATCGTGATAATGTTGATATAAGGGGTCAGACCCGCACCAATCGCATCT
>CAYZBA010000153.1:0-3644 GCA_964476555.1 uncultured Flavobacterium sp.
AAAACTTAAAACTCACCACTCCATACAGAGGCTTATACAATAAATAACGTTTACGTTAATGATAACCATAGACCACATAAAAGACATTACACAAAGGGTAGAAGCTCTCGAGGGCTATTTGGAAATCGAGAAAAAGCGAATTCAAATAGCAAACGAAGAGGAGAAGACCTTTGCTCCCGACTTTTGGAACAACCCCAAAGAAGCTGAAATCATCGTAAAAAACCTCCGTACCGAGAAAAAGTGGGTGAGCGATTACGAAAAAGCAGTGGCTTTGGCAGAAGAGTTGCAACTCGCTTATGAGTTCTACAAAGAAGGCGGACTCACCGAGCAGGAGCTCGAACAGCAATACAAAACTACCCTAAAGCACCTCGAAGATATAGAGTTCCGCAATATGCTCTCAGACGAAGGAGACAGTATGAGTGCCGTGTTGCAGATTACTGCCGGAGCAGGAGGGACAGAGAGTAACGACTGGGCTTCGATGCTAATGCGTATGTACTTGATGTGGGGAGAGAAAAACGGTTATAAAATCAAAGAACTCAACTTCCAAGAAGGCGATGTGGCAGGTATCAAAACGGTTACGTTAGAGTTTGAAGGAGACTTCGCTTTCGGTTACCTAAAAGGAGAGAATGGGGTACACAGACTTGTACGTATTTCTCCTTTTGACAGTAATGCAAAGCGCCATACTTCGTTTGCTTCGGTTTATGTGTATCCACTAGTAGATGATACGATTGAGATCGAAATCAACCCGGCCGATATCGAGATTACCACAGCTCGTTCGAGTGGAGCAGGAGGGCAGAACGTAAACAAGGTGGAGACCAAAGTACAACTCCTTCACAAGCCCACCGGAATTCAGATTCAGTGTTCCGAAACTCGTTCGCAACACGACAACCGCGAGAGAGCCATGCAGATGTTGCGTTCGCAACTTTACGAAATCGAGTTGAAGAAACGCTTAGAGCAAAGAGCCGATATCGAAGCCAGCAAGATGAAAATCGAGTGGGGGTCACAAATCCGCAACTATGTCATGCACCCATATAAACTCGTAAAAGACGTTCGTACCGGATATGAAACCAGTGATGTAGATGCCGTAATGAACGGAGAGATAGACGAGTTCCTAAAAGCTTACCTGATGCTCATGGGGCAGAAGGAGTAGTTTTTCTCAGTTAGCAAATTTTCAAAATATATAAAGCATAAGTCTTTCGAGCGGAGACTTATGCTTTTTTATTTCTATCGTCTTCATTTTCAGTCACTTTATTGAATTTCACCCGAAAGTGTAATTTTTTGACAGTGCCTGTAAGGTTACATTTGTCTTGTCCTTATTTATAACTATTTGATAAGTAGAGATAAAGATGAAGACATTAACCACTAAAATCAATCACCATGAAAAAAATTTCACTAATTGCAGTGCTTCTAGGCTTTGTATGGCAAGGTTGGGGGCAGGATGAAGCTACTAAAGCTGAGTTTAAGGAAACTTTTAAAAAGTTAGAGGAGACATTTGAAAAATATAAGAAATTATATGACGAAGAAAACAAGAAATTAGAAGAACTAAAAAATAAGGTTGGAATCAATTCCGATCAAACATTTATGACAGAGTTATCTAACCAAATAGAAAAAACAAAGAAGTATAATGATTCGTTAGTAGACCAATTAGAATTATTTCGAAATTATAAAAATGTTTATATTCATAAAGGGTTTGAAGAAGATGATATAAATAGTCTTTACAAATATGCAGGAGAGCAATTTTCTAAATCCCCACAAAAAAATACAGAAACTCAGGTTTATTCTTATTTTGGACAGGATGAGGTTATAAATCATTCTATCTTGAATAAAAAATCTGTGGAAGCAGATATTTTAAAAAAAGTTCTTTTAGACAAAGGAGAAGAATCCTACATCGGAGATATAACTATTCCTCAACATAATCAGAGAATTAAATTATATTATCTCCCCCCTTTTAAGAAAGAAAAAGATTCAATGAGGAAAGATTTGAAATATGAGAAAAGAGAATTCGAATCAGGTTTGTATTATACAGATACAATGTTTAATTTTCAAAAGTTAGATGTAGAGATTCGTGACGGTTATTTTTATGACATACGAGTATTCTTAGTGGATGAAGAAGATAATGTTCATGTATTTTCTAATAAAGTAGGAATTAGTCTTTTATTTTATTCACAATATGGAGGACGAAAAAAGTTTTTGAACTATACATATTCAATAAGAAAAAACACCCCTGAAATCGAATATACTGATCCCTTACTCATGAATTTATGTGTTAAGGTTACAGATGTGTTGAGATACACTTATAAAGCCGGCAATCATTATATACCTCATGATTTAGTTTTAGAACTACCGGTGGAGGACAAAGGATATAAAACTAATCTAATCAGTAATACGACTTATCAAATTAAACAGGAAACTCATCTTGAAAAAATATTAGAATTACGCACATATACTGATTTTCTTGCACTTTTTGGTGAATCCAATAACGGCTTGGCGCAAATTGAAGGAAAGGCTAAACTTTACTTATTTCCTTACCCTTTTCATTTTATTAGGGAGATTGGACAAATTGAGTATTTCCCTTCATTTTCCTCTTATGCTAATTATTCCAGATTTGATAATACCAATAAGTATGTTGATTTAACCGAAATTCAAAGTGATATAAACTACTTTGTTCCTAATAATGAATTAGATTTGGTAGAAAAGCGTTTTTTGACCATGGGGATTGATGTGGAAGCACTTAGATGGCAACATAAAAACGCTCCTATAAAAGTTAGTCTATATGGAACGTTTAATTATAATATTTCTTCTGTTAACTTAGGCACACCGGAAACTCCTGATATTAGAGAATTAAAAGCTTTTAATAAAGGTTATGGAGCGAATCTTAGTGCTAAACGATTTAATAACTTTGGATTTGATTATAAAATGGAATTTTCATGGTATGATTATGCTAGTTTTAATAGCTATAATGACGTTCATTTACCGCCGGATATTGCCGTTTGGAAGAATGAAGCAGAATTATTTTATCATACTAATGGTAATCCTAATCAAGCTATTTTTGTTAGATTAATAACCTATAAAAATCGAGCAGACAATTCAAATGAAGCATTTTACCAATTTCAATTCGGATATAAATTTGCTTTAGGAGCTAGAAAGGTTAAAGCGTTAGATTAAGACAATTGTCAAGTATGAAATCTACAATAAACATATAAGGCTGTCTTTAAAGACAGCCTTATTTAAGACTAGGTACGGTTATTTATCACTTTACAATTTACTGAGTAGGTGATAGCACAAAAGTCAGGATTTTTTTATGATTATAAATCACCCATTTGGGTGATTTTTTGAAATTATGTATAATTCGTATTTCAACTATATATGGAAAAACTTCAAGGTTTTTCCGTAATTTAGCCGAAAATTAATTCCGTTGAAACTCTCTTTAATTATACCTGTTTACAACCGTCCGGACGAAATCGATGAGCTTTTGGAAAGCCTGACTAAGCAGGAGTATACCCAAGAATATGAGGTGGTTATTGTTGAAGATGGATCGACTGAGGATTGTAAGTCGATAGTACAGAAATACCCAAGTCTAAACATTTCATATTTCTATAAACCGAACTCGGGGCCAGGAGATTCTCGTAATTTCGGGATGCGAA
>CAYZBA010000154.1:0-3635 GCA_964476555.1 uncultured Flavobacterium sp.
AACGGAATATTTCCGTGTTTTCTTTTCGGTCTTTCGACTTCTTTGCCCTCGAGCACGGCAAAGGCTTTGATTAGCTTTCTGCGGGTTTCGTGAGGCATAATTACTTCATCGATAAAGCCTCGTTGTGCCGCGCGGTATGGTGTGGCAAATTTGCGAGCATATTCAGCCTCTTTTTCGGCTAGTTTGGCTGCCGGGTCATCGGCTTCTGAAATCTCTTTTTTGAAGATGATTTCTGAGGCTCCTTTAGCACCCATTACCGCTATTTCGGCAGTCGGCCATGCGTAATTCATATCGGCACCGATGTGCTTAGAGTTCATTACGTCATACGCTCCTCCGTAAGCCTTACGGGTAATTACTGTTACTTTTGGCACAGTAGCTTCTGATAGGGCATATAGTAATTTTGCTCCGTGTACGATGATTCCGTTCCACTCTTGGTCAGTTCCCGGCAAGAAGCCCGGTACGTCTACCAACACTAATAGCGGAATGTTGAAGGCATCACAAAAACGAGTAAAACGAGCAGCTTTGGTTGAGCTGTTTACGTCTAAACATCCGGCCAAGAACATTGGGTTGTTGGCTACGATTCCGATACTTCTACCGCCTAAGCGAGCAAAACCAACTACGATGTTTTCCGCAAAGTTCTTGTGAATTTCGAAGAACGAATCCTCGTCAATAATATGATTGATTACCTCTTTCATATCATACGGCTTTGTAGAACTATCCGGAATGATGGTGTCTAAAGCCTCTCTAATTTCGTCTGTTGGAGTATAGGGCAGGCTTGGGGGAAGCTCGCGATTGTTTTGTGGCAAATAGCTGAGCAGTCGTTTGATATCTTCCAGACACTCCACATCGTTAGCCGATGTCGTGTGCGCTACTCCTGATTTAGTCGAGTGCGTCGAAGCTCCACCTAGTTCTTCAGCAGTTACGGTTTCGTTGGTTACGGTTTTCACTACGTTAGGCCCGGTAACGAACATATATGACGTATTCTCAACCATCATGGTGAAATCGGTAATTGCCGGTGAATATACGGCCCCTCCGGCACAAGGCCCCATGATGGCAGAGATTTGCGGAATCACTCCCGAAGCCTGTACGTTTCGGTAGAAAATATCGGCATATCCGCCCAATGAGCGCACTCCCTCTTGGATACGAGCCCCTCCGGAGTCATTCAATCCAATCATCGGAGCCCCTACTTTGAGCGCCATATCCATTACTTTACAAATCTTTTCGGCATGTGTTTCAGATAGCGAACCTCCAAAAACTGTAAAGTCTTGGGCAAAAACGTACACCAAACGTCCGTTAATGGTTCCGTATCCGGTCACTACTCCGTCTCCTAGATATACTTCTTTGTCCAATCCGAAGTCTTTGGTGCGGTGGGTGATGAACATCCCGATTTCTTCAAATGAACCTTCGTCTAACAAATATTCGATACGCTCACGAGCAAAAAGTTTCTTTTTAGCGTGTTGTGCGTCTATTCTTTTTTGACCTCCACCCAGTACGGCTTCGGCCTTTTTGGTTTCTAATACTTTTACTTTATCGTTCATAATAGTAGGTTTAATCGTCAAATTGTGAAATCGTTGATTCGTTATATTCCAATCACTAAAAACTCACAACTCAACACTAAAAACTTTAATTCGGTAATCTTACAATCTTTTTATCCTCGAGGTATTGCTTGAATGCCAGATAAGCAGCGATTTCAGCTTCTTTAGCGATTTCGCCTTTGAGCAGGTCGGCGCTGTAGTATTTCTTCACGAAATGCGTATCAAAATTTCCGCTACGGAAAGCTTCGTGTTCGAAAACGAACTTACCAAACGGCAGCGTAGTCGAAATACCTTCTACTTTGTAGTCTTCGATAGCTTTTAGCATGATTTGGATAGCCTCATCACGGTCTTTACCATAAGTGATAAGTTTGGCCAACATTGGGTCATAATAAATCGGCACATCCATACCTTGTTCGATACCATTATCTACACGTACGCCTTTGCCTTGTGGCAATTGATATACCGAAAGATGTCCGATACTTGGCAAGAAGTCATTGAGTGGGTCTTCGGCATATACGCGAAGCTCTAGCGCGTGTCCTTTGATAGTCAGATCTTCTTGTTTGATAGGTAACACCTCTCCTCTTGCCACTCTGATTTGCATTTCTACCAAGTCTATTCCCGTAATCATCTCGGTTACAGGGTGTTCTACTTGCAGACGAGTATTCATTTCCAAGAAATAGAAGTTTTTGTTTTCGTCAAGTAGGAACTCTACCGTTCCGGCACCTACATAATCACACGCTTGAGCTACTTTTACGGCAGCCTCTCCCATCGCTTTGCGAATTTCGGGAGTAAGCACAGCCGAAGGGGCTTCTTCAACCACTTTTTGGTGACGACGTTGGATGCTACATTCTCTTTCGAACAAATACACTACGTTTCCGTGTGTATCTGCCATTACTTGTATTTCGATATGGCGTGGTGAGCCTACATATTTTTCGATAAAGACAGAACCGTCTCCGAAAGCAGATGTCGCCTCGGATATAGCTCTTTGCATTTGAGATTCGAAATCTTCCGCTTTCTCTACGACGCGCATCCCTTTTCCACCTCCTCCGGCAGAAGCTTTAATTAGGATTGGGAAGCCGATTTGGTTGGCTACTTCTTTAGCTTTTGCTACATCGGTTATGGCTTCATCTAATCCGGGAACCATAGGGATATCGTAGGCTTTTACGGCCTCTTTAGCGGCTAGTTTACTACCCATCATACGGATGGCTTTCGAACGAGGCCCGATAAAGGTGATTCCGTTTTGTTCTACTTTCTCCGCAAACTCAGCATTTTCAGACAAGAAACCATACCCGGGGTGGATTCCGTCAACGCCTAATTGTTTACAGACTTCTATGATTTTATCTCCTAAAAGATAAGATTGATTGGATGGAGCTTCTCCGATAAGTACGGCTTCATCGGCGAACTTTACGTGAGGAGCATTGCGGTCTGCAGTAGAATATACTGCAACGGTTTTGATTCCCATTTTCTGAGCGGTTTGCATTACGCGTAATGCAATCTCACCTCTATTGGCAATAAGTATTTTTTTCATTGAAATGTCGGTTTCAAGTTTAATTTGTTTCAGGTTTCAGGTTTCAAGTTATAAGCGTATAGAATCCAACGAAGACTTTACGACTTATTTACTCGAATTCAATTAACAGTTGTCCTTTGTCTACGGCTTGTCCTTTGGTTACCGCGATAGACTTGATTACTCCGGCTCTTGGTGAAGTAAAACTGTTTTCCATCTTCATAGCCTCCAGAATCAAAAGGTTGTCGCCTTCTTGAACTTCTTGTCCTACTTCTACGCTGATTTCCAGAACTAATCCCGGCATAGGAGCCTTAATAGCATTTACTTGTTTTGCGGAACCTACCTCGAATCCCATTTGTTTGATAAGTTGGTCGAGAGCGCTGGCAAGGTTTACCTCATAGGTATTGCCGTTAACTTTAACTGTGTAGTTTTTGGCTAAAAAGTCGGATTTGACAATTTCGGCTCTGTAGGATTGGTTATTTTTAAGGATATGGAAGGTTGATTTATCTACCGCAATGGCATCAAAACCCTCGAGTGAAGTTTCGGTTAAGTCAAACGTTTCTGATTTATTAACCGTGGCTTTGTAGTTATTCATA
>CAYZBA010000155.1:0-3597 GCA_964476555.1 uncultured Flavobacterium sp.
TTTTGATAAAAGCATAATAACCTCGGAATATCAAAGCATATGCATCGAGAAGAAAAAGACGTTTCATTTAGGAGAGATTGGTTTAAATTATAATCTTCCTACAAAGATATACTTTTTCGCCTTTTTTCAGAGAAATGAATAATCCTAAAATACGGTTCCGTTATTTCTAACTTACTAGCTAAGTGTAAGATGTTTTACTTTCGGCAATGCTCAAAAAAAGAAGTTTATAAATTACCAAGCATATACCAGACCAACACCAAGAGATTGTTTCATCTGTAGTTTAGGACCCACAGTAATCATTTCGCCAGCTACTTCTTCTTTGGTCTTAACATCGTCATCGTAAATGATATGGGTAGAGATATTGGCTCTCACGTGTTTGTTTACGACAAAATCAAGTTGCATCTGCCAATCGATGTCAATGTTTCCGAAGTTATTAAAGTAGTCAGTAAACAACGTGATTCGGTTTTCGAAATTGATGTTTTCGTATAGCTTTTTCTTCCAACTGTTAGAAATCAACAAACCGACTTCGGTTTTGTGAAGTTTTCCCTTTCTGAGGCGATTCCCATCCTCGTCATACACAGCCCCTCTTACCCCAAAAGAACCTTGGTCTGCCAATCTTTGGTTCAGAACTAAAGTTGACTTTAATGTAAGCGGAGACAAATAAACATTGATTTCTTTCTCTTTTTTGTAGTATTCGGCTCCAACCCCTAAAAAAATATAAGCAGGGGCAAAAGCATGAGAAATCGCCACATCTGTATTTGGATACGAATAACCGTTAGTGAATTGGGTGTTGAAGTTAAACTTCGAACTATAGCTCCAACGAGAATCTTTTGACATTTTGTAACCTACCGTAGATACAAATTGTAACAGGTCATCCGTTTTTCGCATCTCTTGGTCATCTTGTTTGTTAATCCCGTAACGCACAGAAAGATCGTTGTTCCATGAAAACATATCTTTTTCATAACGTCTTTCGAATCGCCCTTTTAATAAAGCGGCTACAGAGTTATTACCCCCGATATTCCAATTGATAAAAGAAACTTGAGTAATATCTAGCCCTACTTCGTTTTTCTTAGACCAATAAATAGTGTCTTTTGGGATGCTTAAAGAATCGGGTTTTACTGCCAAAGAATCTTGTGCAAAGACAAAAAAATTAGATAATAAAAAAATAAAAAACAAAAATCGCACTTTCATAAGCATGTATTATCTCCCTACAAACGATGAAATGCCGTAACTATTGCTTGTCTCCCGATAAAAAACTGTACATATATTCTACGATAGCTTCTAACTCTTGGTCAGACATTTTCTTAGTAATCTGAAAATTAGCCTTCATCACTTCATATTGCGACGGGTCGACTATAGGCTCAGCATTGCCTTTCAAAAAGGATATCATGTCGGCATTTTGATCTTTGTAGATCTTGGCAATTTCCACAATGCTTGGTCCGATGATTTTTTGATTAGGTTTATGACAAGCCAAGCAAGTGCCTTTCCCGTTAAAGAGGTTTTTACCAAGTTCCAACGTGTTGATTTCTGTAGTTTCAGAATTAGAAACAGAGAAAGTGTCTTTGTTATCGGATTCATTTTTGCAAGAAATAAAAAGCAGTACAAAAAGAATGAACAGATTTTGCTTCACAATACAAGATTTTTTGGTTACTAAAGTTTTTTCCTTTTCGGTAAAAGGTTCGGATTCTCAATAGGGTTTTCTTCGCCTTTCAAAGCTCTTTCAATACCATCAAGATATTCAAGAGAATCGTCAAGATAAAAGTTCAAGTCTGGAACTCGACGTAGTTGCTGTCTTACTCGCTGTGCTAAATCGTGCTTGATTAGGGGAGTGTTTGAGCGAATGGCTTCTAAAAGCTCAGGCCCCTTTTCACTCGGAAAAATACTCAAATATACTTTTGCTAAAGACAAATCTGTTGTTACACTTACTTTTGAAACGGAAATAATAAGGTTTGTGATAGCATTCTTGCGAACTTCACCTTGAAGAATATCCACTAAATCATTTTGCAATAATGCTCCTATTTTTTTCTGTCTGTTTGTTTCCATGGTTTTGCATAAGCATTTCTGGTGGGCAAAGTTACGAAATTTTTAGTTGCCTTTTGCCCATAAAAAATCCCGAAACTCGCTCGGGATTTTTATTCTATCAATAAATAAAAAGTTTATGCGCTTTCTGACTTTTCTGTCAGTGAAAATAAAAACGACTGAAATAACGATAATATCAAACTAAATAGCAAAGCCGTCCAAAACGAGCTGACTTCAAATCCGCTTACGAAGTATTCACAAATTAAGATTACAACGGCATTTATCACTAAGAGGAAAAGACCTAAGGTGATTAAGGTTGCAGGAAGCGTCAAAAATATAAGTACTGGCTTAACAAAGGCATTCAACAATGCTAAAACTATAGCAACGATAATCGAAGTTGTTATTCCGTCTACAGAGACGCCAGGTAAAAAATTAGCTAATAAGTAAACAAGCGCAGCTGTTAATAATAGTTTGAGAATAAGTTTCATCTTTCAAAAATTTACGGGTTAGTTGTTTCAAAGATACAATTTTTTATCACTTTCTTTAAAATATAAAAACTGTTTTCTGCTTTTAAGAGAAGAGGTTTTCTAAGACGGTACTGTTTTTAGTTTCGTGCGAAAGACTTACCTTTGCGTGAAATTTTATTTAAAAAATGGCAAAAATATTAACCGGAGTTCAAAGTACAGGAACACCACATTTAGGAAACTTGTTGGGAGCAATTATTCCTGCCATTAAAATGGCAAACAATCCCGAAAACGAATCATTTTTGTTTATTGCAAATTTGCATTCGGCTACACAAATCAAAAATGCTGAACTGCTAAGGCAAAACACGTTGAGTGTGGCAGCAGCTTGGCTAGCATGCGGATTAGATGTGAACCGAGTTACGTTTTATCGTCAAAGTGACGTACCTCAAACCTGTGAACTCTCGTGGTACTTGAGCTGTTTTTTCCCTTACCAAAGACTAACGTTGGCCCACTCGTTTAAAGACAAACAAGATTATCTAGAAGATGTAAATGCAGGGCTGTTTACCTACCCTATGCTAATGGCTGCAGATATCTTGCTTTATGATGCAGAAGTAGTCCCAGTGGGTAAAGACCAATTACAACACCTTGAAATCACTCGCGATGTAGCGTCAAGGTTTAACCACCAAATGGGAGAAACTTTCGTTTTGCCTCAAGCTAAAATCGAAGAAAACGTGATGATTATTCCGGGAACAGACGGTAATAAAATGAGTAAGTCTCGCAATAACATCATCAATATTTTCTTGGATGACAAACAATTGCGCAAGCAAATCATGAGTATCGAGACCGATAGTACTCCGCTAGAAGAACCGAAAAATCCGGATACTTGTAAGGTTTTTGCTTTGTATAGTTTGTTGGCCGACGAAGCACAACTTGAGGCTATGAGACAAAATTATTTGGGAGGAAACTATGGTTATGGACATGCGAAACAAGCCTTATTTGAATTGATTGTAGAGAAATTTAAGAACGAGAGAGAAAAATACAACTATTACATGAGCAATCCTGATGAAGTAGAAAAAATCTTGCTAGAAGGCGCTCAAAAAGCTAGTAAAGTAGC
>CAYZBA010000156.1:0-3500 GCA_964476555.1 uncultured Flavobacterium sp.
TTCTGCTCAAAACGTTGTTTTTGAGGAGTACACCCTTGACAATGGTCTTCACGTGATCTTGCACCAGGATAAATCTGCTCCTGTTGTAATTACTTCGGTTATGTATCACGTTGGAGCTAAAGATGAGCACCCGGAAAGAACCGGTTTTGCACACTTTTTTGAACACTTACTATTCGAAGGCACAAAAAACATCGGTAGAGGAGAATGGTTCAAAATCGTTACTGCTAACGGTGGTACCAATAATGCCAATACTACAGACGATAGAACGTATTATTACGAAATTTTCCCATCAAACAACTTACAATTAGGTTTGTGGATGGAGTCTGAAAGAATGTTACACCCGGTAATCAATCAAGTTGGAGTTGACACTCAAAACGAAGTAGTTAAAGAAGAAAAGCGTCTAAGAGTTGATAACCAACCATATGGAAACCTTCTTTTAGCCATCAAACAAAATTTGTTTAAAAAACACCCTTATCGTTGGGCAACTATTGGTTCCATGGAGCACCTTGATGCGGCAACGTTACAAGAATTCCAAGAATTCAACGATAAATTCTACTCTCCTAACAATGCTGTACTAGTAGTAGCAGGAGACTTCGAGTTTGAGCAAGCGAATAAATGGATTAAAGACTATTTCGGTACTATTCCAAGAGGGCCTGAAGTAAAACGTGAAACATACGTAGAAGATCCGATTACTGAAGAGTTCAGAACTACTTGGGAAGATCCAAACATCCAAATCCCAATGATGATTGCTGCCTACAGAACTCCATCTATGAAAACTAGAGATGCAAGAGTTCTTGATATGATTTCTACTTATCTTTCTGGAGGAAAATCATCTGTTTTATACAAAAAAATCGTTGATACTCAGAAAAAAGCTCTAGAAATCGGTACTTTCTCATACAGTCAAGAGGATTATGGTTCTTATATCATCTACGGTTTACCAATGGGTGAAAATACTCTAGATGACCTATTGGCCGAAGTAGACGTAGAGATTGCAAAAATCCAAAAAGACCTTATCTCTGAGAGAGACTTCCAAAAACTGCAAAACATTTACGAAAACCAATATGTAAGTGCCAACTCAAACATCGAAGGAATTGCTCACAGCTTGGCTGAATATTACTTGCTTTACGGAGACGTGAACCTTATCAACACAGAAATTGATATCTATCGTTCAATTACTCGTGAGGAGATTAGAGAAGTAGCTAAAAAATACCTTAATCCGAACCAAAGGATAGTGATAGATTACGTTCCGGCAAAAGAGGCATCCAAAAACTAATAAACAGAATTTAAGATGAAAAAAATAGCAACAATAGTATTAGGTTTATTTTTAACCTTTTCTGTACAAGCACAAGTAGACCGCTCTCAACCAAAACCTGGCCCGGCTCCTAAAATCAATATCGGAAAGCCACAGACTTTCCAGCTACCGAACGGGCTTACAGTAATGGTTGTTGAGAACCACAAATTACCAAGAGTTACCGCTTCTTTAACCATTGACAATGCTCCGTATGCAGAAGGTTCTCTAGCAGGACTTTCTCAAATTACAGGAAGTCTTATGGGTAACGGAACTAGCAAAATCTCTAAAGATGCCTATAACGAAGAAATCGACTTCTATGGTGCTTCTTTGAGCCTTTATGCAAGCGGAGGATACGCAAGCTCTCTTACTAAATATTTCCCAAGAGTTCTTGAATTGATGGCTTTGGGAGCTACAGACCCATTATTTACTCAAGAAGAGTTTGACAAAGAAATCGCAAAAGCTATCGAAGGATTAAAAGCTGACGAAAAAAGCGTTCCGAGTACAGCGGCTAGAGTATCAAACGTATTAGCTTATGGAAAAACTCATCCCTACGGAGAGTATGTGACCGAAGAGACTCTTAAAAACATCACTCTTGCAGACGTAAAACAACACTATACTAACTTCTTTTCACCAAATAATGCTTATTTAATCATTATTGGAGACATCAAATTCAACGATGCTAAGAAATTAGTTGAGAAACATTTCGGTAAATGGAAAAAAGGAAACTCTCCAAGAATTGACTATCCGGATCCAAAAGATGTTCAATATACACAAATCAACTTTGTTGATATGCCAAACGCTGTTCAATCAGAAATTTCGCTTATCAACATCAACAAACTTAGAATGACTGACAAAGATTATTTTGCAGTAATTCTAGCAAACCAAATCTTAGGAGGTGATTTCAACTCCTACCTAAACATGAACCTTCGTGAGGCTCACGGATGGACATACGGGGCTCGTTCTAACATAGGACCTACTCGTTATGTATCTACTTTTAGAGCTTCTTCTTCTGTTCGTAATGCCGTTACTGACAGTGCTGTAGTAGAGTTCTTGAAAGAAATCAAAAGAATCCGTGAAGAAAAAGTTGACGAAGAAACTTTGGCTAACGTAAAAGCAGGATATATTGGAAACTTCGTAATGCAAATTGAGAAACCTCAAACAATTGCTCGATATGCGTTAAATACGAAACTATACAACCTTCCTGATAACTTCTACGAAAACTTCATTGCTAACATCAATGCAGTGACAGCAGACGATATCTTAAGAGTAGCTAACAAATATTTCTCTTATGACAACTCAAGAATCGTAGTGGTAGGAAAAGGAAGCGAAGTAATCGCTCCGCTTGAAAAACTAGGTATTCCAATGTTCTTCTTTGACAAATACGGAAACCCTACAGAAAAACCACAAGCTAAAGAAGTTGACCCAAGCATCACTCCAAAAGTAGTTCTTGATAAATTCTTCACTGCTATTGGTGGTGCTGATGCTGTGAAAAACGTAAAAACTATCAGCATGAAAGGTAGTGCAAACGTTCCTGGTGCTCCGGCTCCTGTTACAATTGTAATGAAGAAAGCAGAAGGTAAATTCTTCCAAGAAATTTCTATCGAAGGAATGGGTACGCTTAACAAACAAGTAATCAATGGGAACAAAGGTTATGTTAGCGGACAAGGTGGAAAACAAGACTTCACTGCTGAGGAACTTGAAGAATCCAAAGGAGAAGCTATTCCTTTCACAGAAACTTATCTTGCTACAGTATCTGGATTAGTAGTTGAAGCTATAGAACCGATTGACGGAAATGATGCTTATGTTCTTAAACACGGTAAAAACAAATACTACTATGATGTGGCTACAGGTCTTAAAGTAGCAGAATCTCAAGAACAAGAGCAAATGGGACAAAAATTCACTACGATGACTTACTATAAAGATTATAGAGATGTAAAAGGAGTGAAAATTCCGTTTAATATTGTTCAAAACGTTGGATTCGAACTAGATGTGAAATTTACTGATATCAAAGTAAACGAAGGAGTTACTGATGCAGATTTCAAATAAAAAACCTGAATAAATCATGAAATTAACCTCACAAGACTCAAAACTTGTGAGGTTTTTTCTTTTAAAAAAACTAATGCCTAATACCTTGTGGGTAATAACTAAAAATTCTACCTTTGCGCCTTTCTAAACAACAACAACACAACAACATGAATGCAACTAAAAA
>CAYZBA010000157.1:0-3471 GCA_964476555.1 uncultured Flavobacterium sp.
TTTTTGATATCAGCGATGATTTCTAAATCGAACTTTACGTAAAACGACAAACGTTTTTGATAGTTTTCGATAAGAGTTTGTAAGTTTTTATCATCGGTTTTCCCGACAGCCAGCAGTTTGATATTCATTTAAGTTATTGATTTATTTGTAAGTTTAGGAACTTTAAAAAACAAAACTATGAAAAAATACTTTTAATTGCAGTTCTTTCTATAATGATAATGGGCTGTAGTAATGATGATGAAAAACGAGGAAATGATAACACTCTTCTTGCTCGGGAGTGGAATTTGATAATTGCAAGCAACGGTTTGGATGGTGCTTCAAATTATGAAGTAGGTGAAATAAAATGGCAGTTTACGACTCAAAATATAGTTGTTGTTACTATTGCTCCATCAGTAGAATTAAACAGCGCAATTCCTTTTCAGCAAAATGGAACTTATGTTTATGTTGTTGAAAACGAAACCATAACATTGGAGAATTCAAGTGTTATCTACACATATTGGATTGAATTTGACGACACTCTTAAAAAAGACGTTTTGTATTTTGACGGAGGAGTTGCAGTGGATGGTCCCGGACTTATGTTTGTGGAAAATTAAACTAAAAAAACGCTCTAAGTTGAATACTTCCGGTATGAATTGTTTTGGAAGTTTCGCTTTTTCGGCCTTCATAATTCAAGTTTAGGTCGAGATATTGCGTAAGGTTTTTCTGTAAAAGTATTCGCCAGGTATAGTTTTTTCCGGCTTGTAAACCTTCTAGCATTTGATAGGCTACAGGAGAGAGCGGGTTTCCTGTAAAGTTGTTTTCATACAATGAAAATTCGCCAGTTGAAGTGAATCCATTTTTGCTTGAGAGCAAAAACGAGACTCCCACACGGTGTTGGATGAGAGTTTCTCGATCACCCATTGCGTTTTCTTTGTTTTGGAACTCGTAGAAGACGTCCAGACTGGTATTCTTTGAAAACAGATAAGACAGTTTTGGGTGAAGATTATAAGTTTCGATTCTGAAGTTTCGAGCATCATAGTTTTGGGAAGTTGTTTCGTTAAGCACTGTTTTAGTACTGAGATTTAGGAGCCAAATTCCCGAAAACAAATGGTTGTATTGCAGCTGATGTGAGCCTGTTTTGTTGCTCACGGCTCCTACAGAGAGCAAGCTTTTGGCTTCGCTCAACAAATAGGTATAAGTAACGGAATTTTTTTGTTTACCTCGATTATAGAACAAGCTGTTTCGCAGGTTGGTGTTGAGTCCTAAAACATCGTCTGAGTTGTCGCCAAACGGATTGAGGTCGAAGTTGTCGAATTCACGTTTGATTTTTCGGTCAACCAGGAATGAAGTTTGGTTATAGAAATGTGAGAGAGCTTTTTTGAGGCCGTTTTCGTTTTGCCATTGCGCAGGGTTTAGCGTTAAAGATTGCGAAAATCGGTTTTGATGTGTTTTTACGAAAACTTGGTTGGGCAAGAATACTCGGATGTATTTGGCTTGGTCTGCAAAAACAGCGATTTCGAACTCTTCGAGTTCTTGGATTCCGTTGCCGTTGTAGTCGTTCCACATATATACTCCTTGTCCGGGTTCTACTTCGAGATACGTGAATTCTTGTTGTGCTAAACTACCGGACATGGTTTCGAAGGAAGTATTGATTTGTACTAATTGGTCAAAGAATCGGTCGTTATAAACGATTCGAGAGTTTAGAGAATTTTCTTTTGGAATGGTATTGTCTACGTAATTAAGGATTCTGTAGTTTACAAACACCGATAAATCACTTTTTTCTGTCTGAAGCAATCGTGATTTGAGGTAGAAGGAGTTTGAGGTGTTTACATGCTGAACCAGTCTGCCCACCAAGCTGTCGTTTTTTCTATGCAAATATCCCAATTCCATAAAGACTTTGGTCGAATCACCTCGGCCGACAAAACTTCCGTATTCGATAAATCTTTGGCTTAGGGTTGATAGTGTTTTTGTTTCTTTCAGTCTTTCGGAATTGTCTTCGAAACGCAAGCTACCTCCGACCCAATTTTTTCCGAAATGGTATTTTGCTTGACTTTCGCTTCTGGCGAATTCTGTTTCGGAATAGTTTCCGTCACTTTTTAGGAGTGAATTGTTGGAGAGCAAAGAGATATTGTTGAGTTTTAAATTAGCATTCAAGACATTGCGATTGGCGTTGAAAGCATCTGAAAAATTCAATTTTTCGAATTGATAATTCACCCAACCTTGATCTTTGATTTTGGATTTCACTCCTGTAATCAAAAGGCTTTGATTGGAGTGCATGACGGAATTGATATTCCAATCCCGGTCGAATTCGATAGAGAAAAGTCTTTCAATAGTTTTAAAGTTTTTGTCTAGGAATTGGTAATCACCAAAGACTTCTATCCCAAAGTTTCCCGAAAGCACTTGCTGAGACAGGCTGAATCGCCCTGCATATCCTTTGTTGTCTTGATCATCGATAGGGGAGAAGAGGTTTTTGTCGTTGTTGCTGATGCCGACTTCGAAATCGGCTTTGGTTTTATCGGAGGTATAGCCACCTAAGAGTGTCGCAATTTGAATTTTTTCAGGAGCTGCAAGTCGAATAATTGGTTCGAAATCTCCTTGTGGAATGCCTCCGGCAGGTTCCACGTATTGATAAATTTTCCCAATGGTTTGGTTGTTTGCCAGAATATAATTTCCGTTGCCATTACCGACATAGGTGAATCGGACGTTGTAGAGTTCATCTTCGGGGTTGTTAGAGAATTCGAAGACTTCGACTCCGTTTACCATCACTTTTTTATACAAGATTTTGTTTTCGGAAAAAGAGTCTTGATAAGCACTTGGGGCTACCATTTGGCCGGGGTCGTTTCCGGCATTTTTTAGAATCTCGACTTGTTCTTCTGATAGGTTTTGTTGCAAGGGTTGGTTTTTCATGTCGTTTTCGGAATATAGAAATCCTCCGATGTTCCATTTTTCGTCATGGTGCATTACGCCGCCATAAGCCACGAATCGGGTATAATTTCTTTCGGAAAACTGATATTCTACTGTAATTCTCATTTCGGAAGTAATAGGGAAAAGCGAAGTGAAGATGATTTCTCCTGCATTGTAGTCTATCACATAATGTTTGTCTTCGCCTCGTTCAAGGAGAATTCCGTTTACGAAAACCCTTTCAGAACCCGAAACGACCAAAACGTAGAGTTCGCCATTGTTTCCGGTGAGTTTATAGGGGCCTTGATTTCCTTCTTGTCCTGTAAAATTGCTTTTGGCATATTGTCCACGGACTAGGGCGACGCTTGAGAAGACAGTAGTTCTGTTATCATCTTCTCCGAAAGTTAACTGAGAAGAGAGTCCTTGTACTTTTTTGTTGAAGTTTAGGAATTTTGATTTTCTGTTTTCTAAGAATAAATCTCCTGCTCTGATGTTCCATTTATCCGAGAAAAGTTCGATGAAAATCTGATCAAATTCGTCTAGTTTTTGAGAATAACCACCTTCCTGAACAGGAATGTTACTGTCTTGAAT
>CAYZBA010000158.1:0-3465 GCA_964476555.1 uncultured Flavobacterium sp.
ATTCTCCATTTTAAAAGACCTAGTGGCACTTCTCGTGGTGTAATGACCGAAAAAGAAACCTGGTTTATCGTTTTAGAACAAAACGGCAAAATCGGGATAGGGGAGTGCGGAATCCTCAGAAGTCTGAGTGCAGACGACAGAGAAGATTACGTGGACAAACTCAAATGGACTTGTGAGAACATTCATTTAGAAGAAGAAAAACTCTGGGAAGCGCTTATAGAATTTCCGTCGATTCAGTTTGGAGTCGAAACCGCTTTTCGTTCGCTTGAAGCGAAAAAAAATCCGTTTGAAATTTTTGAATCGAATTTCACAAAAGGAGAGGAAAACATCCCAATAAATGGTTTGGTTTGGATGGGCGAAAAAGAATTTATGAAAGCCCAAATCGAGGAAAAAATCGAGCAAGGTTTTAAGTGCATAAAACTCAAAATCGGAGCTATAGATTTTGTCTATGAACTCGATTTGTTGCGGTATATAAGAGAGAACTTCGATGAGGATAAAATCGAGATTCGGGTCGATGCAAACGGTGCTTTTGATACAAGTGAAGCTTTATATAAATTGAATCAATTGTCTGGTTTTAAAATACATAGCATTGAGCAACCTATTAAAAAAAATCAAACTGACAGTATGTCAGAGTTGTGTAAAATAACTCCTTTTCCGATTGCTCTTGACGAAGAACTGATAGGTGTGTTTTCTTATGAAGACAAAGAAAAATTACTTCAAAAAATACGTCCGCAATACATCATTTTAAAGCCTAGTTTAATAGGTGGATTTCGAGGTTCAAAACAGTGGATTGAGCTGGCCGAAAAATACAACATCGGTTGGTGGATTACCTCAGCTTTGGAATCCAATATCGGGCTCAATGCGATTGCTCAATTTACGTTCTTACAAAACAATCCGATGCCTCAAGGTTTAGGAACCGGAGCACTCTATACAAACAATTTCGATTCGCCTCTGGAAGTGAAAAACGGAGAACTTTGTTATAACCCTTCAAAATCATGGGACGAAAAAGCGATTTTGAAACAGATTTTCAGAAAATAAAACCGTATTTTTGCAACTCATTTTTAGCTTGTAACCATGAATTTTATCAATCGTTTGGCCTATTATCTTTTGGGACTTTTAGTGGGGGTGTTGTTCTTGATCTTCTTCTTTAAAGGAAAATACGGAGACCAAGACTTATCGTATTGTTACCTGCCAAATTGCAGAGTTTTAAAAGACTTGAGAAGCAAACCGTTCCATTATTCTGAAATTGCTTCTCAAAAAATGCAACAAGGACTTCTAGATACACTCCAACTCAAAGAAATTTTTAGAGAAGGCGATGTGCATTTTTCAAAAAGCAACGTACCAATGGAAGGCGGAAAATATTACCTTATCGAAGGAGAAATCGATAATAACAAAGAAATCTTCGTAGAAGTAATCAACTACGAAGACAAAGTTGTCTTGAAAGACATCCTTACGAGCATTCCGGAATAACATTCAATTCCAAAATTCGTAATTTCTAATTCGTAATTAAAAAAAATGAACAAACCCTTAGCAGAACGTGTCCGCCCGAAGAATTTATCGGAATATATCAGCCAATCGCACTTGGTTGGTAAAGGCGGTTCGCTTACGTATCAAATCGAAAAGGGTTTTATTCCGTCTTTAATTTTTTGGGGACCTCCCGGAACCGGAAAAACTACTCTAGCTCAGATTATAGCCGAACAAAGTCAAAGGCCCTTTTATGAGCTTTCGGCTATACATTCGGGTGTGAAAGAGGTGAGAGATGTGATTGAAAAAGCCAAACAAAGTGGCGGACTTTTCACGTCGAAAAACCCGATTTTGTTTATTGACGAGATTCATCGCTTCAACAAATCACAACAAGATTCGCTCTTAGCTGCTGTCGAAAAAGGTTGGATTACCCTTATCGGAGCCACCACCGAAAATCCGAGTTTTGAGGTGATCCCCGCTTTGCTTTCTCGTTGTCAGGTTTATGTTTTGAACCCATTTTCCAGAGAAGATCTGGAGGCGATTCTTAATAGAGCCCTTCAAGTAGACGAATACCTACAAACCAAAAATATAGACCTTAAAGAGACTGAAGCCTTACTGAGACTCTCAGGAGGTGATGGTCGTAAATTACTAAATATCTTTGAGTTGGTTGTCAACGCTTCGGCTGATGACCGGGTGGTGATTACCAACGATTTGGTGATGAGCTTAGCTCAGAAGAATACAGTTCTGTACGACAAAACCGGAGAACAACACTACGATATTATTTCGGCTTTTATTAAGTCTATTAGAGGTAGTGACCCCAACGGAGCCGTTTATTGGCTGGCTCGAATGATTGAAGGAGGTGAAGATTTGAAATTCATCGCTCGAAGGCTGCTTATTTTAGCTAGCGAAGATATCGGGAATGCCAACCCAACAGCTCTAGTGATTGCCAACAATTGTTTTCAGGCAGTCTCAGCCATTGGTTATCCGGAAAGTAGAATCATTCTGAGTCAATGTGCGGTTTATTTGGCTACGTCGCCTAAAAGCAATTCTACTTATATGGCTATCGGTAAAGCTCAACAAATCGTACGTCAAACAGGAGATTTGCCGGTTCCGTTGCACCTTCGCAATGCTCCTACCAAACTAATGAAAGAACTGGGCTACGGAGATGATTATAAATATGCGCACGATTACGATAACAACTTCATAGAGCAGGAATTCTTACCCGACGAAATCAAGAATACAACTTTCTATGAGCCTCAGAACAATTCTAGAGAAAACCAAACTAAGGAATTCTTGAAAAATCGCTGGAAAGGAAAATATGGTTATTAAAACCCTCTAAAACAAATCCAATGAAAAAAGCTTTTGAATTTCTACGACAAGTCAGAGAAAACAACAATCGAGAGTGGTTTGCTCAAAACAAAGCAACCTATGATGAGATTGTGAAGGAAAACAAAGTGTTTTTCAATCAAGTTTACTCAGAACTTCAAAAGCACGATAGTCTGGAAGGGATTCACATCTTTAGAATCTATAAAGACGTTCGTTTTTCTAAAGACAAATTACCTTATAAAACCAATTTTGGAGCTTCCTTTTCCAGAACCAAACCTTTGTTGAGAGGTGGTTATTATGTCCACCTGGAGCCTGATAATAGTTTTGTGGGAGGTGGTTTTTGGGCTCCGAATAATGAAGATTTGTTTCGAATTCGCAAGGAGTTTGAAATGGATACTACAGAAATTCAGAAAATCACTTCAGACAAAACTTTTGTAAACTATTTCGGAGAACTTCGTGGAGAAGATGGCGTAAAAACAGCTCCCAAAGGTTTTGACAAAAATCATCCTGCCATTGATTTGATCAAGAAAAAACAATACGTAGTAATGCGAAAATTCTCAGACAAAGAAGTTTTTTCGGCTGATTTTCAAAAAGAAATCATCGCTACCTTCTTGGCAATGCGACCGCTATTTGATTATATGAGCGAAGTGCTTACTACAGATTTAAACGGAGAGC
>CAYZBA010000159.1:0-3451 GCA_964476555.1 uncultured Flavobacterium sp.
CCATGACTACCAAGCGTTTCATAGTCTAAATCGATTCCTACTATCGCATTAGCTCCTAGCGTTTGAGCTCTTTGTTGCATTTCACGAAGCGCCGTGTCTTTGGCTTCGATAAGTACTTTTTCATACGTAGATGATCTTCCCCCGAAAAAATCCGTAAGACTTGCCATAAAATCTTTAATAGCATTGGCTCCGATGATAGTCTCACCGGTTACAATGCCTTTGTATTCTCTAATTGGTTTCCCTTCAATCGTAGGTGTGGTCGTTAAAATCATAGCGTTTTGGTTTTTATTTTATGAGACGAAAAGATTTAATTTTCGTTACATTTGTAGGCAATAAAAATTTTGTATGAAAAATCTAAAGAATCTTACCCCTCATCTTTTAGTTTTAATAGGGTTTGTTATCGTTTCCCTTATTTACTTCTACCCTGTTTTACAAAATAAAGAAATCTACCAATCTGATATCGTGCAGTATATCGGGATGGCCAAAGAACAAAACGATTTCCGAAAAGCTGAAAATACAGAGCCTTACTGGACAAACTCAGCTTTCGGAGGTATGCCAACCTATCAGCTTGGTGCTCAATATCCTCATAATTACGTCAAAAAACTGGACAGTATCTTGAGATTCTTGCCACGTCCGGCAGACTATCTATTTTTATATTTCATTGGTTTTTACATCTTGCTTTTATCGTTACGAATCAAACCTTTAAAAGCGTTTTTTGGAGCTTTAGCCTTTGGTTTTTCAACCTATCTAATCATCATTTTAGGAGTCGGTCACAACGCCAAAGCCCATGCAATTGCCTATATGCCGATGGTCGTAGCCGGAGTATTATTGGTTTTTCAAAAACGGTTTTTGGTGGGCGGAATTCTCACGATGTTAGCCGTAGCTCTTGAGGTTCAAGCGAATCACTTTCAGATGACTTATTATCTGTTGATATTAATTGTAATCATCGGTATTTATTACACTTACAACTTCATCAAAGCCAAAGAATTCAAAGAGTTAGCTCAAGTTTTAGGAACATTTATCGTAGCGGGAATTTTAGCTATGGGAGCCAATGCGACTAACTTGATGGCAACTTCTGAGTATGCAGAGTTTTCGACTCGAAGCAATAGCGAACTCACTTTTAATCCTGACGGAAGCCCTAAGACTTCTCAAAATGCGATGTCGTATGAATACATCACCGAATATAGCTACGGAAAAACAGAAAGCCTTAACCTTATAGCTCCAAGACTCATGGGGGGCGGAAATTCAGAAAAGTTAGATGAAAATTCTCATGTACAAGAATTTTTGCTCAATCAAGGAATTCCATCCAATCAAGCAACTGAACTCCGAAACTATTTCGGAAGAACTTATTGGGGTGATCAACCTATTGTTGCAGCTCCTGCTTATATAGGAGCCGTAGTGTTTTTCTTGTTCTTACTGGCTTTATTCGTTGAAAAACGAAAACTAAAATATGCTTTTCTGGCCGGAGCTATTGTTTCGCTTCTGCTCTCGTGGGGGAAAAATTTTCCGTTATTGACCGACTTTTTTATTGAATATGTTCCGATGTATAACAAATTTAGAGCGGTATCGTCTATTCAAGTGATTTTGGAATTGTGTGTTCCTGTTTTGGCTGTAATGGGATTGGCTTCCTTCTTTACTTCCGAAAAAGAAAACCAATGGAACGCTTTGAAAAAAGCTGGTGCTATCGCCATAGGGTTGTTTGCATTGCTTCTTTTAGGAAAAGGAATGTTCTCGTTCACTTCAGCCAACGATGCTAACTTGATCGATTATTTGAACTATATCGCACAATCTAACAGCTTCGGGTATGATTTTATGGAGGCTCTACAACTTGACCGTAAAGCCATGTTTACGGCCGATGTGTTGAGAAGTTTGATTTTAGTAGTTATTTCAGCCGGATTACTTTGGGCTTATCATAAAGAGAAATTGGCTAAAAACATCGCTTTGATTGGTATCGGAATACTGATGGTTGGAGATTTATTCTTTGTAGCTAAGAATTACGTAAACGAAGACAGCTTTGTGGAAAGTTATAAAATGCAAGAGCCTTTCCAAGCGACTCCGCTTGACAAAATGATTTTGGAAGATACATCTCACTTCCGAGTTTTTGAGCTTCAAGGAGCTATGAGTAATGCCAGAACATCCTATTTCCATAAATCTATCGGAGGTTATAGTGCCGTAAAACCAAAACGTATTCAGGAGTTATACGATTATCAGATTACTAAAGGAAACCAAGAGGTTCTAAACATGCTCAATGTGAAGTATATTATCGACTCTGACGAACAAGGAACGCCGGTTTCGATGAAGAACGACAATGCCTACGGAAACGCTTGGTTTGTAAATCAAGTTGAAGTGGTTAATTCTGCCGATGAAGAGATGAAAGCCTTAAACAATTTGGATAAAAATACAGCTATTCTCAATCTTAAAGACTTTCCGATGATGGGTAAAGAAGTAATAAATAATATTACTGCTGATAGCTTGTCTTCTATAAATCTTATAGAATACAAACCCAACTATCTAAAATATCAATCTTCAAATGCTTATGACGGATTAGCTGTTTTCTCTGAAATCTACTACCCGAAAGGATGGGTTGCTACTATTGATGGTAACGAAGTCGAAATTTTCAGAGTAAACTATACGTTAAGAGCACTACAAATCCCGAAAGGAAATCATACGATTGAATTCCGTTTTGAGCCTGAAGTAGTAGCAAAAGGAAGTATCATTGCACTTGTAAGTTCACTTGGAATGTTACTTTTAATCGGGCTTGGATTGTATTTTGAAACCAAGAAAAAAAACACAGATTAGCACAAATTTTCACAAATTAAGTTATACAAAAAATCCTGCCCAAAGAGCAGGATTTTTGTTATCAATTCTTGAAATTAGTATGAAATATCAAATGAACCGTTGGTTAGGTTGACCATTATAGGTTGACCTTCTTCGTCATAGGTACTATATACAGATGCCATAAAAGTACCTTTTAGTTTTTTATTGGCATTGGTTTGTACTACAGCAGAAAAATTAGTTGCCCAATGATGCTCTCCATTTTTTGTGTAATCAAAATTCCATATAACATCTGAGCCCACTTCTCCTTCATCTACATTAAATGTAATTATTTCAGCCGGATTGTTGTCAATAGTAGCGGTAACAGTTAATTCTGTCCAACCGTCTTGTACTTGTCTGTTCACCACAACGGTATTAAAAGTTTTCTGAACTCCGTCAATAGTTACTTTTAATTCAGAGTTTCCGCCTCCTCCATTTCCTCCTGAGTTATCATCACTTGAACAAGAGGTTAAGCTCAAAGTTAGAGCAGCTACAAATAAAAAGATTTTTTTCATTTTTGTTAGTTTTAAAAAATTTTGTGCAAAGATACGTTATTTTTATAACTTAAAAACAACAATACTTTCATACTAATTATCTCAAAAAACGCTTAGCATTAGTAAGAGCTTCGTCTATTCCG
>CAYZBA010000160.1:0-3405 GCA_964476555.1 uncultured Flavobacterium sp.
AAATTTAAAAATGGAACAACAAACACCTTATACTCCAAAAAATAAAGTAAGAATTGTAACAGCAGCTTCACTTTTTGACGGACATGATGCTTCCATAAACATCATGCGTAGAGTTATCCAAGCAACCGGTTGTGAGGTAATTCACCTTGGTCACGACAGAAGCGTAGAAGAAGTCGTAAATACCGCCATTCAAGAAGATGCCAATGCTATTGCAATGACATCCTACCAAGGAGGTCATAACGAATATTTTAAGTATATGTATGATTTGCTCAAAGAAAAAGGAGCAGAACATATCAAAATCTTCGGAGGTGGAGGTGGAGTAATTCTTCCGACTGAAATTCAAGAATTACAAGACTACGGAATCACCAGAATTTATTCTCCGGATGACGGTCGTGCAATGGGATTGCAAGGAATGATCAACGATTTGGTTGAAAAGTCAGACTTCCCCATCGGAGATAAACTGTCCAATGAATTAGACCTTTTGGCAGAGAAAAATCCGAAAGCCATTGCGAGACTGATTTCCTCGGCAGAGAACTTCCCGGAAGTTTCAAAGGATATTTTTGATAAAATCCATGAACTAAATAAAGATTCAAAAATCCCGGTTCTGGGAATTACCGGAACGGGAGGAGCCGGAAAATCTTCGTTAGTTGACGAATTAGTAAGAAGATTCTTGCTTGATTTTCCGGATAAAACTATCGGGCTTATTTCGGTAGACCCTTCAAAACGTAAAACAGGAGGAGCTTTGTTGGGAGACAGAATCCGCATGAATGCCATCAACAACCCGAGAGTGTATATGCGTTCGCTGGCGACACGTCAGTCGAATCTGGCACTTTCGAAATATGTGGCGGAGGCTATCCAAGTGCTGAAAGCTGCTAAATACGATTTGATTGTATTAGAAACTTCAGGAATCGGGCAGTCAGATACAGAAATTCTGGATCACTCGGATGTAGCATTATATGTAATGACTCCTGAATTCGGAGCGGCTACTCAGCTGGAGAAAATTGATATGCTTGATTTTGCGGATATTGTAGCCATCAACAAATTCGATAAACGAGGAGCTTTGGATGCCCTTCGAGATGTGAAAAAACAATACCAACGCAATCACAACTTATGGCACGAAGATCCGGAAACTATGCCGGTATTCGGAACCATCGCTTCACAGTTTAACGATCCGGGAACCAATTCGCTTTACAAAGCGATTATGGACAAAATCGTAGAGAAAACCGGAGCCGATTTGAAGTCCACTTTCGAGATTACTCGTGAGATGAGTGAGAAAGTGTTTGTGATTCCACCAAGCAGAACGCGCTATTTATCCGAAATTGCTGAAAACAACCGCAAGTATGACGAGACTGTTCTATCACAAGTAGAAGTCGCTCAAAAGCTTTACGGAATCTATAAAACCATAGAATCGGTTACGAATGTAAAAATTGCTTTGTCGAAATTCGGATTGGATGATGAAAGCCTAAACAAGGCACAAACACCTCAAAACGCTGAGTTTGTAGGGCTTCTGAAAAAAGAATTCGACAGAGTGAAAATGAATCTCGACCCATATAACTGGGAAATCATTTTCACTTGGGATGACAAAGTAAACAAATACAAAAATCCGGTTTATTCGTTCAAAGTACGCGATAAAGAAATCAAAATTCAGACACACACAGAGTCGCTTTCGCACACTCAGGTGCCAAAAGTGGCTTTGCCAAAATACCAAGCTTGGGGCGACATCTTGAAATGGAACCTACAAGAAAACGTGCCGGGAGAATTCCCTTATACTTCAGGATTGTATCCGTTCAAACGCGAAGGAGAAGACCCAACTCGTATGTTTGCCGGAGAAGGAGGACCCGAAAGAACCAACAGACGTTTCCACTATGTGAGTTTGGGAATGCCTGCCAAACGACTTTCAACGGCTTTCGATTCGGTAACTCTTTATGGAAACGACCCTGATTACAGACCGGATATTTACGGAAAAATCGGAAATGCCGGGGTGTCAATCTGCTGTTTGGACGATGCTAAAAAACTCTATTCAGGTTTCGACTTGTCGCATCCGGCCACTTCCGTTTCG
Source organism: uncultured Flavobacterium sp. (assembly GCA_964476555.1). Classification (GTDB taxonomy): domain Bacteria; phylum Bacteroidota; class Bacteroidia; order Flavobacteriales; family Flavobacteriaceae; genus Flavobacterium. Next base: position 2,060 of record CAYZBA010000160.1, read on the forward strand.
ATGACGATTAACGGACCGGCTCCGATGTTGCTAGGTTTCTTTATGAACGCAGCCATCGACCAAAATTGCGAAAAATACATCAAAGAACACGGTTTGGAGCATTTGGTGGAAGCCAAGAAAAAAGAATTGTATGACGACAGAGGTTTGGAACGCCCAAAATATAACGGAGCTTTACCCGAAGGAAATGACGGTTTGGGATTATTGCTTTTAGGAGTAACCGGAGACCAAATCTTGCCGGCCGATGTGTATAACGAAATCAAAGCCAAAACCCTTTCACAGGTTCGTGGAACGGTTCAGGCAGATATCTTAAAAGAAGACCAAGCGCAAAATACTTGTATTTTCTCGACCGAATTTGCGTTGCGATTGATGGGAGACGTACAAGAATATTTCATTCAGAAAAACGTACGCAACTTCTATTCGGTTTCGATTTCCGGATACCACATTGCCGAGGCCGGAGCCAATCCGATTACGCAGTTGGCATTCACTTTGGCAAACGGTTTCACCTACGTGGAATACTACCTGTCAAGAGGAATGAACATCAACGATTTCGGTCCGAACTTGTCGTTCTTCTTCTCAAACGGTATCGATCCGGAATACGCCGTGATTGGTCGTGTAGCTAGAAAAATCTGGGCAAAAGCCTTGAAATATAAATACGGAGCCAACGAAAGAGCTCAAATGTTGAAATATCACATTCAGACTTCGGGCCGTTCGCTTCATGCTCAAGAAATTGACTTTAACGATATCCGTACGACACTACAAGCCTTGTATGCGATTTACGACAACTGTAACTCGCTGCATACCAATGCGTATGACGAGGCGATTACGACTCCAACCGAAGAATCGGTTCGCAGGGCTATGGCCATTCAGCTGATTATCAACAGAGAGTTAGGTTTGGCGAAAAACGAAAACCCAATTCAAGGTTCGTTTATCATCGAAGAGTTGACGGATTTGGTAGAAGAAGCCGTATTGGCTGAATTCGACCGAATCACCGAAAGAGGAGGAGTGCTTGGCGCTATGGAAACCATGTATCAACGCTCAAAAATTCAAGAAGAAAGCTTGTATTATGAGACGTTGAAACACACCGGCGAATTCCCGATTATCGGTGTAAACACCTTCTTGAGCAGTAAAGGTTCTCCGACTGTGATTCCGGCAGAGGTGATTCGTGCGACAGAAGAAGAGAAATTGTTCCAAATCAAAACCAAAGAAAATCTCAACAAGGCTAATGCCGACAAGGTGAAAGAAGTTCTTTTGAAGGTTCAAGATGCTGCCATCCAAAACAAAAACATGTTCGAACAAATTATGGAAGCTACCAAAGTTTGTTCGCTTGGGCAAATCACTTCAGCACT
>CAYZBA010000161.1:0-3370 GCA_964476555.1 uncultured Flavobacterium sp.
CCTCGACAGCAAAAATCTATCCCTAGTTTAGAGAAAAGTGCTGCCGTTCTGAAATCGTGTGCTACGATTTCGCCTATGGTGGTGTTTTGGGTAATTTTCATGATATTATTTTTAATTATTACAAACAGAATAAAATCAAAACAAAGCTAAAGAGTCTTTATCTAATATTTTATGACCCTAATCATAAAGTAACTTATTGCACTCCTAGAATATGATTTAAGTTATACCTTGGTTGTCACTATAACCTTAGAGTAAATTTAAGAGCTTGCAAGGAGGGATTAGTTTTATCCGAATTCAAAATACCGTATCTTTGCTTGTTGAATTATTTATAGAATGAATATGGAGGATAAAATTAAAGAAGTTTTTACCCGCAAAACTTGGAACGAAATAAAAGCCAATGATTCTTGGGCTATTTTCAAAATAATGTCAGAATTCGTGAACGGATATGAGAAAATGTCTCGTATTGGTCCGTGTGTGTCTATATTTGGTTCTGCCCGTACGAAACCCGATCACAAATATTATCAGTTAGCAGAGAAGATTGCTTATAAGATTACCAAAGCCGGTTACGGAGTTATCACCGGAGGTGGGCCCGGAATTATGGAGGCAGGAAACAAAGGAGCTCATCTAGGCGGCGGAACTTCTGTAGGTCTGAACATCGACCTTCCGTTTGAGCAACATTTCAATCCGTATATCGATAGCGATAAAAATCTTCAGTTTGATTACTTCTTCGTAAGAAAAGTAATGTTTGTAAAGTACTCACAAGGCTTTGTCGTAATGCCCGGAGGTTTCGGAACTCTCGACGAACTCTTCGAAGCCATTACGCTTATCCAAACCAATAAAATCGGAAAATTCCCAATTATCCTCGTAGGTTCAGACTTCTGGGGCGGCCTTATCGATTGGATTAAGAAAACACTTTTAGAAGAAAGCAACAACATCAGTCCGAAAGACTTAGAGCTCTTCAAAATCGTAGACTCAGCAGACGAAGTAGTTCAGGTGTTGGATAGCTTCTACAAAAAATACAACTTGAGTCCGAACTTCTAAGACAACTCTATACCTGAAACTTGAAACTCACAGGCCCACATATTTACCTTCGTGCACTAGAACCCGAAGATCTGGATTTTCTCTATACTACAGAAAACAATCCGGATATTTGGCATTTGAGCCATACGCAAACCCCTTTCAGCCGATTTGCTTTAAAGAACTATCTGGAAGCTTCGTTAAGTGGAGATATTTATACCTTAAGAGAACTTCGATTGGTGATTTGTAGAAACGAAGATAACCAGCCTTTAGGCTTTATCGATTTGTTTGACTTCGACCCCAAAAACAAAAGGGCAGGAGTGGCTATAGTGATAGAGAATAAAGAAAATCGTGGTAAAGGCTTGGGTTCAGAAGCTTTGAGTTTGTTGATAGACTATGCTTTTTCGGTTTTAGAACTGCATCAGCTTTATGCCAACATCCTTTCCGATAACCAAGAGAGTATGGGCTTGTTTCAGAAACATCACTTCAAACAAGTAGGGGTAAAGCGAGATTGGCATTACGAGAAAGGACACTTCAAAGACGAAATTCTTTTTCAACTCATAAAAGAATAATACCAAAACAAAACGGCTTCCTTATCCGGAAGCCGTTCTGATTCTATGTAGAGAAGTACGTTACAGATGAATGATAGAATCTTCGCCTAGGCTAAGTTCGCTCATTACAGCATTGATGTCTTCTACATCTACCTGAGTAGAGAAATAACCCGGTACAATAACAATTCGGAAAACTTTGTTCATTCTCCAAGAACTGTCAAGTGTCATTGGGTCGAAAGTAGCATCCATGTAGATGCTAAAATCGTGCTGAGTAAAGTCGAAATTATATTGCATGATGCCTTGGTTGAACGTATATACCTGAGGCAAAAGCTTCCAAATGTCATTTCCGTTAAATACCCCTGCAAGTTCGTACACCAACAATACATCCGAAGCATAAATCGAAGGATTCAAATCATAGAAAACCTGAAAGTTATTCGATGGCGTAAAGTTAGCCGTAACTTCAAATACTTCACTTATAGTATCCGGGCCGGCAGGACCTTGCGGACCCTGAGGACCTCTAGGACCTTCGCAACTCAACGTAAAAACGGCCATCACAGCCAAGACGAAAACAGAGCAAAACTTTTTCATAATAGTAGTATTTAGATTCCTGAATCAGCCAAATCAACAATCAAGCCATTTTTGATTTTGCTGTTTTCAGTCGCAGTTTTTAGCGAAAGAATGTTATTCTTCTAGTTTGATTTCGAACATCTTATCCCAGTTCTTTCCCGTAATAAATAGCGTTTTTGTATCAGGGTTGTATGCGATTCCGTTCAATACGTCCAGCTTGTCGTGCTGGGTTACTTTCGAACGTAGAGCCGAAAAGTCAATAACACTCTCAACAGCTCCTGTTTTTGGGTCGATAATCGCTATAGCATCTTTGGTATAGATGTTCGCAAAGATTTTACCGTTTACCCACTCCATTTCATTCACTCCCGGAATTTTCGTAAGAGCGGTGTAAACGTTGATATGGTCAATTTCCTCAAGCGTTTCAGGATCTAAGATGTAGATAGTTTCGGTTCCGTCAGAGAAGTAAAGCTTCTCACCATCGTTACACAAACCCCAACCTTCAACATTTTTAAAGTAACTGAAGGTTTTTTCTCTCTCTAAAGTCTCTGGGTTATAAATGAAACCTGTGTTTTCTCTCCACGTGAGTTGATAAGCTTTTCCATTTAAAATCGTAAGTCCTTCTCCGAAATATTTACTTTCTAAGTCTTTTTTAGAGAGTACTTCACCTGTTTTGTGATTCGTTTTTCGGATAGACGAACGATTATAAAGCCCTGTTGATTCATATAAAATTCCGTTATGGAACTCTAATCCTTGAGTGTAGGCTTGAATATCGTGAGGATACGTATTCAGGATTGAATACGTAAGCAATTTAGGCTCGATGCTCGAAACCACCTCGATAGACGTATTGATTTCTTGAGTTCTGCCTCCGAAGTAAACCAAACCTTTCAACGATTTCTTACCAAACCTTTCGTTTTCTAGTTTGTATTCGAGTTTAGAATTTCCTTTAACCGAAGCGATTCTTTGATTGTTAATGTAATAAATTACGGAATCGATAGTTGTATTTTTCTCGTTAAGTACCTCCAAAGAGATTGTTTCAACCGATTTGTGATGTTGTTTTAGGTGAGCTGTATTGAACTTAAAACTAGGCGTTTCGTCTTTACAAGAAAAAAATAAAGCGCTTAAAGCAAAGAGTATAAATAAATTGCGGTTTTTCATGATTTATGCTAGGTATATTGTTTTAGTGGAATGCTTGCAAAGATAGAAAATTATCGTACCTTTGCAAAAGGCAAGTCCTG
>CAYZBA010000162.1:0-3314 GCA_964476555.1 uncultured Flavobacterium sp.
TATAAAAATCGGCTGCGGCTTTGGCATTGTTGTCAAACCAGATGCAAGGGTAGATGTGTTTATTCATTGTCTGTGCATTTAGAGATAGGGTACTTAGTAGCAACCCCATAATAATTTTTTTCATGATTGTGTTTTTTTGTTTTTCAGAAATAGCATCACGATAGCCGTGGTGAGGATTCCCATCATCAGAGCGCCAAAAAAGCTGTAAACAGCATAGTTAGCATAGTTGAACTCCGCTGTGGCGTCTTCTATCGTTCGATAATAACCTAATTCTACCGAACGTTTGATGATATTCGGGAAGTATTCAGGCGAAATTACAGAAGACGAAATCCATTGCGTGAGCGGACTTAGAATCGCAATAATAACAGAAACGATTGTTCCGGAAATCATACCTTGTTTGTAGGTCATTTGTCCGTTATAAAAGTTCTTCTTTTTGTCTTTTAGTGCCATCACCATCATGATGATGGCAGGAATAGCAAACAAATTGGTGAGATACATATGGTAGTCTATATGTTCTCCGTGTAGCCCGCATAATTTTTCTAATAACATCCACAGCAAGGATACTACAGAAAAAATGATAGCCCATTTGATTTCGATTTTAATGTTTTTCATAGCGTTTTTATTAAGTGAAAATTCAGAATTGAAAATTGAAAATTATTTGTTTAAGTTATTTTTAGTTGTTTTTACAATAGAAGCTAAAAGTTTGGCTAATTCTTCCGAAAGAGGATAAATAGAATTGAAAGTTATCGAATCAATATAAGAACTGTCTTTTAATAACATTAGCCAGTATAGCGTTTCGTTTGCTTCTTTTAGGGCAAGGTTCATTTTGTAGGAAGTCTGCTTTACTTTGAGCGTGTTCGGCTTCACGAACAAGCGCTCCGATTGCTGTTCCACTTCTCAATAATTGTTTTGATAAAACAAATTCTTTTTGAGCTGCAAGCAGTTTATACACCTCAATAATTTTCAGGGCAAACGTATAAGACTTACTATATATCACATTTTCTGTAACCATATTAATACATTTTCCACTTTCCACTTTCCACTTTCAATTTTCAATTTCTTAATTATTTGTATTTATCATTTAGTCCCACCCCTTTCAAAATCATCGGAATGATTTTCTCTACTCGCTTGATTTTTGTGGCTTCTTGTTTGGCTTCGTTGATGTAAAGCGTATATTCTTTTTGTTTGCCCGAAGTGAGTTTTTCGAAGGCTTCTCTAAGTTTCGAGTCTTTTTCGAGGGCTTCTAGCAAGAGCTCTGCAGGAGGTACGGGCTGGTGTTTTTCGGCTTTTAGCTCTCTTCCTTGTTCAGAGTTTTTGATGGCTTCATAAATGTAGTGGTAGATTTTCTCCTCATCGATTTCAGCACCGGATTTGAACTTCCACTGTCTCATGGCCTTGGCAGTTGTATTGGTAGGAAAGACTTTATAGATATCATCAATAAAAACTCCGTTGAAAAAAATTAAAGTGAAATGATGCTTAAAAGCAGCCACACTCACTACATTTTTACCTTTATGCGTATATACCGAAGCTCCCCATTTGATGGTTTCGGTCAGACCCGTTTTTTCGATGATGTTTTTAAGAAGGATAATTTCTTCGTTCCATTTTTGTGGGCTCATGTCTTTTTAATTTATAAGATTATACGGTAACGGTTTTCCATTTTCCTTTACGGAAAAGCCAAAGAGTGAAAATTCCAACCGAAGTTTCTGAAACGAATACACCCCAGAATACACCTGATTGTTCCCATCCTAAATGAATGGCTAAGAAATAAGAAAGCGGAATCTGAATCAACCAGAAAAACACCAAGTTGATTTTTGTTGGTGTTTTCGTATCGCCTGCTCCGTTGAAAGCTTGTACGGATACCATCCACCACCCGTAAACGAAAAACGAATACGACAGGATTTGTAACCATTCGGCTCCGATAGCGATAACCACTTTATCGTTTGTAAAAATACCGACTAATTCTTCGTTAAAAAAGAAAAACAGTAACGATACTAAGACGAGATAAAACATATTATAGGCTCCCACTTTCCAGATGGTGGCCTCTGCACGGTCAGGATTTCCGGCTCCGAGGTTTTGGCCAACCAAAGTAGCTGCGGCATTCGAGAGCCCCCAAGCAGGCATCATGGCAAACATCATGATTCGGATGGTAATGGTTGTTCCGGCCACGGCTTCGCTACCAATATCAGCCAGTATTCTCATCAAGAAAATCCACGAAGTCATCGAGATAATCATTTGCCCGATGCCTCCTAAAGAGGTTTTCAAGATGTTGAGCATGATTTTCGTATCCAAACAAAGCTGAGCCATAGAAAGTCGGATTTGTTTTCCGCCTTTGAAAAGCAGCCAAAGTTGCATCAGGACACCGATTCCTCTACCTATGTTGGTAGCAATGGCTGCACCTTCGACACCCATAGCAGGAATTGGCCCCCAACCGAAAATTAGTATTGGGTCTAGTACAATATTGATACCATTAGCAATAGTCAAAACCCACATCGCAATGGCTGCATCTCCGGCACCACGGAAGATGGCGTTAATGACAAACAGCAGCATAATTACGACATTTCCTCCCAACATCCACTGGGTGTATTTATATCCTTCTTCGATTACCCACGGGTCACCACCCATGAGAGCCAGTAATTCTTTTGAAAAGAAAATTCCGGCAATCAAAAAAGGAATAGAAGCTAAAACCCCTAAAGCAATCGCTTGAACAGCCGATTTGGCAGCATCTTCTTTGTTTTTCTCTCCGATTCTTCGGGCAATAATAGCCGTTACGGCTACCGAAAGCCCCATAGCAATGGAGTAAAACAGGAATAAATAGGTTTCCGTAAGCCCTACAGTGGCTACTGCAGAAGCACCGAGTTTACCTACGAAAAAGATGTCGGCTACGGCAAAGGTAGTTTCCATCAACAGTTCCAAAATCATCGGAACGGCCAAAAGAAAAATAGCTCTTTTGAGGCTAATTTGTGTATAGTCAACTTCGACACCACGAATAGCGTTTCTAATTTCTTGCCAAACGGAAGGTTTTGTATTTGTAGTCATGGTATAAATCTAGATTTTAAGGCAGATGAAGTTACCTGCCGAATTAGGTTAGTACTTTGTGTTAACCTATCAGCGCCTTCCATTATGTGCAGCAACACGAAGAAGAGATTAGCCTGGTAAGTCTATTGACCAGCCAGGCGGTAATTATTGAGGAAAATTACTATTCGATTTAATCTCTTCGATTTGCAAAGTATGTCTTGTAGTGTGTCCTGCCAAGAAAAGCAAGGATTGATAGGCATCTGTTGCTCCAACAGGAGAATCGCTCACACGATTTCTCA
>CAYZBA010000163.1:0-3257 GCA_964476555.1 uncultured Flavobacterium sp.
ATGAAAAAAATAGAACATATCGGTATTGCCGTTAAAGATTTAGAAGCCTCAAATGAGCTTTTCGCAAAACTGTTTGGAGCACCACATTACAAAACCGAAGAAGTAGCCAGCGAAGGCGTGAAAACTTCGTTTTTTATGAATGGCCCAAATAAAATCGAATTGTTGGAAGCAACCAACCCTGAAAGCCCGATTGCGAAATTTATTGAAAAAAAAGGTGAAGGAATACATCATATCGCTTTTGATGTAGAAGACATTGTTTCGGAAATTGAAAGGCTAAAATCAGAAGGTTTTACAGTGCTTAATGAAACACCTAAAAAAGGGGCAGACAACAAGTTAGTAGCTTTTTTACACCCAAAAACGACTAACGGAGTGCTGATTGAATTGTGTCAAGAAATAAAATAGACATTTAAAAAAGAGCAATCTTTAACTATTTTCTTTTGAAATAAATTGCGTGTAAAATTTGTATATAACAAAATTTGTTTTACATTTGCACCCGCAATTATGCAGGTACTGGTCTATGGTGTAATGGTAACACAGCTGATTTTGGTTCAGTCGTTCTAGGTTCGAGTCCTAGTAGACCAACAAGAAACCACTTCATTTTTTGAAGTGGTTTTTTTGTTTTTATGCTGTACCTTTGTTCTTTTATGAAGCAAGTTGAATACCGAAACTAAAAATACCGAACGTATCATTTTGGGAATCGATCCCGGAACTACCATTATGGGTTTCGGACTAATAAAGGTCATCAATAAAAAAATGGAATTTTTGCAACTCAACGAATTGCAACTTTCTAAATATGATGATCACTACGTAAAGCTTAAAATCATTTTTGAGCGAACCATCGAGCTTATCGACACTCACCATCCGGACGAAATTGCTATCGAAGCTCCGTTTTTTGGGAAGAACGTACAATCAATGCTCAAACTCGGAAGAGCACAAGGTGTGGCCATGGCTGCAGGACTTTCCAGACAAATCCCGATTACGGAATACGAACCCAAAAAGATAAAAATGGCCATTACCGGCAACGGAAACGCCAGCAAAGAGCAAGTGGCTAAAATGCTTCAACAACTGCTCGGCCTCAAAGAACTCCCGAAAAACCTCGACAGTACAGATGGTTTGGCAGCAGCCGTGTGTCATTTTTTTAATGCATCCCGAGTAACGGCCGGGAAAAGCTATTCCGGTTGGGAAGCATTCGTCAAGCAAAACGAAAAAAGAATTACAAAATAACTTTAAAACCTTATTGAAATGGATTTGAAAAACGCTCAACTTGAAGTAGATAATTGGATAAAAACCCATGGTGTACGTTATTTCAACGAACTAACCAATATGGCTCAGCTTACGGAAGAAGTAGGAGAGGTGGCTCGAATCATTGCTAGACGTTATGGAGAGCAATCTGAAAAAGAAAGTGACAAAGCCAAAGACTTAGGAGAAGAGCTGGCAGATGTGGTCTTCGTAGTGTTGTGTTTAGCCAACCAAACCGGAGTGGACCTACAAGCCGCTTTTGACAAAAAAATGGCTCTCAAAACACAAAGAGATCACGACAGACATCACAACAACGAAAAGTTGAAATAAATAAAATAAGTAACGAAATGTTTTAAGCTTTACTGTTGGTGTTATTTTTTTTTTAATTTTGTTATGAACCAAAAACAAAACGCTATGGGATTTCTACAAGAATTCAAAGAATTTGCTGTCAAAGGAAACGTAATTGATATGGCAGTAGGGGTTATTATCGGTGGGGCTTTCGGAAAGATTGTTAGCTCTTTTATCGAAGATGTGATTACTCCCTTACTCTTAAATCCTGCCTTAGAAAAAGCAGGTTTGGAGTCTATCGAACAACTTACGATATGGGGAAGTGTAAAATACGGAATGTTCCTTTCTGCGCTTATTAACTTTGTGATCATCGCTTTCATTCTATTTGTGATGATTAAAGCGATTAACAAATTGAAAACTCCCGCACCGGCTCCTGAAGCGCCGGCTGCACCGGCAGGACCAACACAGGAAGAGCTCTTGGCAGAAATCCGAGATTTATTGAAAAATAAATAATAAATTCAATTTTAGCATCATTGCGACTGTCTGAGGAATTCAGGCAGTCTTTTTTATTTTTTGACTCACCTATGGTAGCGGAGTTTTACAGGGAGAATAGTTGGCCGTATAAATTTATTTCGTAATTTAGTCCGTTGGTTTAGGTAAAAAAATATGGACATAACTACTCCTTTCAGTAAGCAGGAATTATTTCCTCAAGAAGAAAAACTAGAGGTAATGATACAAAAAAGCGATTTGTTTTTTGGAATTCCAAAGGAAACTGTTTTTCAGGAAAGGCGTGTTTGTCTAACTCCGGAAGCCGTAAATACCCTGACAAATAATGGGCACCGAGTGCTTATCGAGGCTGGAGCCGGTATGGGAGCGGATTATACGGACCGTGAATATAGCGAAGCCGGAGCCGAAATCACTAGCAATACGAAAAAGGTTTTTTCGTGCCCGATTATTTTAAAAGTGGAACCACCTACAGAGGAGGAAATCGAAATGATGAATCCGAAAACCTTGTTGGTTTCTGCCATTCAACTCAAAACCAGAAAAAAATCCTATCTAGAAGCTTTACAAAAAAAGCGAATTACAGCCATTGCTTTTGAATATATCAAAGATTCGGACGGCTCATATCCGATAGTGAAATCACTTAGTGAAATTGCAGGTGCTGCTTCTATTATGATTGCTTCGGAATTGTTGGGTAATCATCAGTCGGGAAAGGGATTGCTTTTAGGGAATATCACGGGAGTTGCTCCGACCGAAGTAGTAATTTTAGGGGCAGGGACAGTAGCGGAATATGCTGCAAAGACTGCTTTAGGCTTAGGAGCCAATGTCAAAGTTTTTGAAAATTCGATTTCTAAGCTCAGACGCCTACAAAATCAACTTTCGCACAGAGTTTTTACCTCCACTCTGCAAGACAAACTACTCTTAAAAGCCCTCAGACGTGCTGATGTGGTGATTGGAGCTGCCAAAGGAAAATACAGAACTCCTATTCTTGTCCCTGAATCGATGGTTGAGTTTATGAAAAAAGGCTCTGTTATTGTTGACGTAAGTATTGATACTGGAGGTTGTTTCGAAACTTCAGAAGTCACAACTCATAACAACCCGACTTTCGTAAAACACGGAGTTATCCATTACGGAGTGCCAAATATTGCTTCTCGTTATTCTAAAACCGCTTCAATTTCTATAAGTAACATTATGGTGCCTTATTTGCTTGAAATGGGCGAATTCGGAGG
>CAYZBA010000164.1:0-3230 GCA_964476555.1 uncultured Flavobacterium sp.
AAAAGACATGAGAAAAAGACAAGCGAAAAAAAGACCGCTTTTACCGGATCCGAAATTTAACGATCAGTTGGTTACGCGTTTTGTAAACAACTTGATGTGGGACGGTAAAAAATCAGTTGCGTTTAAAGTATTCTATGATGCTCTTGATATTGTAGAAACTAAAAAACAAGATGAGGAGAAATCTTCATTGGAGATTTGGAAAGACGCCCTTACGAATGTGATGCCTCACGTTGAGGTACGTTCTCGTAGAGTAGGGGGAGCTACCTTCCAAATTCCGATGCAAATCAGACCGGACAGAAAAATCTCTATGGCTATGAAGTGGTTGATTCTTTATGCTCGTAAGAGAAATGAGAAATCAATGTCGGCTAAATTAGCTGCAGAAATTTTAGCTGCTGCTAAAGAAGAAGGTGCTGCTGTTAAAAAGAGAATGGATACTCATAAAATGGCAGAGGCGAATAAAGCGTTCTCTCACTTTAGATTCTAATACATATAAAGTACAATGGCAAGAGATTTAAAATATACAAGAAATATAGGTATTGCAGCACATATTGATGCTGGGAAAACAACAACTACCGAGCGTATATTGTTCTATACAGGTAAAAACCATAAAATGGGAGAAACTCACGAAGGTTCTTCTACGATGGACTGGATGGAACAAGAGGCAGAGAGAGGTATTACTATTACTTCTGCAGCTACAACTTGTACATGGAATTTTCCTACGGAACAAGGTAAAAAAACTTCAGAAACTAAAGAATATCACTTCAACATCATCGATACTCCGGGGCACGTTGACTTTACCGTAGAGGTAAACCGTTCTCTTCGTGTACTTGATGGATTGGTGTTCTTGTTCTCTGCGGTTGACGGAGTTGAGCCACAATCGGAAACAAACTGGAGATTAGCTGATAACTATAAAGTTCCTCGTATGGGGTTCGTTAATAAAATGGACCGTCAGGGGGCTAACTTCCTTAATGTTTGTAAACAAGTAAAAGAAATGCTAGGTTCAAATGCTGTGCCTATCGTTCTTCCTATTGGTGAAGAAGCAGACTTTAAAGGAATCGTAGATTTGATTAAGAACCGTGCTATTGTATGGCACGAAGAAACTCAAGGAACTACATTCGACGTAATCGATATTCCTGCTGATATGGTTGACGAAGTAAAACAATACAGAGGTCAACTTATCGAGGAGATTGCGGCTTATGATGAGAATCTACTTGAGAAATATATGGAAGATGAAAATTCAATCACTGAGGATGAAATCAATGCTGCACTTCGTGCTGCTACTCTAGATATGAGTATCATCCCGATGACATGTGGTTCATCTTTCAAAAACAAAGGGGTTCAATTCATGTTGGATGCGGTATGTATGTACTTGCCTTCTCCGGTAGATAAAGAAGCTATTGAAGGTACTAATCCGAACACTGACGAGGTGGTGTTCCGTAAACCAACTGTTGATGCTCCTTTTGCTGCATTGGCGTTTAAAATCGCTACAGACCCTTATGTAGGTCGTTTAGCATTCTTCCGTGTATATTCAGGGGGGTTAGATGCGGGTTCTTATGTATTGAACACTCGTTCGGGCTCTAAAGAGCGTATTTCTCGTATCTACCAAATGCACGCTAACAAACAAAACCCAATTGAAAGAATTGAAGCTGGAGATATTGGAGCAGCAGTAGGATTTAAAGATATCAAAACCGGAGATACACTTTGTGATGAGAAACACCCAATTATTCTTGAATCAATGGTGTTTCCTGATCCGGTAATCGGTATCGCTGTAGAGCCTAAAACAAAAGCGGATGCTGATAAAATGGGTACAGCGCTTGCTAAGCTAGCTGAGGAGGATCCGACATTTACTGTTAGAACAGACCAAGCGTCAGGACAAACTATTATCTCTGGTATGGGAGAGCTTCACTTGGACATTATCATTGATCGTATGAGACGTGAGTTCAAAGTAGAAGTTAACCAAGGAGAGCCGCAAGTGGAGTATAAAGAGGCTATTACTCGTACGGCTAACCACAGAGAGGTTTATAAGAAACAAACCGGAGGTCGTGGTAAATTTGCAGATATCGTATTTACTATAGGACCTGCTGACGAAGTTGACGGAAAAGTTCCTCAAGGATTACAATTCGTTAATGAGGTTAAAGGTGGTAACGTTCCGAAAGAATATATTCCTTCTGTAGAAAAAGGATTCAGAGAAGCGATGAAACAGGGTCCTTTGGCAGGTTTCGAAGTAGACTCAATGAAAGTTGTGTTGTTGGATGGTTCATACCATGCGGTAGACTCTGACTCACTTTCATTCGAATTGGCTGCGAAACTAGGATTTAAAGAGGCTGCAAAAGCAGCAGGAGCTGTAATCCTTGAGCCGATCATGAAACTAGAGGTTATTACTCCTGAGGAAAATATGGGTGATATCGTGGGTGACTTGAACAGACGTAGAGGTCAAGTAAACGATATGGGAGACAGAGCTGGAGCTAAAGTTATTAAAGCTTCTGTGCCGCTTTCGGAAATGTTCGGTTATGTAACTACATTGAGAACATTGTCTTCTGGTAGAGCTACTTCGACTATGGAGTTCTCTCACTATGCAGAAACGCCTTCTAATATTTCAGAAGAGGTAATTAAAAAAGCAAGAGGTAACGCTTAATTTTTAAACAGATGAGTCAAAAAATCAGAATAAAATTAAAATCATACGATCATATGCTGGTTGATAAATCAGCTGAGAAAATCGTAAAAACTGTAAAAAGTACAGGGGCTGTGGTAACAGGGCCAATTCCGTTGCCAACTCATAAAAAAATCTTTACTGTTTTGCGTTCTCCGCACGTGAACAAAAAATCGAGAGAGCAATTTGAGATAAGCTCATACAAAAGACTTTTAGATATTTATTCTTCTTCTTCAAAAACAGTTGATGCTTTAATGAAATTGGAGCTTCCTTCAGGAGTAGAAGTAGAGATTAAAGTCTGATAAAATACAGGTTGTGAAATAAATAAGCATTAAGTTTTGTAGATTAAAACTTAATGCTTATTTTTGCAGCCTTTTAAAAAGGGAAATTTAAATAATTTTTAATAAATAATCAATATGTCTGGGTTAATTGGAAGAAAAATCGGCATGACCAGCATCTTTGACGAGAACGGGAAAAACATTCCTTGTACCGTTATTGAGGCGGGGCCATGTGTTGTTACCCAAGTCAGAACCAAAGAGGTTGACGGGTATGAAGCGTTACAACTTGGTTTCGATGACAA
>CAYZBA010000165.1:0-3226 GCA_964476555.1 uncultured Flavobacterium sp.
CCCGATTTACCAAAACTTTAATTTTAAAAATCCATAAATAGTTGTATTTTTACGGCTGATTTTTTTAAGTATAAAATGGGTAAAATAATAGCTGTTGCCAATCAAAAAGGAGGAGTAGGAAAAACAACTACTTCGGTAAATTTAGCCGCTTCTCTGGGTGTTTTAGAGAAAAAAGTTTTGCTTATTGATGCTGACCCTCAGGCGAATGCCAGTTCGGGTCTGGGCATTGATATCGAAGCCGTCGAAAAAGGAACCTATCAGGTTTTGGAGCATAGTGCTACAGTCAAAGAAGCTATTTTGCAAAGCAATACGCCCAATGTAGATATCATTGCTGCTCATATCGACTTAGTGGCCGTAGAAATCGAGCTTGTCGATAAAGAGAATCGTGAGTATATGCTCAAACAAGCCCTTGAAGAAATCAAAAACGAATACGATTATATTTTGATTGATTGTGCTCCGTCTTTGGGGCTACTCACTCTGAATGCTCTTACGGCAGCTGATTCGGTTATTATCCCGATTCAGTGCGAATATTTTGCTCTTGAAGGTTTAGGAAAACTCCTCAATACGATAAAAAGCGTACAGAAAATTCACAATCCGGAATTGGATATCGAAGGGCTTTTGCTCACGATGTATGATTCCCGTTTGAGACTATCCAACCAAGTAGCCGAAGAAGTGCAAAAACACTTTAGCGATATGGTTTTTAAATCTGTGATTCAACGTAACGTGAAACTAAGCGAAGCGCCAAGTTTTGGAGAAAGCATTATCAACTATGATGCGACCAGCAAAGGAGCCGCCAATTATTTGCAATTGGCAGAAGAAATTATCACTAAAAACAGCCTTTGATTTTATGACGAAAGCAACCAAAAAACAAGCCTTAGGAAGAGGTCTTTCTGCACTTTTGAAAGACCCAGCAAACGATATTCAATCTATTGATGACAAAAATGCAGACAAAGTAGTTGGGAATATCGTAGAGCTTGATATTGACAGTATTGAGATAAATCCGTTTCAGCCAAGAAGCAACTTCAACGAAGAGGCATTACAGGAATTGGCTATTTCCATCAAAGAATTAGGAGTTATTCAACCCATCACGGTTCGAAAATTAGACTTCAACAAATATCAACTTATCTCGGGTGAGCGAAGACTTAGAGCTTCAAAACAAGCCGGATTCACCACAATTCCTGCTTATATCAGAATTGCCAACGACAATGAGTCGCTCATGATGGCACTCGTTGAAAACATCCAAAGACATGACCTTGACCCTATTGAGGTGGCTCTTTCATATCAACGTTTAATTGATGAAATCGGGCTTACTCAAGAGCAAATGAGCGAAAAAGTAGGTAAAAAACGTTCGACCATTACCAACTATTTACGTCTATTAAAACTCGACCCAATCATCCAGACCGGAATGAGAGACGGTTTCATTTCTATGGGGCATGGTAGAGCTTTGATTAACATTGAAGATACGGATGCTCAGATTGACATTTATCGCAAAATTGTGAGTCAATCGCTATCGGTACGTGAAACCGAGAATTTGGTAAAAGCCTATCAAGAAGGATTAAAACCCAAAGCGAAAAAACAAGCCAAATCATTTGAACTTCCGGAGACTTCTAAAATGGCCTTGTCAGAATTCTTTGGAACAAAAACAGAGATTAAGGCTACCGCAAACGGAAAAGGGAAAATCATTATTCCGTTCCATTCGGAAGAAGATTTGAACCGCATTTTGAAACTTATCGAAAAATAGTTGAAACACCTTCTATACATACTGTTCTTTGCTTTCCTTATCGGAAACTGCTCTTTTGCTCAACAGCAAAACGGTATGCTCGTGGTTCAGGATTCTATCAAGTTCAACAACCTGCAAGATCCTTTAAAGCCCTCAAAAGCGGCTTTTTATTCTGCTATTTTGCCCGGTTTAGGCCAAGCTTACAATAAAGACTACTGGAAAATCCCGATTGTGTACGCCGCCATCGGGACCAGTGTCGGAATCTACATTCACAACAACAACGAATACCACCGATATCGCGATGCTTATAAACGTCGATTAGCGGGCTTCAACGATGATGAATTTCAGGGAGATAAATACTTGGACAACGATAGGCTACTTTATGCTCAAAAAATCTTCCAACGAAACCGAGACCTTTCGATGTTGATTTCTATCGGCTTTTACATTTTGAATATAGTCGAAGCTAATGTTTCTGCTCACCTAAAGCAGTTCAACGTAAGCGATGACCTCTCTCTTAGCCCCGAATGGTTCAGAGATGATTTGAACTATGGCAACAACTTGGGACTTTCTTTAAAATTTCAGTTTTAATTACGAATTAAAAATTACGAATTACGAATTACGAGTTAGAAATTACGAATTTTCAGACTGAAAACTGAGACTGAGACTGAAAACTACTACCCTATTCTACGGTGAAGTTGTTTGAAGTATTCGAATGCTTTTAGAATTCTACTGCCATACCACGAGAACATTTCGCCATCTACGAACACTGTTTTAGCATGATGTGTAAATCTCCCGATTTCGAAAGCATCTTCTTCCTTAAACGGATAAGGTTCGCTAGAGAGGAAAACCAAATCCGGATCGCCTTCTAATCGCATTTTTTTGATTTCGATTTCAGGATAACGCCCTTTGTTAGCATAGATATTTTGGAAGTTATTCAACGTTAGCATCTCATTGATAAAGTTGTCTGAACCCGCTACCATATATGGGTTTTTCCAAATAAAATAAGCCGCTTTCTGTACTTTTCGTTGTGAGACAAAACTCAAGAAATCTTTAAGGGCAAAATCGATTTTTTGGTTCAGATTTTCGGCTTCGGTTCTGCAGTTGAAGATTTTCCCGAACTGCGAAATCATCGCCT
Source organism: uncultured Flavobacterium sp. (assembly GCA_964476555.1). GTDB lineage: Bacteria > Bacteroidota > Bacteroidia > Flavobacteriales > Flavobacteriaceae > Flavobacterium. Next base: position 2,856 of record CAYZBA010000165.1, read on the forward strand.
TGTTGTCATCCAGAGTTTTGATATCGCTTGTCCAGACCGGAGCAATTTTTTGTAATTCTTCGACTATCTCCTGAGTATTTTCTTCTTTGTTGGCAATAATGATATCCGGATTGAGCAATCGGATTTTTTCGTAATGAACTTTCTTGGTACCTCCAACTAGCGTTTTGGTAGCTTTGAAATGATAAGGATGTACACAGAATTTCGTGATTCCCACAATGCTTTCCTCTAAACCTAAGTCGAATAACAATTCGGTTTGTGAAGGAACAATTGAAACGATTCTTTTAGGAGTTTTTTCGAGAACTATAGTATTTCCGATTTGGTCTGTGTATGATTTCATTTTTGAGGGGCAAAGAAACTGAGGTGCAAAGATA
>CAYZBA010000166.1:0-3156 GCA_964476555.1 uncultured Flavobacterium sp.
TTAAATAAGATTAAGGTTACATCACTTTTTGTGTCCAACCAAAAACATCTTCTGCTTTTTTATACTGAATATCAGTGAGTTTTTCTTTTAAGAATAACGAAACCGGATTTTCGATTTTCGGAAGTTCATAATAAACATCGTCATACGAAAAACCACTAATCGGATTCACCACAGCTGCTGTACCTGAACCAAAGATTTCTTGTAGCGTACCGTTTTTGTGAGCTTCAACCAATTCTGAAACCAAAACAGAACGAACTTCTACTTTAATTCCTAAGTGCCTTGCTAAATCAATAAGTGTTTTTCTAGTGATTCCATCCAAAATTCTCTCACCGGCCGGAGCTGTATATAACGTATCGTTGATCCTGAACCATACGTTCATTGTTCCTGCCTCCTCTAGCTTAGTATGCGTAGCATCGTCTGTCCAGATGATTTGTTGGAAGCCTTTTTCGTTAGCCAATTTGGTCGGATAAAACTGAGCTGCATAGTTACCTGCTGCTTTAGCTGCCCCGATTCCTCCGTTGGCCGCTCTACTGTAATGGTCCGCGATAATCACTTTTACTTCACCTGAATAATAAGATTTAGCCGGTGAAAGTATAATCATAAATCGATATTGTTGAGAGGGCGCTGCCACCACTCCGCTACCGGTAGCTATCATAAAAGGACGAATGTATAAGGCGTTTCCTTTGCCTTTTTTTACCCAATCTTTTTCGATAGCAATCAATTGTTTTAATCCCTCCATAAAAACAAACTCAGGTACTTCCGGCATTGCCAAGCGTACGGCTGATTTGTTGAAACGTTTAAAATTCTCTTCAGGACGGAAAAGCCATATCTCATCCGAATCGGTTTTGTAGGCTTTCATCCCCTCGAAAATGGCTTGTCCGTAATGGAAAACTTTTGCAGAAGGCTCTATACTGAAAGGAGCATAGGGTTGTATAACAGGCTTCTCCCACTTTCCGTCTTTATAGTCACAAACCAACATGTGGTCTGTAAAAACGCTCCCGAATGTAAGATTCTCAAAATCTACATCCCCGATTTTTGAAGCCGAAGCTGCTATAAAATCAATTCCTTCTGTTACTCCTGTATTCATTGTATTCTAATTTAATTCTTATTTTACGTTCTTTAATTCCACATCAAAAACCAAAGTAGCATTGGGTGGAATTACGCCTCCTGCTCCTCTTGAACCATACCCTAAATGAGACGGAATCACAAAACGAGCTTTATCACCAACACTTAAAAGAGCAATACCTTCGTCCCAACCTTCGATGACCTGACCTACTCCTAAAACGAAATCGATAGGTTGATTTCTTTTGTAAGAAGAATCAAAAACTTGCCCATTATCTAAGGCTCCTGTATAGTGAACCGATACTCTTTTTCCTTTTTGAGCTTTAACTCCATTTCCTTTTTCAAGAATTTTATAGTGTAGTCCGCTTGGCGTTTTGTCGTAACCTTTTGTAAGCTGTTCAAACCTTTCTTGTGCCAAACGCTTTTGTTCTGCCAAACGTTTTTCACGAGCTCCTTCAAAAGTTCTGAAAGCCTCAACAGCATTCCATTTTTTGGCTTCTTCCCCTACTCTTATAATTTCTAATTTTTCGATTTTATCTCCTTGAACAATGCTATCAACCACTTCTTGCCCTTTAACTACTTGCCCGAAAACGGTATGATTGTCATCCAACCACGGAGTTGCTACATGCGTGATGAAAAATTGCGAACCATTAGTTCCTTTGCCGGCATTCGCCATAGAAAGAACTCCCGGTTTGTCGTGTCTTAAATCCGGATGGAATTCATCATCAAATTTATACCCCGGATCTCCGGTCCCGGTTCCTAGAGGACAACCTCCCTGAATCATAAAATCAGGAATTACACGATGAAAATTAAGCCCATCATAAAAAGGCTTCCCTTGAGGTCTTGCAGAATTCTCGAGATTCCCTTCTGCTAACCCAACAAAATTCCCTACAGTTCCGGGTGTTTTATCATAAGTAAGTTGTACTAAAATTTCTCCTTTAGAAGTGGTGAATTTAGCATAAATTCCGTTTTCCATTTTTAACAATATTAAATTAAGGTACAAAAGTACGGTTTTAGGATGAAACCACAATTAATAAATTTGGCTATTAACCGTATCTTAACCCTTTGAGGGTCACCGAAAATATTTTTCGAAAAAAGAAATAGAAATAATTTGCCTGATAAAAATGTTTTCTTATCTTTGCACCCTGATTTTTGGATTAACGTATAAAACTAAAGATAATGTCAAGAGTTTGTGAACTTACAGGCAAAAAAGCAATGGTAGGAAACAATGTTTCACACGCTATGAATAAAACCAAAAGAAAATTCTCTGTGAATTTGGTTAGAAAGCGTTTCTATCTTCCTGAAGAAGACAGATGGATAACTTTAAGAGTTTCTACATCAGCTATTAAAACCATTAATAAAAAAGGAATCAGTGCTGTGCTGAAAGAAGCAAAAGCTAACGGTTTTGCTCTATAATCATAACAGCTTTAAAACTATAATACAATGGCAAAGAAAGGCAATAGAATTCAGGTGATTTTAGAATGTACCGAGCACAAAGAATCTGGGCTTCCTGGAACTTCTCGTTACATCACTACAAAAAATAAAAAGAATACTCCGGATAGATTGGAAATCAAAAAATACAATCCTATCTTGAAAAGAATGACAGTACACAAAGAAATTAAATAATTTAGAGTCATGGCAAAGAAAACGGTAGCAACCCTGCAAACATCTTCAAAAAGATTAACCAAAGCTATTAAAATGGTTAGATCTCCAAAAACAGGTGCTTATACTTTTGTAGAAAGTGTTATGTCTCCTGAATTAGTTGATGAATTCTTGAAAAAGAAATAATTCACTTCTATTATATTAAGAATAAAAAAATAAGCTATCCGGTTGAGATAGCTTATTTTTTTTATTCTATTTAATCTACTTTCCGTCTTTGTCAACAACCGGTCGCTTTTCTGCATTCGCTAATTCCCATGCTACAGCAAAAGCCAAACGAACTCTTTTCTCATATAATGGGAAATCTATCTTATCCGGAGTATCGGTCGCCCTGTGATAATCTTCGTGTACTCCGTCAAAATAAAAGATAGCCGGAATACCTTTTTTAGCAAAATTATAGTGATCTGAACGATAATAAAAACGATTCGGGTCATT
>CAYZBA010000167.1:0-3103 GCA_964476555.1 uncultured Flavobacterium sp.
ACCTCTGCTTGTTCAATGATTGGGTGATTAATAAGCACACTTTCCAACTTCTTCAAAACTAAGTTTTCTTTGGTAATGGTTTTTTTGGGTCCAAAATTTTCTATCAACAATTTATTAACCGAATCTTCGGTTATGAACAATCTGCTTTCACCCACAAATTCTATCTTTGGAGCAGAGACAATTCGTTTTTTATTTCGCTCTAAACCGAAAGCATACAAGAATACTACTGCGATGAGCATTAGCACTAATCGTATGTTATTCCAGTTTAGTTTTTTCATTTTTTGTTTCGCAGAGTTTCCCAAAGTTATCTCAGAGAACCTCAAAGTTTTTATTTATAAATCGTTTAATATTTTCTTTTAGAACTTTACTGTGAAAGTTCATCAAAAGCCCTAATGGATAATTGCCTAATTTGAGATATGTCAATACTTGAGCAAAATGAACATCGGTAAAACATTCTACCGTTTTGAGTTCGATTACTAAAATATTTTCGACTAACAAATCAATTCTATATCCGTGGTCTAGTTTAATTTCTTTATATATAATAGGCAAAACCTTTTCTTTTTCAACAGACAGATTTTGCTTTTTGAGTTCATAATACAAACACTCTTTATAAGCAGACTCCAACAATCCTACTCCTAACTGCTTATGTACCTCTATAGCACATCCGATTACTTTGTATGACAACTCATTTATATCCATTTTTCTGTGTTTCTCTGAGTTTTCTCTGAGAATCTCTGTGTTTAATCAACTTTTCTCTAAAAACTCTTTCAAAGGCATCACCATTTCTCCGATATCACCAGCTCCTACAATTACAACAATTTGAGCATCAGAGGCTAAAACAGCATTGTTGAGTTCTACTTTAGTGACTAATTTCTTGTTCGGGTGAGTTATTTTATCCAACAAGGCCTGTGAGGTTACTCCTTCGATTGGAAGCTCTCGAGCCGGGTAGATGTCCAATAAAATAACTTCGTCGAATTGTGACAAACTTGTGGCAAATCCGTCGAGAAAATCTCGGGTTCTGCTAAATAAATGCGGTTGAAAAACAGCCACGTTTTTTTTGTTCGGATACAATTCTTTTACGGCTGTAAAAACCGCATTTATCTCGGTTGGGTGATGCGCATAATCATCGATCAAAACCAAGTTTTCGGTCTTTATTTTGTATGAAAAACGCCTTTCGATTCCCTTGAAACTCTCTAAGGCTTTTTTGATGTTGTCGTCTGAAATACCATAGGATTTAGCCATCGAAAGAGCCGTGAGAGCATTGCTCAAATTGTGTTTCCCCGGTAAGTGAAAACGAATGTCTTTTATATCTCCATCTTTTGTTTTTACGTCAAAAACATAAGCTCCGTTTTCGACCCGGATATTTTTTGCTTGAAAATCATCTGCATCTGAAAAACCGATTTTGGTGGCATTCAAATGCAATTCAGCCGGGGCAAAAAGCTTGTTTTTATCTTGGATTTTATTGGCAAATTCAAGGAACGATTCTTCGATATGCGACTTGTCTCTGTAGATGTCTAAATGGTCTGCATCCATAGAATTAATGCAAGCCATATCGGGATATAATCTCAAGAACGAACGGTCAAATTCATCTGCCTCGACAACCGTTACGGTTTTTCCGTTTCCGATAAGGTTAGAATGGTAGTTTTCTACGATTCCACCAACAAAAGCCGTTACATCTACACCACTTTGGTAAAGGATGTGGCCTAAAATTCCGGTTGTGGTTGTCTTTCCGTGGGTTCCTGCTACGGCAAAGCAATAGGTGTCTTTGGTTATGAGTCCCAAAACCTCTGAACGTTTTTTGATTTCGAATCCGTTGTCGATAAAATAGTTCCACTCCGAATGCGATTTTGGAACAGCAGGAGTGATGACAACCAAAGTATTTTCTTTGGTCAAAGAACTTGGAATGTTATTCAAATCATCTGTGTAGTGAATAGATATTCCCATTTTTTCGAGCTCTATAGTGAGTTCAGATTGATGTCTGTCGTATCCGTAAACAGATTTTCCAACCGAATGGAAATATCGGGCTAAGGCGCTCATTCCGATGCCTCCGATTCCGATGAAAAATATGTTTTTAAATTCTTTCATTTTAAATTTTTTGCCACAAAGTCTCAAGGACTCAAAGGGGCACTAAGTTTTTAATCAATATTTATAAAACCATTCTTTTTATTCCGTTTTTAATTAGAGGTACATTAAAATTTATTAGATACCCTAATCGTTTTCCGGTTAACTTTAAGTGACTAAGTAATTGTGCTTCCCAAACAGGATTGACATTATCTAAAGCTTTTAATTCACAAATAACTAAATCATTTACCATAATATCTAATCGTAATCCTTCATTAAAAACAATATCTCTAAACACTATAGGGATGTCTGTTTGTCTTTTTACGTCAAACCCTTGCTCTTTTAAAACCTGAGCAAAACATACTTCATACACCTTTTCTAACAGCCCTGGGCCTAACTCTTTGTGCACAATATAAGCAGCATTGACAATAGCTCTTCCAATCGCTTCTTCTTCAAGAGATATTGGCTCAAAACTTCTTTTGTTGCTGTTTGACTCGTTTATCATTATCCATTCAATTTCATAACCAGTTTTTTACATCTTTATGGTCTATGACTTTTTTCTGCCACAAAGTCTCAAGGACTTGAACGGCACATTTTTTTATCTTTTTGTGCCTTTGTGTCTTTGTGGCATGACCAACTTGACCACTTCATCCACAATATCTTTTGTGGCGTTAGGTTTGGCTAAAGCCTTGATGTTTTGGCTTAACTCTTTTTGTAATGCTTCGTTTTGCACTACTTCAGAAAATACATCTTTAAATCGAATATCCAATTCGGATTCTTTGATTAAGATGGCTCCGTTTTTATCAGCAATTGCTTTAGCGTTTTTGGTTTGGTGATCTTCGGCTACATTCGGAGATGGAATGAAAATCGTTGGTTTCCCGACAATCGCCAATTCCGAAACCGATGAAGCTCCGGCACGAGAGATAATCATATCTGCTGCGGCATAAACCAAATCCATTCGGTCGATAAACGAAAGCACCTGAACGCCTTCTTTTTCGTTGTATTTTTTATATTCTTCGAAATAGAATTTTCCGCATTGCCA
>CAYZBA010000168.1:0-3099 GCA_964476555.1 uncultured Flavobacterium sp.
GGCTTTGAGCGGAAGACGAGGCTCGAACTCGCGACAACCAGCTTGGAAGGCTGGAGCTCTACCAACTGAGCTACTTCCGCTTTTGTGAGTGCAAATATAAAGCATATTTTTAATACGAAACAAATTTTTTCAAAAAAAAATTATTCATTTTTTACACTAAAATTTCTTAGGTTTCGAAAGCAACTGAAAAAGAATATTTTATATTTCAGACAGAACTATATTTTTTTTTGGCACATTTGTTGTTTTTAGGCATGTCGTAACCTAAAAAAGTAATTCGAGATGAAGAAAATCGTTTTAATGATTGCATTTGTTGTCGGGACGACAGCTTTTGCTCAAGAAAGAAAAATGGATAAAAAAGAACATTTCTCTACTGAAGCTAAAGTAGAAAAGATGACAAAAGAGTTAGATCTTACTGCCGAACAACAAAAAAAGCTTACTGTCCTTTTTGACAAGCAAAAGACAGAAATGCAAAAGCAAAAGGCTGCTGCTAAATTAGAAAGATCAGAAAAAAGAGAAGCCTTATCTTCAAAAAAAGAAGAAATGGATAAAGAAATAAGAAGCATTCTTACTCCTGAGCAGCTCAAAAAATGGGAGGCTTTAAAAGCTGAGAAATCAGAAAAAAGACATGAGAAGTTAAAAAAAAGGTCTCACAAATTAGACGCTCCTAAAAAAGAGCTTAAAAAAAGAGACTAATATCAACTTCAAACTTTTTATAAAACAACAGACGGGATCTCAATTCCGTCTGTTTTATTTTTGTTCACGCATCGCTTTGTAGTAAGCTGCCCTACTGAGAGGCTCATACTCTTCCGTTTCACCCAACATTACCAAATTGTCATTCGCTGATTTTCTAAAACTATAATGCGCCAAATTCCCAGTTCGAGTACATATGGCATGTACCTTAGTTACATATTCTGCCGTGGCCATCAAAGCAGGCATCGGGCCAAACGGATTCCCTTTAAAATCCATATCCAAACCGGCAACAATCACTCGCACACCGCTATTAGCCAAATCATTGCACACTGAAACAATTTCATCATCAAAGAATTGAGCTTCATCGATTCCCACTACATCGCAACCACTTGCCAAAATCCTGATGTTGGCCGAAGCAGGCACAGGAGTCGAGCGAATTTCATTGGCATCGTGTGAAACCACTTTTTCCTCATCATATCGAGTATCAATCGAGGGTTTAAAGATCTCCACCTTCTGCTTAGCAAATTGGGCTCTTTTGAGTCTTCGAATAAGCTCTTCGGTTTTTCCCGAAAACATAGAACCACAGATAACTTCTATCCAACCAAATTTTTCTTGATGATTTACAGGATTTTCGAGAAACATTTTTTTGATTTCTTTTACTGAAAAATAGAATAGTTTTTATTACTTTGTATCGCAAACAAATATAGACAAAAACCCAGTTTTTACTCCAAATAATTTTCAATTATTATGAAAAATAAATTAGAAGCGGAACTAATCAGCATTGCGCACCGTATTTTAAAGCTAAAAGGCAAGTCTGAGATTGCTCAGTTACATAAGGAAGCTCGAGAATTGTACGAAAAATTATCTGTTTTGCGATTTGCAGAAGAACAACTCTCCGATAACATTCCAACCCTGACTTCTCTTTCAGAAATTGAAGAAAAACTAGAAAGCTACAGTTCTGCTCCAGAAAATGTCAATGCAGAAAATCCAGAAGGGCATCAAGTAACCTCAAATGAAAAAGAGGTAGAAATCACTGTATCTAAAAAAGACAAAGTTCCGTTTGAAGAGAACAAAGAAGAAAAACATCCTGAAATTAATCTAGAAGCTAAGAAAGAAACTAGCGAAACTGCCGAGCCACTCCTTCGTTTTGAAGATTTCGAGGCTTCATTAACTCAAGCTAAACCCGGAAAATCTGTTAATCAACAAATTATTTTTGAAGATTTCTTACCTGAAATCGACGAACCTATATTTGTTCCTGTAGAAGCAGACAAAAAAGAAAAAACAGAAAAAACAGAGCCTAAAGAAACTTCAGTTGCTAAACCTAAAAGTATCTCTATAAATGACGCCGTTAAGAAGAACTTTAACATTGGTCTCAATGACAGAATAGCCTTCGAATTCCATCTTTTTGGAGGGAGTAGCGAAGATTTCAACAGAGTGCTTTCTCAGTTAAATACTTTTTCAAGCTACGAAGAAGCTAAAGATTTTATCGAAAATCTCGTAAAACCTGACTATAACAATTGGGAGAACAAAGCAGAGTATGAGGCTCGCTTTATGGAAATTATCGAAAGTAACTTTTTATAATGTCAAAACTATACATCGTCCCGACTCCTATCGGAAATCTCGAAGACATGACCCTCAGAGCTATCAAAGTTCTGAGAGAGGCTGACTTGATTTTGGCAGAAGATACCCGAAATAGCAGTAAACTACTGAAGCACTTTGGGATCGAAACCCCAATGCAAAGTCACCACATGCACAACGAGCACAAAACGATGGAAACACTCATAAAACGGCTTCAATCAGGAGAAACAATGGCTTTGATTTCAGATGCCGGAACTCCTGCTATATCAGATCCGGGATTTTTACTAACTAGGGCTTGTATCGAAAATCAAATTGAAGTAGAATGCCTGCCTGGCGCTACAGCTTTTGTCCCTGCTCTAGTAAACAGTGGGCTCCCTAATGACCGTTTTGTTTTCGAAGGATTTCTTCCGGAGAAAAAAGGTAGACAAACTCGTTTATTAACCTTAGCCGAAGAAACCCGAACCATGATTTTTTATGTTTCTCCACATAAACTCCTAAAGACATTAGAAGAATTTATACAATACTTTGGAGCAGACAGAGCTGTATCCGTTTCTCGTGAACTCTCTAAATTACACGAGGAGACTGTCAGAGGAACAGCCCAAGAAGTATTGGACCACTTCAAACAAAAAAACATTAAAGGAGAAATTGTTGCTATAGTAGCAGGAAAGCGATAGTATATAAATATCAAGGAGTTTACAGAAACTCCAAGATTCTTCTTTCAACAATGTAAACAAAAAAAATGTTTACAGATTTGTATTTCAAAGAAATAGTTGTACTTTTGCACTCCCTTAATTGGGAATGGAATGTTTAATTTAAATTTTTTATTGTGAA
>CAYZBA010000169.1:0-3084 GCA_964476555.1 uncultured Flavobacterium sp.
GTAAAAACTTGGGATGTTTATGACGATGTGATTGGTGCTTACGGAGGTAAAATCAATCAGATTTTTGCCATTGGGGGAGATGAAGATTTGAAAGGCGCCAATGCTCAAAAAGCCAACCGATTCAAGCCTGTGGTGATTTATTTAGGTCCGTTCACATTAGAGAAAGGAAAAACGGCTTCTCATAAGCTTCACATGCCGAATTATATTGGTTCGGTTCGCACAATGGTAGTAGCCGGCGATGTAAAAACTGAAGCTTACGGAAGTGCAGAAAAAGCAACTCCTGTTCGTACACCGCTTATGGTTTTGGCTTCGCTTCCGAGGAAAATTTCGCAAGGCGAAAAAGTTACGCTTCCGGTAACGCTTTTTGCTATGGAAAAACAGGTTAAAAACGTAAAAGTTCAGGTGAAAACCAATAATGGAATCCGAATAGTAGGCGATGCGACTCAAATGGTTTCGTTTTCAAATCCTGATGAGAAGATGGTGTATTTTAACCTCGAAGCAGGTGATGTGACAGGAATCGGAAAAATAGAAGTGATTGCCACTTCAGGAAACGAAAAATCGACCTATCAAGTAGAATTAGATATTACGAATCCGAATCCGATAACTCACGATTATGTGGATGTGGTTTTGGAGCCAAACAGCAGTAAGACGCTTAACTTTTCAACATTTGGAATTCCGGGAAGCAACAAAGCGAAACTCGAAGTTTCGTCTTTCCCTTCTATTGATTTCAACCGAAGATTGGATTATTTGATTCAGTATCCTCACGGATGTTTAGAACAGGTAACTTCGGGAGTTTTTCCACAACTGTATCTCAGCGATGTTGTTGATTTGTCGGATTCTCGAAAAGCTTCGATTAACCAAAATATCAAAGCCGGAATTCAAAAACTAACCGGTTATCAGATTTCCAACGGAGGTTTCAGCTATTGGAATGGTCAGAATTATGCCAATGATTGGAATACTTCCTACGTAGGTCACTTCCTTATTGAAGCAGAGAAAAAAGGTTATGTGTTGCCATCGTCATTCAAATCAAAATGGATTGCCTACCAACAAAGAGCAGCTAAAGATTGGCGATTGAACGAAACTTACAGAAACGACATAGCACAAGCCTATCGTTTATATACGTTGGCTTTGGCAGGTTCGCCTGATATGGGTTCGATGAATAGACTTCGTGAAACGGCGAATATTTCTAATGAAGCTAAATTGCGTTTGGCGGCTGCTTATGCAATTGCAGGTCAAAAACAAGCGGCTCAAGCCTTGTTCAATTCGGCTTCTTTAGATAATATCAACAGCTATTATTACTACGGTTCGCCTGAGAGAAATCGGGCGATGGCTTTAGAAACTTTATTGTTGTTGAACGATAATTCCAGAGCTTTTGCTATGGCGAATGATTTAGCGAAAGCACTTTCGTCAGAGAATTGGATGAGTACTCAAACGACGGCTTATGCTTTGTATGCAATGAGCAAATTTGCGATGAAAAACGGAGGTAAAGGTGTCGATGTTACATATACTCAAAACGGAAATTCGGTTAAAATCTCATCTCAGAAAGCTTTTGTAGATAGAGAGCTCAAAGCTTCGCAGAGAGAAAATTCGATTACGCTGAAAAACAACAAAGACAATACGGTTTATGTGAGAGTGACAACCAGTGGAATTTTACCGATTGGAGAAGAGAAAGTAATGCAGAACAAACTTTTCGGAAGCATTTCATATCAAAGTCGAGACGGAAAAGTTTTGGATGTAAGCAAGATTGCTCAAGGAACCGAGTTGGTGGCTCAAATCACCATTCGCAATACGACGAATCAAAAGATTGAGAATGTGGCGCTTACTCAAATTATACCATCCGGATTTGAGATTGTCAATACTCGATTTACAGATTTCGGAGGTTTTGTGGAAAACAAAGCGGATTATATCGACATCAGAGACGATAGAACGAATTTCTATTTTGGTTTGAATGCGAATGAAACGAAGACCTTTAAGGTGTTGCTCAATGCTTCTTATCTCGGTAAATATTACCTTCCGGGAATGCAAGCTGAGGCGATGTATGACAACACATACATCATAAGAACCAAAGGTCAGTGGATTGAAATTGTAGAGTGACAAAACAAAATTCCCCTGTCAAAGTACGGATTTTGACAGGGGAATAATACAGGTGAAAATTAGAAAAACACCTGTAGCTATATGTTTAGACTTTATGGGTTTTCTTAGACTTTGGGCTTTCTGCTAAATATTGATTTTGAGAGTTGATATAAACAGAGTTCGCCATATATTCTTGATTATCTGCAAAAATAAAAAGAAGTGTTCCTTCTTTAATCGTATTAATTACTTGTTCGTTAACTTCTCTTGGTAGGGCCGGGCAGCCATAGCTTCGTCCTAATCTTCCTGTAGATTTAATAACGGCTTCACTACAATAATCTGCTCCGTGAATTACCACAGCTCTGGCTTTTGCTTGATCGTTGATTCCTTTTTCCAGTCCTTTGAGTCGTAAGGAGTAACCATTGCCTCCGATATAGGTATTTTCTGTAAGATAAAACCCTAACGAACTTTGATAAGAACCGTGTTGGTTAGAAAACGAGGTTGCATATTTTTCGCCTGAATTGCGTCCGTGTGAGACTAAAGTGTGAAAAAGAACTTGTTTTTTCACTAAATCTAATACCACCATTCGTTTTTGAGTTGACGGAAGGCTAAAATCTATAATAGTAATAATGTTTTTGTTTTTAGCATTTATTTTCTCCCAACCTTGCATAGCCTGCTCAAAGGCTTTGAACTGAATTTTTTCAGCCAAACCGAAACTATTGTATAAGTCCAAATAATTAGATTTAGGTGTTACAGTAGTTTCTGTAATGTCAGCTAAATTTCTTTTTTGGTTTAGTGAGTTATTGTTAAAAGAAGTAAATAAAAAAGTGATGATTACAATCCATAAAATTCTCATCTGCATTTCCTTTTGTGTTCAAACGTCATTTATGATAACGGGCAAATGTAATAATTATTTGATAGTCATAGTGTTAAACTTTGCTAATCAATCACAAAAACCAGAGATTGCAAGGGTTTTGCGGTATCAAAAATTAATTTTGCATGCGAAGAAGCTGT
>CAYZBA010000170.1:0-3058 GCA_964476555.1 uncultured Flavobacterium sp.
GTTGGAATTTTACTCATATCCATATAGAATAGTTCCCAAGTGTGTCCGTCGAAATCCTCGATGGTTCGCTGTTGCATAAATCCGTAGTCTTTCATTTCGCTAGGTTCTACACCACCTGCTTGGAGACCTTTATCGGTAGTTGCGTTCATTTCGTCCAGTGAATCAAAAGAAAGCGAAAAAAGAGCTGCAACGCCCGATTTTGTATCGGCAATGGGTTTAGAAATAAATTCAGAGAACTTTTCGTGAGAGAGCAACATCACATAAATCGTATCGCTCCAAACCATACACTTTCCGTTATCGTCTGAGAATTGTGGGTTGTTCGTAAAACCTAAGGCAGTGTAAAAATCCATTGATTTTTGGAGGTCTTTTACGGCTAGGTTTATAAAGATTTGTTTTGCCATCTTTAATTTTTTTGGTTGGTTAATATTTAGTTGTTTAGTCTTCTCTAAAGGTTAAGTTTTGATCTGCCAATAGCTTTTCGAGTATCGGAATCGAAGTTTTTCCGATTCCGTGCAAACTCAAAATCTCTTTTTGAGTGTATTGCGAGAGTTTTTCAACCGTTGTAATTCCTTCGCCTTCCAAAGCTCTCCTTGCAGGTGCATTGAGATAGGAGAGGAGTCCGTCTTTAGGTTTTCTCTCTTGTTCGCAAATCGGACAAGTAGGGCAATCTGAAGACTTGTAATATTGGTGGCCTTTAGGGCAGGTTCTCAAATTCTTTTTATTGTCTGATTTGTTCATTGAATTTATTTTTTCATATAGTCAAAAGCGCCTTTACGGAGGTTGATTCCGTATTCCAGATAAGCTTTCATGCAGTCCAGAAAGTTACCCCAACCGAAAGTATTGCCAATAAGCCATTTTAGGTTTTCTTCGCTCAAGTCTTTTTCGCCTTCGGTAACTTTTACTACTGTACTGTTGTTGGGTTGTGCTTCTAAAGTAATATTCACTACGGTTTCTTTATCCCAAACAAGTGAAATAGATTGGTTTGTCCGAACTTCGGTTACTTTGACCGGAAACTTGCCCGGAAAGTCACCAAACTCCCAAATGAGTTCTTTTCCGGTTTCCATTCGACCTGAACTTTCGGAAATAAAGTAATTCGTCAGATGAACGGGGTTTACGATTGCTTCAAAAACTTCTGCAACGGGTTTTTGAATTTGTAAAGCGGCTTGGGCAGTCAGTTTCATATGCATTTAAAATAAAGGTTTGTATTTCTCACGATTTTCCCACATTGCCCAGAGCAATATTGCCCAAAGGATTAAGGCGATTGGGAGACCGCTTGGTTCTACGAAGATGTGTGTGAGCAAGATGCCCACCATTACCGGAAAAATTACTAAAGCTCCCAAAGCTCGGGTTCTTGGAATCATCAAGAGCACCCCACCCAGAATTTCTGCTACGGCAACTAAAGGCATAAGCCAAGAAATTTCCATAAAGGCCATAGTGTCTTTCATAATCGGTTCAGGTAAATCGTCAGGAACCGGCATATAGTTGAGGAATTTGTTGAGCCCTCCGTTGAGCATCATAAGTCCGAACAGAATGGATAGTATGTTTAGGATTTTTTGTTTCATAGCTTTTTACTTTTAATGTTTGATGCAATAAGATGTAATCTTTATAATTTTATGTTGACTATTAAATTCATACACATCACAAGCCGAAACGGTTGACAGCAACTGATTGTCTCGGGTGAATTGGGCTATTCCCATGACAACGACTTTGTTATAATCGCTGATAGTATCTTGGATTTCAAAATGAGTTGTCACGGAACTGAAATAGGCCTTAACTTGCGAACAATGGTTAATTACGGCTTGTTTTCCTTTAATTTCAGCTTCGCCTAAGATGGTCCACACCATACTTTCATCCAGATAATCGAATACTTCTTCGAATTCTCCGACTGAAAAGGCCTCTGCCAAAGAATCGATATTTACTCGTTTATAAGAAGACAAGGTCGTCAGGCTGAACATCGCTTACATTATTTTGGATTACAAAAGTTAATCATCCAACAAACGCCGAATTTATCTACGAACGAACCGAAATAATCGCCCCAGAACATATCTGCCATAGGCATTTCAACCGTTCCGCCTGCTGAGAGCCCATTGAATAGGCGGTCTGCTTCTTCTCGGGAATCAGGAGCGATGGAAATATAATTGTTGTTGCCTTGACGCAATACATGTCCTTGACTTGGCAAACAGTCTGAAGCCATCAGGTATTGGCCATTCCCGATAGGCAGACTGACGTGCATGGTTCTGTTTTTTTCGGATTCCGACAAGTGTTCCATTCCCGGGGCTTGCCCCATTTTTTGAATGGTCAATTCTCCTCCGAAAACCGATTGATAAAATCGAAAAGCCTCTTCGGCATTACCGTCAAAATTTAAATAAGGACTTAGTGTCATAATTATTAGTGTTTATATGAGATATAAGACTTTAAAATCGTAATCCTCAATTGATTAATAACTATGACAAAAGTATAGGAGTCTATTCAAAATAAACTTGTCATAAGACAAGAAAACCGAAAAGATTTAAATTTCTTTTCGGATACGGCTGAAAGAAGTGTCTGTAATCCCCAAATAGCTGGCGATATACTTGAGAGGTGATTGCAGTACTACTTGTGGTTTTTCTTTAATCAGATTTTGGTAACGGTCTTTGGCTGATGTCGTGATGATTTCGAGCGATCGCTGCTTACACTGAAAGAGTTTTCCGGTCATCCATAGGCGTCCCCATTCCGACACACCGGGAATAGAGTGGTAGAGTTTTTGGAAGGCGTCTAATTCGATTTTCCAGCCGATGCAATCTGTCAGGGCTTGTATGTTTTCTTGAGCGGGAGTTCGTTGAAAGAGCGAAAGTACTTCGATAACCACATCGTAATTGCAGAAAAAGTCGGTCGTAATATCGTTTCCGTTATAGTCGTAAGCATACGAGCGTACGAGCCCGCTTTGCAGAATCATATAGCTGTTTGAGATTTCGCCTTCTTTGAGGATAAAATCACCTTTTTGGTAGGTTACTTCTTGGTGGGCGTCAATGACTTGGTTGAGTTCTTTGGGGCTTAAAAGAGGGTGTTGATAGACTTG
>CAYZBA010000171.1:0-3027 GCA_964476555.1 uncultured Flavobacterium sp.
TTTTTATTGCCTTTTCGTATGTTTTCTTTGATAAAATGTTCGGAACCTTGGCTGAGAAGTCGAGTATGTCTCCGATTTTGGCCGTATGGCTTCCTAATGTCTTTTTTGGAATTTTAGCGATATATCTCCTCCGAAATGCCAAACGTTAAGCTCAAAAGTTACCTTCACCTCCACTTCATTGTTTTTATATGGGGATTTACGGGTGTTTTAGGAGAACTTATCTCTGTGGGTTCTTTCGAAAAGGTGTGGTACAGAATGTCTATTGCCTTGTTGCTCATCGGGATTTATGTTTGGTATAAAAAAATTTCGCTCAAGATCCCTTTACAATTAATGCTTACGTTTATTGTTTGTGGCTTTGTGATTGCCCTTCATTGGGTAGCTTTTTTTGAGGCTATAGAGAAGTCGAATGTTTCGGTAACTCTAGCCACATTATCTACAGGAGCATTTTTTGCTTCGATATTGGAACCCATTTTTTACAGGCGAAAAATCATAGGTTATGAAGTCTTTTTCGGGCTTCTAGTGATGTTTGGGCTTTATATCATTTATGGTGTGAACGGCAACTTCCTTTATGGAATGGTTCTGGCCCTTATTGCGGCTTTTTTGTCGGCTTCGTTCTCGATTATTAACGGAAAGTTTGCCGGTAAATACAGTTCGTCTTACATCTCTTTTTATCAGGTTTTAGGAGGGATTCTGTTCTTAACCGGTTATTTGTTTTTTACCGGGAAGATGAATGCTGACTTTTTTACGCTAAGCAGTAATGATTGGATGTATTTGCTGATTTTGGGCTCTATCTGTACGGCTTATACATTTGTAGCGTCGATTGATGTAATGAAGCATTTGAGTCCTTATACGGTGATGCTCACGATTAATTTGGAGCCTGTCTATGGAATCATCTTAGCAGTTTTGATTTTCCCGGAAACCGAGAAGATGAGCGCAGAGTTTTATATTGGAGCAGCCATTATTTTAATTACGATTTTGGTTAATGGTTATTTCAAATTGTCTAAAAAATAGTGTTTCATTGTTTTAATAAGCAATTACTTTGAAAATAGATTATCAAAAAACAACGTATCCCATTCTGATAGCCATCGCGGTGGCTCATTTGTTGAATGATTTGTTACAGGCTGTTATTCCGGCTATGTATCCACAACTGGAACAGCGTTATAACCTTACGATGGGGCAGGTTGGGATAATTACACTTTGTTTTCAGCTTTCGGCTTCAATTTTTCAACCCCTGGTAGGCGCTTATACCGACAAGCATCCGAAGCCTTTCTCTCAGCTCGTCGGGATGCTTTTCTCAGCTATTGGGATTGCCGTTTTGGCTTATGCCCCGAGTTATGGTTGGGTTTTGGCTGCTGTAACTTTGGTAGGAATAGGTTCCTCTATTTTCCATCCAGAGGCTTCTCGTGTGGCCTTTTTTGCATCGGGAGGAAAGCGAAGTCTGGCGCAATCTATCTTCCAGATTGGCGGAAATACAGGAACAGCTTTAGCTCCGCTTTTAATAGCTTGGATCGTGATTCCGAATGGACAACAACACATATTGTGGTTTCTCATTTTTGCTTTTTTGGCGAAAATCATCTTGTTTTATATTGCTATTTGGAGAAAGGCGGTTTTGAAAGAAATTAAAAGTGCTCCTAAAAAAGCTATTATCCTTCCGGATTTAACGCCAAGACAAATCAATAGTTCGGTTATCATATTGTTGGTGTTGATTTTCTCGAAATACTTCTATACCGCAGGAATTACGAGTTATTTTCAGTTTTATACTATCAAAAAATTTGAGCTTACAGAAGTTCAGGCCCAAGTCTATTTGTTTTACTTTTTAATCGCTGCGGCGATTGGAACTTTGCTTGGAGGGTTCTTCGGGGACAAATTCGGTCGGAAATACGTGATTTGGTTCTCTATTTTGGGAGCCGCTCCTTTTACGTTGGCATTGCCGTATGTTGGGCTTGAGCTGACAGCTGTTTTTGTTGTGATTATAGGTCTTGTGATTTCATCTGCTTTTCCGGCAATTTTGGTGTATGCCCAAGAACTTTTACCTAGAAAATTAGGTATGGTTTCCGGACTTTTCTATGGTTTTGCTTTCGGAATGGGAGGGTTAGGATCTGCTGTTTTAGGTTTTATGGCAGATAAAACCAGTATTGAATATGTCTATCAGGTGTGTTCGTTCCTCCCGCTTATCGGATTGATAGCTTACTTTCTTCCTGACCTGAAGAAAAAATAATCTTAAAAATATTGTTGAACCGTGAGAATGATTGAGTTGGCATCTTGCTCTCCGGATTGTCTCCAGACCATTTGGGCATTTTTGTAAATCATAAGAGTAGGGATGCCTTTGATTCTGAGAGCTTCAGCCAAATCTCTATTTTTTTCGATATCAATTTTTATCACTTTAGCTTTGTCTCCTAAAGCGGCGGCTACTTCTCTGATAACAGAGTGCATAGCCTCTGAAGACTCATTTCGGTCTGTATAAAAATTGATTAAAACCGGAACGTCCGTGTTTATGATTTCACCGAATTTCGACATTTACAAATTGTTTTGGTATCACAAAAATAATATAATTCAGGAATATTTTAATTTTTTTGAACTTTTTTAAGCTCCAAAATCGTGATTTCCGGAAAAATACCCACTCTGCCGGAATATGCATGGAACCCGAAGCCTCGGTTTACGTAAATAAATCGGCCATTTTCTTGGTATAAACCAGCCCAATATTTATAGACATATTGAATAGGACTCCACTTGAACTTGTCGGGAATTTCTACTCCGAATTGGAATCCGTGCGTGTGTCCGCTTAAAGTAAGTTGGAAGTTTTTCGGATGAGTTTTAATTTTCTTTTCAAAGTGAGAAGGGTCATGCGAGAGCAAAATCTTGAAATCTTCTGGTGTAAGACTGACAGATGCTTTATCTAGATCTCCTCTACGTTGAAATCGAGCAATGTCGCCCCAATTTTCAACTCCGACAATGGCAATTTCTTGACCGTCTTTTCTGAGAATTACGTTTTCGTTAAGTAAGAGCTTAAACCCAATTTTTTCGTGT
>CAYZBA010000172.1:0-3027 GCA_964476555.1 uncultured Flavobacterium sp.
GTAAAGGTTTTATCTAAAGCCAAAGGCAAAATTACTTCTACGAAAAACATGAATTGGGTCTAGAAATTCGAGCTTGCAAGTTACGTTATTCGCAGCAAAACAAAAAACCAAAACATAGCCCTAACTCACAGCCTGTTTTGGTTTTTGTTATATTTTTTCGGAACGAGTCCGAAGATGTACATTAATCCAAATCCAATCGAATTCCGAAAGAAATGTTGTTTTGGTCAATCGCATTATTTTTGAACATCGGATTCAAATCATATTTCATATATAAACTTATATTTTCGTAGCCGATATAAGCGCTCAAACCGTATAAGAAATCAGAAGCGTTGAAATCTCCTTTTTGCTTCACTTTGTATTCTTCCCAAATAACTTGTTTTGATTTCACTCGAACTCCGGCATAACCTCCGATTCCTAAACGAAGCGATTGTTGAGTTCTAAATACAGGTTTTCCGTCTGCATTGGTTTTGTTTTTCGACAAATCCATCTCTAAATGTACAGGAATCGCTAAATATACATTTTTGAAACGGCTTCTCTCTACATCAGGATTGTCGCTTACTAAATGAGTTTCCTTCCCTTCTTTTACGAAATACTGTCCGCCTTTCGGACGCACATTATTATACATCATCGATAGTCCGTACTTGGCTTGAAGCAAATTAGAATTCGGCAAAACTCTGGTCTTGAAAGTAAATCCCCACTCGAAAAACCTTGAACTCCAAACACCAAATTCGCTGTCTTCTAACGTTGAAAAATCCCCATCGGTTACCACGTTATTAAGCCCTCCGGCAATCACAAACTGAGTCGTTGTTCTTTTCTCTGAATACTCCTTACGAGGCCTTTTTACTGTATCATAGTTGTCGGTATAGTTCGAATAAGTGATTTTAAATTTTCTCTTTTTACCAATAACTAAAGAGTCTGTAAAATAATAGTTTTCAGGAATTCTCCCTTCTACTTTGTCTTTTACCAATTGAGAAAGTTTTTCTTCTTCAATCGCCACTAATTCTTCGATTCGATTAGCGCGGTATTCAGCCCTTTCCAGTTTTTTAGCTTCGAAATCATCTTTCGTAATCACACGATTTTTAAAAGCAGATTCTAAATTTTCAATCTCAATTTTAAGGGAATCTTTTTGAGCTTTTGTGATTTGCTCAATGTTATCCGAAATTTTTTTGGCTCGTTGGGCAAAGTTGTCCTGAGCATATGTTTTGCTTAGAAAAAAACATAGCGAAGCCAATGCATAAATAATAATTCTTTGCATAGTAATAGAAATAATTGATTAGAGTTCGTTATTCTTTGTTTCGGTTTGAAACTGCAGTTTTTATGTTTTGATATTGGTTTAAGAATTCATTTAAAGCCCTATTTTTAAAGCTTTCATCCATTTCTGTTTCTGTTTCGGTCAACAGTGTATTGGCATCAATCTGAATTTTAGATTCAAACTTTCTAGGTTCAGTTGTTGTAGGACTTATTTTTTTTTCATTCTCAATCTGAGCCAGCAAGCTTTGAGCAGAAATATATTTTTTGTTAGCAACCTCTTCAACTGAATTCTCTTTAGATTCTACTTTTTCTTCTTGGACAGCAATTTCATTATTAGGAGTTGTATTTGCTCTTTTCAAACTAAAATCATT
Organism: uncultured Flavobacterium sp.; assembly: GCA_964476555.1. Taxonomy (GTDB): domain Bacteria; phylum Bacteroidota; class Bacteroidia; order Flavobacteriales; family Flavobacteriaceae; genus Flavobacterium. Next base: position 1,623 of record CAYZBA010000172.1, read on the forward strand.
TGAAACTGTTAGTTTTTTAGTAGACACTATTTTTTCTTCAATTTTTTTCGGAATGATTTCAGTTGTTTTTTCGTGGTTTACTATTCTTTCGATTTCCGATTCTGTTTCAAGAATAGGTTGATCAATCACCACTTTGTTGTGAAAGGTTGGACTGAATTTTTCTGCTTTAAAGAAAAAAGTTCCTATAGATAACAGAATCAACAAGCTCGCTGCCACAAACCACCATGTGCGGATTGGCTTTTTCTTCTTTTCTGCAACCGAAAGCATCGCGTCCAGCCTATCCCATGCTTTATCTGAAGGCTCAATGGTTCGGTTTTGAAGCAATTCTCTGAATTGCTGTTCTAATTTATTTGGCTTCATTTTCTTTTCGGTTTAAGATTAATATTTGCTGCTGCAAAAGCTTACGAGCATGTGAAAGTTGCGATTTTGATGTCCCTTCAGAAATGCCTAACATTTCCGAAATTTCCTGATGTTTATACCCTTCAATGGCATACAAGTTAAAAACCATTCGATAACCATCCGGCAAAGCATCTATCAAACTCTGAATCTGTTCTACAGAAAACTGTTCGTTGATTTCATCCAGATTTTCTTCAAAAAAATATTCTTCTTCCGTATAGTGCACTTTTTTTTGAACTCTCAAAAACGAAATACATTCGTTAATCATGATTCGCCTTATCCAACCTTCAAAACTTCCTTCGTGAGAATAGCTCTGTAGGTTAGTAAATACTTTCATAAAAGCGGTAATCATGACATCTTCGGCCTTGTGAATATCTTTGATATATTGCCTGCATACACTCAACATTTTCGAAGCATACTTCGTATAAATCTGTTGCTGAGCATAGCGGTTGTTGTTCACAGCCTGCTTGATGAGTGTTTTTTCGTCTTTATGTAAGTCAATTATTTTGCTCACAGTTTTAATTGATTAAATCGTTGAATTCTTCCGTTTTTAGTATAGACGAATGAAGTGATAAAAAGGTTGCATGAGGTTGGAAAAAAGTTTTCAGTCTCAGTCTCGGTTGACAGTTGTGAAGACTGAAAACTGCGACTCTTTACTTATAACTTTCGATAGCTAGCCTTACGTTTTTATATTTATCAAGGAGTTCTTGGGCCTGTTCTTGAGAAATGTTGAGTTCATCCATTATCATTCTCACGCCTCTGTCCACAAGTTTATGGTTAGAAAGCTGCATATCGACCATTTTATTGCCTTTAACCCTGCCTAAAGCAATCATAGTCGAAGTCGAAATCATATTGAGAACCATTTTTTGAGCCGTTCCGGCTTTCATACGAGAACTTCCGGTCACGAATTCCGGCCCCACAACCACCACAATAGGATATTGAGCCACTTTTGAGAGCGGGCTTCCCTCATTACAAGTAATGCAACCTGTGAGAATATTGTTTTCATTGC
>CAYZBA010000173.1:0-3021 GCA_964476555.1 uncultured Flavobacterium sp.
TAGCAAATCTTTTATCTGATCAAGGAAGAACATTACAAAACGGAAGCGTTGGTTTATACCTGTTCGTATTCGTTTTAGGATTTAGTACTATTGTTTATTATTTATTTTTAGCATAACAAAATGAACGTATCACTACTACTCGTAATATTATTGGCTGGAGCTTTAATCACTTATTTTTCATCAGAAAAAATAGCTCGCCAGGTTGCATTATTTGTGAGTCTTGTTGCTTTTGTAGCAACCGGAGTTTTGTTATCGCAATTCCAATCGGGAGCATCGGTTGACGTAATGGCTCAATGGATTAGCAACCCTAACATTTCTTTTTACCTAAAAGCAGACGGACTTTCATTAGCACTTGCACTACTTACTTCAGCAGTGACTCCGCTTGTGATTTTCTCTTCTTTCGGAAATTCATTTGAAAACAAAAGAACGCTGTATGCTTTAATTCTGTTTATGGCTTTCGCTATGACCGGTACATTCTTAGCTGCAGACGGATTCTTATACTATATTTTCTGGGAGCTTTCACTTATCCCGATTTACTTTATCGGATTGTTGTGGGGTAACGGAGATGCTGAACTTCGTAAACGAACCATGGTTAGATTCTTTATCTACACCTTTGCAGGTTCATTGTTTATGTTAGTTGCTTTCATTTTCTTATACCAAAAAGCAGGAAGTTTCCTATTGGAAGATTTGTATGTCGTAAAACTTACATCATCTGAACAGTTTTGGGTATTCTTGGCTTTCTTCTTGGCTTATGCTATCAAGATTCCGATTGTGCCTTTCCATTCTTGGCAGGCAGACACCTATCAGGCAAATCCGGCATTGGGAACGATGTTACTATCCGGAGTTATGCTTAAAATGGCTCTTTTCAGCCTTATCAGATGGCAAATCCCGATTGCTCCGGATGCTGCTGCTGAATACAAAAACTTCTTTATCGTATTGAGCATCATCGGAGTAATTTACGGTTCTATCTTAGCACTAAGACAAGACAACCTGAAAAAGCTTTTGGCTTATTCGTCACTGGCTCACGTTGGATTGATTGCTGCAGGAACTTACACCTTAACTCTTGACGGATTCAGAGGAGCTGTACTTCAAATGTTAGCTCACGGATTTGTTATCGTAGGATTGTTCTTCGCTGCCGAAATCATCGAAAGACGTTTCGGAACTCAGAAAATATCTGAAATGGGCGGTATCCGCTCACAAGCAGTTTGGTTTGCATCAGTATTTATGATTCTAACTGTTGCTTCTGTAGGTCTTCCGGGAACATTCAACTTCGTAGGTGAGTTCACTTTGCTTTATAGCTTGTCTCAAATCAACATTTGGTATGCTATCATTGGTGGAACAACCATTATCTTAGGTGCTTTCTATATGCTGAGAATGTTCCAACAAACTATGTTGGGAGAAACAAACACCAAACTGTTTGCAGACATCAAAATTCAAGAAAAAGTAGTATTTGTAATCATAGTGGCTGTTTTGATTCTTTTCGGTCTATATCCGAAATGTTTAAACGACTTGATTGTACCTGCTTTAGAAGAAACTCTTAAATACGTAAACTAATAATTCGATATAAATAAACTATGAATACTTTAATAGCTATTGGTTCACTGGGAATATTAGTATTATTGCTCGAAGTTTTCGGAGCAAGAAAAACCATTATACCTGTAACAATTATCGGATTGTTAGCCACTCTGGGGATCTCTCTTGGAGGATTCTGTACAGAATCAGGCCCTGCGTCTTTCTTCAATAATATGATTGTTGAAGACAAATATTCGATGGGCTTTTCATCACTTTTCATTTTACTTACGATCTTTATCGTATTGATGAGTTCTGACTTCTACAACAAAGAACAAAAGAAATTACCCGATTATATTACCGTAAAACTCTTACTACTTTTTGGTGGAGTAGCGATGGTATCATTCGGAAACTTGGCTACTTATTTCGTAGGAATTGAGATTTTATCCATCTCACTTTACGTATTGGCTGCCAGCAAACCTGAAAACATTAAGAGTAACGAAGCAGGAATGAAATACTTCTTGATGGGGGCTTTCGCTTCTGGATTCTTACTTTTCGGAATCGCTTTGATTTACGGAGCTACAGGTTCTTTTGATATGGAAGTTATCCACCAAGCGGGAATGAGCGCGGGTGTTGAAGATTGGTTCTACATCGGGTTGACAATGGTTTCTGTAGCTATGTTCTTTAAGACTGCTGCAGCACCTTTCCACTTATGGGCTCCGGATGTTTACCAAGGTTCTCCTACCCTAACAACCGCTTTAATGAGTACGTTAGCAAAAGTAATTGCTTTTGGAGGTTTCTACAGACTTCTAAACGGTATGTACGGAAACTTCTCAGACGGATTTATCACAACAATTATCGTTGTAGCTATCCTTTCGATGACTGTCGGAAATATAATGGCACTAAGACAAGATAACGTAAAACGTATGTTGGCTTATTCGGGAATTTCTCACGCCGGATTTATGCTAATGGCGCTGCTAGCTATTCCGAACGGAGCGGGTAACTTACTTTATTATGCTACAGCTTATGCGATTGCCGGAATTGCTGCCTTTTCAGTAATTATTGCCGTTACAAAAGACAAAGACGACGAAAATATCATCAGCTTCAACGGTCTCGGAAAAAGAAATCCTGTACTAGCTCTAACATTGTCTTTGGCTTTACTATCAATGGCCGGAATTCCAATCTTGGCAGGGTTCTTTGGTAAAGTATTCTTATTCGGACAAATGTTGGAAATGGGATACACTACTTTAGTAATTTTTGCTGTAGTGAATTCAATCATCTCTGTTGGATATTACTTTAAATTGATCTTGGCTATGTACACCAAGACAAGTACAGAAGAAATATCTACTACTTCAAAAATTTATACTGTAGTAGCCGTAATCGCAACGATTATTAATCTTGCAATCGGACTTTTCCCTGATTTGATTTTGAATATGATGTAATACATCTTTTACGAAATAATAAAACCCTCATAAATGAATTGTTTGTGAGGGTTTTTCTTTTCAAAGTAAT
>CAYZBA010000174.1:0-2971 GCA_964476555.1 uncultured Flavobacterium sp.
TTTTTTTATGGCGTTTTGAACTACTCCGAGCTGCTACTATACTCATTTTTCTAAAAATAACCTTACTTTTGCAAAAAACCATAATACAATGACTTCACTACAAAACATCATAGAACAAGCTTGGGAAAACAAAACTTTATTACAAGAAACCGCAACTCAAAACGCTATTAGAGAAGTAATCGAACTTTTGGATTCAGGGAAACTCCGAGTTGCTGAGCCAAACGATAATGGGTGGCAAGTAAACGAATGGGTGAAAAAGGCCGTAGTGATGTATTTCCCTATCCAGAAAATGGAAACTCTAGAAGCAGGAATTTTTGAATATCACGACAAAATGCCTCTGAAAAGGGGTTATGCCGAAAAAGGGATTCGCGTAGTTCCGAATGCAGTAGCAAGACACGGAGCTTATATCTCAAGTGGAGTGATTATGATGCCGAGTTATGTAAACATTGGTGCTTATGTAGACGAAGGAACTATGGTTGACACTTGGGCAACAGTAGGTAGTTGTGCTCAAATTGGTAAAAACGTACACCTTTCAGGAGGTGTCGGAATCGGTGGAGTTTTGGAACCACTACAAGCAGCCCCGGTGATTATTGAAGACAATGCGTTCTTGGGTTCTAGAAGTATCGTAGTAGAGGGCGTACGAGTAGAAAAAGAGGCTGTTTTAGGAGCTAATGTAGTGCTTACGGCTTCGACAAAAATTATAGACGTTACGGGTAATGAGCCTGTAGAATACAAAGGAGTAGTACCGGCTCGTTCGGTTGTGATTCCGGGAAGTTATACTAAAGAATTCCCTGCCGGAAGTTACCAAGTACCATGTGCACTAATTATCGGTAAACGCAAGGCTTCGACCGACCTTAAAACATCGTTAAACGATGCTTTAAGAGAGTACAACGTAGCAGTGTAGAACTTAAAAGTCAATACACTCTACTTCAAATTCTTTTCCGACTAGGTTTTGTAATACGGTTTTATCTGAATTCGTATAGAAGAAGGCTTTTCCTTTTTTATCGAAAAGGTTCAAGAGATTATTTTGCTCTAAAATTTTCTGAGTTTGTTGTGCTACAGCCCTTCCGGAGTCTATAATCTGAATGGTCGGAGGCAGTATCTTTTTGATTTGCGGTTTCAAATAAGGGTAATGCGTACAACCCAACACCAAGTAATCCACTTGGGCTTCTATCATAGGAGTTAAATACTTTTGTAAGAGTTCGCTCATCTCTTCGGACTCCATTTTTCCTTCTTCAATGAGTTGAACAAGCCCAAATCCGACTTGCTCTACAAAAGTTATCTTTGGGAAGTTGGCCCTTGTTTTCGCAAAGAGTTCGCTATTAATCGTTCTTTGAGTCGCTAGCACTCCTACCTTTCCGGATGCGGAGTGAAGTGCAGCCGGTTTTATTGCGGGTTCTATTCCGATAAAAGGAACATCATATTTTTGTCGAAGTTCGTTAATAGCATTTGTAGTAGCCGTATTACAAGCCACTACAATAAGCTTTGCATTGCGATTCAAGAGGAATTCCGTATTCTTGAACGAAAGTTCAATGATTTCCTCTTTGGTTTTCTGACCATACGGAGCATTTTTGCTGTCTGCCAAATAAATAACATCTTCATTGGGCAATAAGGTGTGAATTTCCTTCCAAATCGAAGTTCCTCCTACTCCTGAGTCAAATAAACCTATTGGGTTGTTCATCTTATTCTTACGTAGTTAATGGATTTGCTTTAATATCCTTGCTTATTCAACCATCGTTGATATTTAGCTGCATTGATATTGTGTTGCGCTAAGGTTTTGGCAAATTCATGATAACCGAATCGCTCTACACTAGCACAAAAGTACAAAAAATCGTGTTTTTCGGGATTCAGAACGGCATCAATAGCAGAAATATCAGGCATAGTGATAGGCCCGGGAGGCAATCCTGCTACCAAATACGTATTATAAGGCGACATAAATTGCGTGTGTTCATATCTCACACGTTTGATGACCGTATTCCAATCGCCGGTATGTTTTTTTATCGCATAAATCACTGTAGGGTCTGCTTGAAGAGGCATACCGCTTCTTAATCGGTTCAGATACACTCCTGCTACTCGAGGGCGCTCATCAACTTTTACGGTTTCTTTATGGACGATAGAAGCCAAAATCATCACTTGATGAGGTGTAAGGTTTAGAGAATCTGCTTTTTGAAGGCGCTCTTCGTTCCAGAACTTTCTGTATTCTTTTGCCATTCGCTCTCTAAACTTAGATGCCGAAGTATCCCAGAAAAATTCATACGTATTCGGGATAAACATACATAAAGCAGTTTCTTGCGTAAAGCCGTTATCGGTTAAAAAATCATTATCGGTAATGGCTTGAAGAATCGAAAGGCTGTCTGGCTCTATTTGTTGTGCAATTCTACCTGCTAAGTGCTCAATCGTTTCTTGATTGTTGTAAGTAAGTTGTACGGGAACATTTAGTCGCAAAGACTTCAAAATCTCATAGTTATTCATCCCTTTGGTTAGCAAAAAACGTCCTGACCTGACATTAGAAGAATAGCTCGACTTCTCTGCTGCCATAGTGAAGTTCTCCATATTTTTGAGGTAATTGCTGAGTATTCCTTGTACTTCTAAATAGTTGGCATTCGTAGGAATATGTACATAAACTTCTCGTTGCTCAAAAGACGTATTGCTGCTGAAAATCTTTTTATAAACCGAATATCCGTAAAGAGAAGCTGCCAAGACAATAGCTACCAACACTAGAGCGACTAGTTTTTTTACATTCATTAGGGTCTGTTTTTTTTTTAAGAGCGTAAAAATAAGAAAAATATATTTGTTTTTGTCTTCGGATTTGACGTACCTTTGCCCCATCTCAAAGGGGTGCTCTAAATAACGAGCTGAGATTATACCCAATGAACCTGGGCGGGTAATGCTGCCAAGGGAAGAAAATAACAAATCATAGAGTGCACGCTATTTTTTTGTTATTAACACAAATCATTATTTAATTATTAAC
>CAYZBA010000175.1:0-2942 GCA_964476555.1 uncultured Flavobacterium sp.
ACTTTTAGTAGCCTTTATGGGCTATATTCCATACCTTTGCATTAGGTATGAGTGAGACAAAAGAAAAAATCTGGAATAAAAATTTTATTATTGCTTGCATTGCCAACTTTATGGTGGCTTGCTCATTCAACCTATTGATGCCGGCCATACCGCTGTATCTTTCGGAACAGTTAGGTGTAGAACATTCACAAATCGGGATTGTACTTTCTTCGTATGCGATTGCCTTACTTATTATCCGTCCGTTTTGTGGTTTCTGGGTTGATGTCTATCAACGAAAGCCCCTATTCATGTTTGGGCTTATCTTTTTTATAGCCATTTATTTGGGCTATTACTTCGCCGTAACGGTAACGTTTTTTGTTATTCTTCGCTTTATACACGGGCTTTTTTGGGGGCTCACCACGGTGTCTTCCAACACCGTAGCTATTGATATTATTCCGGCCTCTCGTAGAGCCGAAGGGATAGGGTATTTTGGGGTGAACACCAATATCGCTATGGCTATTGCTCCGTTTATTGCCGTAAACATATACGAAGACAGAGGTTTTAACTTTTTAATCAGTTGTGCTCTGGCTATGGGCGCCGCAGCTATTATTGCGGTTTCTTTTATCAAAGTTCCGAAAAGAAAGACTTTAGATAAAATCCCACCGATGTCTTTTGACCGCTTTATGCTCATCAAAGGGATTCCGATTTTCTTTAATCAATTATTTATCACCTTTGGTTGGGGAACCTTAGTGGCTTTTGCGGTGCTGTATGGCAAGGAGACAGGTATTCACAATTCGGGAGTTTTCTTCTTGTTCTTAGCCGGAGGAATTATTCTTTCGAGAGTTATTTCCGGGAAGTTTGTCGATAGAGGTTACATTCATCAAGTAATGGCTATAGCCCTGATTGTAATCATCGGAGGATTTATCTCGTTTGCGCTATTACACACTATCGAAGCTTTTTGTGTTTCGGCCTTCTTTATTGGTATTGGTTATGGTACGCTCTTTCCTGCCCTTCAGACACTTTATATCAATATGGCACCAAGTTCCAAACGAGGAACAGCCAATTCTACTTATCTGACAGGTTTTGATTTAGGTATCGGAATCGGGATGCTCTTAGGGGCTTATTTATCCGATCACTTTGGTTTTTCGACCATGTATTTGATAACGGCTTCGTCTTGTACGGTAGGTCTGTTGTTGTATTGGTTTAATTCCAGAAGGGTTTATAAGAGAAATGTGAGTTCTCAGCCACAAGTTCACTAACACATTATTATACTAAAGCTATCTTCCGTACACACTCAGCACAACACCTGTGAATTGTGGCTGAAAATAAAATTAACCCAACTCAAATTTTTCACTCACAATTCTTCAAGACAGATGATGTATAAAACTCAAGCGTATGTACTTCCATAAGGAAGAAATTCTTTTGCGTATTTTTTTCATCAAGTCCATCTCTCGAAAAAAATTTGATAAAAAGCCGTAAGATAGTTTTAAGATATCCGTACGGCTTTCCAAAAACAAACTTATATCAAACACAAGACAAAGGTAGGTCACTATCCAATGCTAAAACATACCTTAAACAAGGTATTTTTATGCTTTTATTAAGTTAAAATGTTAAATTTCAATCTTGTAATCAATTACTTAGACTAAATAAACGTTAAGAATGTATAATTTGAATCTTATAATTCGTTACTAAAAGAAAAGGCGATAAGGTCTTTTATGGAATTCAGTTCTAACTTTTTGAGAATGTTTTTCCTATGTGTATCAACCGTAAAAACACTTATGCTGAGAATGGAGGCTATCTGTTTAGCGGTATTTCCTTGTTTTATTAAAGCTATAATTTCTTTTTCTCGCGAAGTAATGAGTTTTTCAAGCATAACTTCTTTCACACTATTGCTGTGTAATTCCAGAAAAACATCTTCTCCGTCTAAAACAGTATCTATGGTTTCTTTGACCTCGTTGGCATCTGTACTTTTCGGTATATATCCATTCGCATGACACTTTTTAATTTCCAGAGAAAGCGTATTGGGGTCAAACATTGAGATAAGAATTACTTTTATATCCGGATAAAGGGATTTAATTAAATTACATATATCCAATCCGTTTTCTTCTTTTAGCTTAATATCCAAAAGTATTAAATCGACCTTCTTTTGGGTCAATATATGCAACAATTCACTATAAGAATGAACGATTTCCAGTAGTGTGAGATGCTTCATATCCGCTAGAATACGAGCAAGACCTTCAGCAAAGAGCAAATGGTCATCTACGATTACGGTGTTATAGTTTTTTGTTTCCATTATCTAAAAGGTATTTCAATAATGTAGGTTGTGTTTCCTTTACCTGACGAAATATGAAGTTCTCCTTTCATGTTTTCTACACGTTGAAAGATGTTCTTCACTCCCATTCCGGTTCCTCTCTTGGCTTTTTCGACAGAAAAACCAATTCCGTTGTCTTCGACTAACAATTGAGCGGCATCTTTGTCAATCAATAGTTGTACGGTAGCCTCTGTAGCTTGAGCGTGACGCAAAGTATTCGCAAAAATTTCACTAACTATTTTATACAGATTTTCTTTTTGAAAGTCAGACAAGAGCGATTCATCTCCGGAGAATATAAAATTGAAGGTAATCTTTCCGTAACTGTTATAGGTCGTGGTTAACTTCTCGATGTTTTCTTCGATAGATTCTCCGATAGGTTTTTGAGTCAATTTTTTGTAAAAAACTCGAATGTCATTACTGGCAGTGTTTATAGTATCTACGAGTCGTTTATCATTAGCATAAGAATTCGTCACCAATAGTTTGATGGCGTTAATAGTTGCGCCTAAATCATCATGCAGGTCTCTAGCTATTTGTTTGCGTTCGTTGTTTAATATATTGAGTTCTCTTTGGGCGAATTCGATTTCCAACTTATGTCTATGGTCGAGATTTTTTTTGTACCTCCACCCTATTAAGAACCCTATAAATATAAATT
>CAYZBA010000176.1:0-2887 GCA_964476555.1 uncultured Flavobacterium sp.
AAGTTTACGAAAAGTTAATGTTAAATAATACAATGTTTCGATTTTTAACATTTTGAGCGGGTCACCGCCTTAAAATCACTTTCTCCGTCATAATTTAGTTAGGAGTTTACAATCGCAGTATTTCGTTAAAAAATTGTAGAATCACAAATGCGGTCGAACCATTCAAACCTAACGCGAGGTGACAGTTTGATACTCTGATACCCTCGGGCTACAGCCACTTCCTTGTAAAGAGATTAATCAACGTATTCGGGGCAATGGTCAACACAAAGCGGATTTTCTCGTAGTAATGAGGTTGCCCGACTTCCCAACCCAAGTTGGAATGTATGGGGAAATACACCTCAAAGTAATCCGTAACCAAATTTAAGCGAACACCGCTATCATACAGAAATTCCGGATGTTGGTGTTGATTTTTGATAAAACCCAAATCGCCATAAACTTCTATCCAGTTCCAAACATTAAAGCTGGCATTGGTTGCCAATATCCATTGGTTGGCATATGGCGTGAGCTTTGACTTGAAACCACCTTCGGTCATAATCAGCTGTTGTGAGAAAAAGCCCGAATTTTCTGAACGACCATAGAAATTATAATCAAACAAATAATCTGTTGGGCGGTCTGTCGCAAAACTGAAAAAGTCTGACGTAGTACTGCGGTACATAAAAAATCCGCCGAAAAGTCGAAGATTCAATTGACGGTTATTCGGATACAGCTTTCTGAAGTCCACTTGTGAAGACAATTTCCCGAAAAGGCTGGAGAGTTGTACGTCTGACGAGAACTTAAAGTGATTGGTAATCTCTGATTGAATGTTTGTATATCGAAGGTTAAAAACCGAATAGTTTTCGTCTTTTAGCGCTATGTTATAAGCACTTTTTTCTCGGTCGACCATCACATAACGGAGGTAAATCTGCTGTTGCTTGTTGTCTCTAAAGTTAGCCTCTCTGATTCGGAAAAGCACAGACGGTATAAACCTTCTGTATTCGGCATCGGGAGCATAGTGGTAGCGATTTCCTTGTATGGCGTAGTTAACCGCATACAAATTGCCTTCTCGAATTTGGTTTTCGAAGCCAATAAAATACGACCCTACAATCGATTGGGTATTAAAGGAATACAAAGGCGAAATGTCAAACACAAACGGTTTTCGAAGCATCGATTTATTCGAGAAACGAATACCCGGAGCAAATCCGTCATAATAGTTATACCTAAAGTCAGGCATAAAAAACAGTTGATTGGTATTCGGGTCTTCGAAGTCTTTGACGAAAGTCAGCTTTAGCGGTCGGTTTGGGTAGAGTGCTCCCTTTAAACTCTTGGAATTGTTACGCCGGTTATATTCAGGGACAGCTCCGTCATAGTTTACCACCACCTTGTCGGCTCCATTTCTGAAAACCGAAATAGTGCTGTCGATTTCTATGCTATCTACCCATCGTCTGAAAACCACTTCTCCTTTTTTGAGTCCGAAAACCGAAATAGGAACCGTAGCTTCGCCTCTGTTCTTCAAAGTAATCCTAAGGGAGTCTTTATCTTTTTTTACTTTGGAAATCTTATAGTCTATCAGGTTGCGCGAATGCACGGATTCTTCAAAAAACCAGTCGATATCTTTGGCCGTGTTTTTCGAAAGAAGCGCTCTAAAGTCAGCTTCGGAGGTTGGACGTGTTTGGTTGAGTGTAAAAAACTCGGCAAGGGTCTTTTCTAACGCATCGTCACCCAAGTAGCTGTCCAGATGTTTGAGGTTGAGACCGGCTCTATACTTTCCTGAAATCTGTTCGTTGAATTTGATGAGCTTATCTTTTTCGAGCCCTACGGGTTGGTCGAGATTCCTTCTGGCCATCATCAGATACAGATAATAGAACTGGTCTTCGAAGTTCATTTTGGTCCCGTAGTAGCCTTTCAGCATGTTGAGTTTGGCCAGATTCCCCAGCATTTTCATGTCCGGATGGTGTTCCTCCAGATAGCTCAAAATGAGCTGCATTTGTAGGGCATCAAAAATCCAGTTGTCTTCTCTTCGGTCGATGTTCAGATTGGCTCTCAGGAAACTCTCGGTATAAGTTTTCAGAAACTTGAGTTCGTATAAAAAGCTATCCGGAAAAGGTCTGAGGAAAGAAGGCAATTGATTCAACCCATAAAACGGATTTCGTTTGTAATCTGCCTGAGAAACCACAATCTTTTTTTGACTCGGATTCGGATAATGGTCATTGACAAAGTTGATGATTTTCTCAATGGTTAGGGCTGTCCAGATCTCATCAATGTTTTCGTCAAACAAATTGGTCTCTACCTCTACCACCGTAGTTTTAAAGCTACGGAAGTTAGACTTTCGTTCTGCCACTAGGTGCACCATATTGAGATTCTTTCCTGATAAAGAAAACTGACCGACGGCCGTTTTCTGTACTTTAAGGTTAGAGGTAATCACTCGGTTGTCAAAACCATTCAAAGTGATTTCGAAATCAGTAAGAGCATTGGGGTTGTCATCCAGATTCTCGTTGCTGTATCTTAAAAAGTCTCCGTTTTCATAACGAGCAGGAAACAATAGCCAATCTTTGAGTTCTATTTTTCCGTTGTTGTCAAAACCAAAATGAGTGAACTTGTCACTCGGGATTTTGATTTCGTATCGAATATTAAAACTGATTTTCGCTCCCGGAGCCAGCGGATATTTCAAGTCGATTTCGACCAAATCGATATGCTTTTCCGGCCTGTGAAAGGCTATAGGCAAATCACTTCGATCTCTTATCGAATAGATAGTTGTTTTACCAATTTCTTTGTCTGAAGCGTAATAAAAACTACGAACAAATTCATCAGAAAAGCGTTTGGCTAAAGCAGAATTTTTAGACGAAAAAGCATTGTTCCAATCGTTTAAAACGATTTTCTCTAAGTAGTCGTTTGAAGTGTTGTGATAGGT
>CAYZBA010000177.1:0-2819 GCA_964476555.1 uncultured Flavobacterium sp.
AAAAAACAAAAGGCACAAAGATGAATCTCTGTGCCTTTTTATCAGGTATTGAGTTTTTATTTTTTGTCTGACAAAAACTTTAGTTCAACCGTAGACGTTAAAATTAAGAAACAACCTAGCAGTTTTAATCCTTCTTTAATTGCATTTTGAGCAAGCGTGTAATCTACTCCTTCTAATACAGCTGTCCAAAAGAAATTTCTACCCATAAGTTCAGAAAAGACAAAGGCTATCATAAAGCCTACAAAGAATAATCCGAACGAGAATGAGCGAACATAGAGATTGAGTTCAGACAGAAAAACATTTCTGTTTTTTCTAAGAGCAAATACTGCCAAAGGAGCAAAAGCCAAAACAAACAGCAACCATAAAGAAGCTATTTTTCCGGATTCAATAATCCCGACTGAGAATATCAACCCAAACACAAATAAGGCTGTGCTTCTGAATTTAAAATTCGGTTTTATAGCATAAAATATCAATAGAATACTATTAATACTACACATGGTAATTTGTAAGGCTTTCGTAAAAGAACCTTCTTGAAAGTCATTGGTTCCTGCAAAAGAAATAATGTCCAGAACCAAAAATTCAGCGATTACCATTACGGCAAAAGCATAAAGCGCCAAACGAAACATTGTTTGTTTGATATAAGATAGTTGTATATCCATAATTAAATCTATTTAGGAAATCATCAAAAGCTACAGCTTTAGCTATAGCTTTTGACAATTCGATTATTAATTCGGAATGCTACATATGAAAAACACACGGTAGCTTTTTATTTTTCGAACTCTTCTTTGATATCGATGTGTTCGTAATCGGCTACCATTTCAGCAGCATAATCTGTTTTTGGTTTGTTTTTAGAGAAACGTCTGGTGATCCCGTCAAACACAGAGTACACAACCGGAACGATTACTAAGGTTAGGAATAGCGAAGAAATAAGACCTCCGATAATTACCCATGCCAATCCGTTGTTCATCTCTGCCGCCGCTCCTTTTGCTGTGGCAATCGGGATCATACCAAACACCATCGCAATGGTCGTCATCATAATCGGACGTAACCTAGCGTGGTTTGCCTGAATAAGTGCTGTTTTGGTATCTTCGCCTGCTTCTCTTCTGTGGTTCGTAAAATCCACAATCAAAATCGCATTCTTGGCCACGAGTCCGATAAGCATAATCATACCGAGAATCGTAAAGATGTTGAGCGAGTTGTTGGTCAAGGCCAAAATCACCATTACCCCGATAAGCGCCAGCGGAATCGAGAACAATACCACAAACGGATGTACATAACTGTTATACAGCGCCACCATTACTAAGTATACCAGGATAATCGCGGCTAACAAGGCAATTCCTAGGGTTCCGAAACCTTCACCTTGCATTTCCATATCTCCTCCCCAAACATAGCTTACGCCAGTTGGTTTTTCAAGTTGAGAGAAAGCAGCTTCCCATTCTGTTGCCACATCTCCTACAGGACGACCGATAACTTGAGAACGAACGGTAACAGAAGGACTTTTATCTCTACGTTCCAAAACACTTGGGCCTGAACCTTGTTGTACTTCTGCAAATTGACTCAAACGAATCTTTTCTCCGTCTTTATTGACAAATAAAGTGTTTTTTACGTCTTCGATATTTGAACGGTTGAACTCGTCATAACGGATATTGATATCGTATTCATATTCTCCGGCACGGAACTTCGCATCTGTATTTCCACTAAATGCGGTTTGCATAGTCAACCCTACGGTTGACAAATCTAGTCCTAAACGAGACATTTTATCTCTGTCTACTTGAACTGTAATTTCAGGATTCCCGTCTTCTACAGAAAGTTCAACCTCCGACGTACCTGCTATCTTCAAGAGTTCTGCTTCTGCCTTGCGGGCAAACTCCATAGCACTATCCAGGTCGGATCCTACCACAACCAACTGAAGCGGAGCATCGTCAGCCCCCATGATACCTACAGGAACGATAGTGATTTTGGCATCCACTAAGTATTCCTGAAGTTCTCTTTTCAGCTTGGCAGCATAAATGAAGGTGTTGTCTTTTCTTTGTGATTTATCTACTAACTCCACCGAAATCTCTGATTTATAAGCTGTTGCCTGAGTCGAACCAAAACCACCACTGGTTTCTCCAACTTTGGTAATCATGCTTACGATTTCGGGTTTTTCGTCTAAGTATCTTTCTGCTTTTTGAGTAATAAAGTTAGTTTGCTCTAGCGAAGCATCTTTAGGAAGCTCGATTTGCACCAAGAATTCTCCTCTATCCATTTTCGGGAAGAATTCCCCTCCTATGAATCCGGCACCTACTAAGGTAAACGAACCAAAGAACAAAATAACCGCAATTAAGAGGGTGATAATTTTGTTTCTTCTTCTTTTCAAAGACCACTCTAGTAAGCCTGAAATCCAGTGAGTAAAAGCTTCAATTCTTCCTTCAAACCAAAGAATAATTCTTCCGAAGAATGTTTTGTTAGATACGTGTTCTAATTTTCCGAATCTTGAAGACAGCCAAGGCACCAAAGTAAATGAAGCCAAGAACGAAAAAGCTGTTGCTATCATTACCGTAACGGCAAACTGACGGATAATGTTTGACACTAAGTCGTTACTCAAAGTAATCGGAAGGAACACCACGATAATTACCAAAGTAATTCCAACCACCGTAAATCCGATTTCTGAAGCTCCGTCATAGGCTGCACGTACTTTGTTTTTACCCATCTCCATGTGGCGGTGAATGTTCTCTAACACCACAATCGCATCATCCACCAAAATACCTACCACGAGTGAGAGCGCCACCAAACTCATCAAGTTTAGCGTAAAGCCCATAAAATAGATTCCGATGAAA
>CAYZBA010000178.1:0-2812 GCA_964476555.1 uncultured Flavobacterium sp.
AATGAGCTTCTAACCAGTTTTCACCCGTACCCATGTCAACAACAAGCGGAACATCCAATTTAAAGGCATTTTCCATCTCATGCTTTATAATTTCCTTCAAAAGGTCTAATTCGGCCTTATAAGCATCAAAAACAAGCTCATCGTGCACCTGTAAGAGCATTTTACTTTGCAGTTTTTCAGCTTTAAGGCGTTTGTGGATGTTAATCATCGCAATTTTGATGATATCGGCTGCACTACCTTGAATAGGAGCATTCACAGCATTTCGTTCTGCAGCTCCTCTCACCACAGCATTTTGAGAATTGATATCTTTCAAGTAACGCCTTCTGCCGGAAATGGTCTGAACATAACCGTGATGTCTGGCAAATTCGATTTGTTCGGCAATATATTCTTTTAGTCTCGGATAGGTTTTGTAGTAAGCTTCAATCAAAGCAGCACTCTCAGAACGGCTCAAATCAGTTTGATTCGAAAGACCAAAAGCCGAAACTCCGTAGATGATCCCAAAGTTTACGGTTTTAGCGTGACTACGCTGTTCTCGAGTTACTTCCTCCAACGGAACGTTGAATACTTTCGCAGCTGTCGAACGGTGAATGTCTTCTCCTTTAGCAAATGATTCAATCATGTTGGGTTCGCCACTTAGTGCAGCAATAATTCGAAGCTCGATTTGAGAGTAATCGGCTGAAAGTAAGGTGTAATTTTCGTCTCTCGGAACAAAAGCTTTGCGGATTTGCCTTCCTCTTTCCGTACGAATCGGGATATTCTGCAAGTTCGGGTTGTTGGAACTCAAACGACCAGTGGCCGCAACGGTTTGCATATAGTCGGTATGCACACGTTGAGTTTTCGGGTTTACCTCGTTAGGGAGCGAGTCTACGTATGTGTTTTGTAGTTTTACAAGCTGTCTCCAATCTAGAATGTCCCTCACGATTTGATGATCTTTAGCAAAAAAGCTCAGCACCTCTTCACCCGTAGCATATTGTCCGGTTTTGGTTTTCTTCTGTTTGGTTCCACCAATTTTTAGCTTGTCAAATAAAACTTCTCCTAATTGCTTAGGCGAAGCCAAGTTAAACGAATGTCCTGCGGCTTCATAAATTCGCATCTCCAACGCTTTGATGTCCGTAGCTAACTCTGCAGATAAAGCCTTCAGATAATCAACATCCAAGCGTACCCCTTCTGATTCCATATCGGCTAAAACTGGGACAAGCGGAATCTCAATTTGGTCAAATAGATTCCGGGTTTGGGTTTGCTCTAAAATAGGCTCAAAAACTTCTTTTAGCTGCAGTGTAACATCAGTATCCTCAACCGCATATTCTTTGACTTGTTCTACCTCTACATCACGCATGGATTTCTGATTTTTCCCCTTCTTCCCAATCAGTGTTTCGATAGATTTTGGGCTGTATTTCAGATACGTCTCCGAAAGCACATCCATATTGTGTCTCATATCCGGATTAATGAGATAGTGAGCAATCATGGTGTCAAACAGTTTCCCTTTAAGCTCAACGCCGTAGCGTTTGAGAATCTTGATGTCGTATTTGAGGTTTTGACCTACTTTTTCGATAGATTCATCTTCAAAAAACGGACGTAATTTTTCGATTAAAGCTTGCGCTTCTTCTTGATTTTCCGGAAACGGAACGTAATACCCTTTTCCTTTTTCGTAAGAAAAAGCAATTCCCACAAGTTCCGAATTCAAAGCATCCAAACCAGTGGTTTCCGTATCCAAACATACGGTTTTTTGTTGCATCAAATTCTGTAGCAATAAGCGCACTCCTAAATCTCCTTGAACGGTTTGATAGAGGTGCTCTGTATTTTCAAGCGTGTTGTATAGCGATTGACTAGCCGAAAATAGATCTCCTCCTTCTCCAAAAAGCGAAATTTGATTTTCGTCCTGAGGCTTTTTCTTGGTCTCAGTAGGCTTTTTCTCAACTTCTGTAGTTGTTGTTACTGAAGCAGTATTTGACGAAAATACTTTTTGGAACTGCTCCGCCATACGACGAAACTCCAACTCGTTGAAGATTTCTGCTATTTTTTCGTAATCAGGTGTGTTGAGTTCGAAATCTCCTTCATGAAAAGTAACGGGGCAATCTAATAGAATGGTTGCCAGTTTTTTAGAAAGAATACCTTGTTCTTTGTTGGCTTCTATCTTTTCTTTTAAAGCACCTTTGAGTTTGTCGGTGTTGGCTAATAGATTTTCCATTGTGCCGAATTCAGCCAAGAGCTTTTTAGCAGTTTTTTCACCAACTCCCGGAAGTCCCGGAATGTTGTCGATAGCATCCCCCATCATACCTAAAAAGTCGATGACCTGTTCCGGACGTTCGATTTCGAATTTTTCTTTTACTTGATCAACACCCCAAATCTCGATTCCGTTGCCCATTCGAGCAGGTCGGTAAATAAAAATATTTTCAGAAACGAGTTGCGCAAAGTCTTTATCAGGAGTTACCATATAAACTTTGAAGCCCTCTTTTTCTGCTTGTTTTGAAAGAGTTCCAATCAAATCGTCGGCTTCAATTCCAGGCACTTCCACAATAGGGATATGCATAGCCTTAAGGATTTCTTTGATATATGGAACTGCAATTCGAATAGCTTCGGGAGTTTCATCGCGATTGGCTTTGTATTCCGAATACATTTCGGTTCTAACTTGGCTCCCACCACTATCAAAGGCAACAGCCAAATATTCGGGTTTTTCTCGATTGATGACATCCAACAAAGAGTTCATAAAACCCATAATAGCAGACGTATCTAACCCTTTAGAGTTGATTCTTGGGTTTTTGATAAAAGCATAATAACCTCGGAATATCAAAGCATATGCATCGAGAAGAAA
>CAYZBA010000179.1:0-2795 GCA_964476555.1 uncultured Flavobacterium sp.
AAGTTTTGAGTTTGCTGGAAAATCACGAAATTCGCACCCTGATTGACAACCGAAATGAGACTATCGGTAAGAAAATCAGAGAAGCCGAATTGCAAAAAATTCCTTTTATGCTTATTGTAGGTGAAGAAGAAGAGAAAACCAACACGGTTTCGCTTCGTATCCAAGGACAAGACGGTAAAGGAAATGCAAAGGTTTCTTTAGAAGAATTCGTGAAAATAGTAAACGACGAAATCAACAAGACATTAAAACCTTTTTAAATTAAATAACCAACAAAACGAAGTTTAACTTAAATATTTAAAACCATAGCACTAAGAAGTAACAACAAAAAAGGATTTCAACCACGTGTGGAAAAGAAGGATCTTCATCGAATAAATGAGTTCGTTAAAGCCCCTGAAGTTCGTCTTGTGGGGGATAATGTAGAAATGGGAGTTTATAAAACTTCTGTTGCTCTAAAAATGGCAGAAGAGATGGAGCTTGATTTGGTGGAGATTTCACCAAATGCGGAGCCGCCTGTCTGCAAAATTATGGACTACAAAAAGTTTCTTTACGAACAAAAGAAAAGAGAAAAGGAACTTAAAGCTAAATCGGCTCAAATTACTGTAAAAGAGATTCGTTTCGGGCCTCAGACAGATGAGCACGATTATGAATTCAAAAAGAAAAATGCCGAAAAGTTCTTGAAAGAAGGGGCAAAGCTAAAAGCTTTTGTATTCTTTAAAGGGCGTTCGATTATTTATAAAGAGCAAGGACAAATTCTACTTTTACGTTTGGCTCAAGACTTAGAGGAGTACGGGAAAGTAGAAGCTATGCCTGTTCTAGAAGGCAAAAGGATGACAATGTATATTGCGCCTAAAAAGAAGAAGTAAGTAAGATTAAGTAATATAAAAACTGGGAAAAGATGCCTAAAATGAAAACAAAATCGGGAGCTAAAAAACGTTTTTCGCTTACCGGTACAGGAAAAATCAAAAGAAAGCACGCTTTTAAGAGTCACATTTTGACTAAAAAATCTAAAAAGCGTAAATTAGCTCTTACTCACGCTACAGTTGTTAGCAGTGCAGATGAGAGAAACGTAAAAGCACAATTGAGACTTGTTTAATCTTTGAATATAAACAATCTCATTGTCGGTTAAATCAATTTAATAACCCTGTAACAGGCCTATAAGATTTCTTGAAACAATAGAAACGCCTTTTACAAAAAAACTTTAAAATTATGCCTAGATCAGTAAACTCAGTTGCTAAAAGAGCACGTAGAAAAAAAGTATTAAAACAAGCTAAAGGTTACTTTGGAAGACGTAAAAACGTTTGGACAGTTGCCAAGAATGCGGTAGAAAAAGCAATGCAATATGCATACCGCGACAGAAAGCAAAAAAAGAGAAATTTCAGAGCTTTATGGATTACTCGTATCAACGCAGGAGCAAGACTTCACGGAATGTCTTACTCTCAGTTTATGGGTAAAGTAAAAGCTAATGGAATTGAACTTAACCGCAAAGTTCTTGCTGATTTAGCAATGAACCATCCGGAAGCTTTTGCAGCAATCGTGAACAAAGTAAAATAACGTCTAAACAACATTACAATATCTTACTTACTTTAAAACCGAACGCAAGTTCGGTTTTTTTTATTTCCGGCTTTTTACGTTGAATACCTGAAAAAATCATTCGTAAATTTCTAAGGTATAGTTATCTTTGCACAAATTTTTCAGACCACAATTAATGGAAAACCTATTTAACAACACAGAGGTTGCCTTTGCTATTAAAAGCAACAAAGAGCTCAAAAGAGCGAAGTTCTTATTCGAAATGATTGCTTCACCCACCATGGTGAAAATCGGAACAAAACTCACGAATCTTGCTTTAAATCTTCGTCTTCCGGTAAAAGGAATCATCAGAAAAACCGTTTTTGATCATTTTTGTGGCGGTGAAACCGAAGAAGAGTGCTTGACGGTTGTCAATAAAATGTACGCCAAAGGAGTTTCGTCTGTTTTGGACTATTCGGTTGAAGGGAAAAAAGACGAACAAGAATTTGATAAAGCAGTTCAGGTGACGTTAAAAACTATTGAATATGCCAAACAAAATCCGGGAATTCCGATTGTGGTTTTCAAACCTACGGGTTTTGGACGTTTTGAATTATATGAAAAGATAGGTGAAGGGAAGCCCCTAACGGAAGCCGAGCAAAAAGAGTGGGAGAGAGTAGTTGAACGTTATGACTTGGTTTGTAGAACTTCGTATGAAAACGATATTATCATCTTGATCGATGCTGAGCATTCTTGGATGCAAGACGCGGCCGACGATTTGATTGAAGAGATGATGAGTCGTTACAACAAAGATAAAGCGATTGTTTTTGGCACACTTCAGATGTATCGTTGGGATAGATTAGATTATTTGAAAAAACTTCATCAAAGAGCCAAAGAAAAAGGTTTCCATATAGGGATGAAGGTTGTGAGAGGAGCTTATATGGAAGTTGAAGCTGCCAGAGCGAAAGAAAAAGGGTATAAAAACCCAATTTGTGAGAGCAAAGAAGCTACAGATATCAATTACAACAACGCTATCGCTTATATGATGGAACACATTGAAGAAATGGGAATCTTTGCCGGAACTCACAATGAAGAAAGTTCACTTAGGTTAATGAACTTAGTGAAAGAAAAAGGTTTAGCTGTAAACGACAGAAGAGTTTGGTTTGGTCAGCTTTATGGAATGAGTGACAACATAAGTTTTAACTTAGCCAATCAGGGATATAACGTAGCAAAATATCTTCCTTTTGGGCCTGTTAGAGATGTGATGCCTTACCTTATCAGAAGAGCAGAAG
>CAYZBA010000180.1:0-2781 GCA_964476555.1 uncultured Flavobacterium sp.
TCTATTTTGTAACGTTTTCTGTCGTTTTCGTTCAAGTAGATTTTACGTAAACGGAGTGATTTTGGAGTTACCTCTACGTATTCGTCTTTTTGAATGTACTCGAGAGCTTCTTCTAAAGAGAATTTAATAGCCGGGGCTATTCTCATTTTGTCGTCGGCTCCTGCAGAACGGATGTTAGTTAATTTTTTTGTTTTTGTAACGTTTACCACCATATCATCACTTTTTGTATTTTCGCCGATTACTTGTCCTTCATACACATCCTCGTTAGGGTCGATGAAGAATTTACCTCTATCTTGAAGTTTATCTAGTGAGTAAGGAATAGCTTTACCGTTTTCCATAGAGATTAACGAACCGTTTATACGTCCCGGAATTTCTCCTTTGTATGGTTGGTATTCCAAGAAGCGGTGTGCCATAATTGCTTCACCGGCAGTAGCTGTAAGGATTTGGTTACGAAGGCCGATAATACCTCTAGAAGGGATGATGAACTCGATCACCATACGGTCTCCTTTTGGAGTCATTGACAGCATTTCTCCTTTTCTCAGGGTTACGAATTCGACGGCTTTACCGGACAGGTGTTCCGGTAAGTCGATAGTAAGTTCCTCAACCGGCTCGCATTTTACACCGTCAATTTCTTTGATGATAACTTGTGGTTGACCGATTTGAAGTTCGTATCCTTCTCTTCTCATCGTTTCGATGAGAACTGATAAGTGAAGGACTCCGCGTCCGTAAACGATGAATTTATCTGCACTTGCAGTTTCTTCTACACGAAGAGCCAAGTTTTTCTCAAGTTCTTTGAACAAGCGTTCTTTGATGTGACGAGAAGTTACATATTTACCTTCTTTACCGAAGAAAGGGGAGTCGTTGATAGTAAATAGCATACTCATTGTCGGTTCATCGATAGCGATAGTTGGCAAAGCCTCAGGGTTTTCGAAGTCTGCTACAGAATCTCCGATTTCGAATCCGTCGAGGCCCACTAGGGCACAAATATCACCGGCATGGACTTCTTCTACTTTTCTTCTACCGATTCCTTCGAAAGTGTGTAGTTCTTTGATTTTTGATTTGATGATTTTGCCGTCACGTTTTACTAAAGAGATATTCATTCCTTCTTTCAAAGTACCTCTTTGTAGGCGACCAATAGCTATACGCCCTGTAAATGAGGAGTAATCAAGAGAAGTAATAAGCATTTGAACGGTTCCTTCTGATACTTTTGGAGCCGGAATGTGTTCTAAAACCATGTCTAGAAGAGGTTCAATATTATCTGTTTGGTTTTTCCAATCGGTTGACATCCAGTTTTGTTTTGCGGAACCGTAAACGGTAGGGAAGTCTAATTGCCATTCCTCTGCGCCCAATTCGAACATCAAATCGAAAACTTTTTCGTGAACTTCTTCAGGTGTACAGTTTTCTTTGTCAACTTTATTGATTACCACGCATGGTTTTAGTCCTAAGCTAATGGCTTTTTGTAACACAAATCGAGTTTGCGGCATTGGCCCTTCGAAAGCATCCACGAGGAGTAAAACTCCGTCTGCCATATTCAAAACCCTTTCTACTTCCCCGCCAAAATCGGCGTGTCCGGGAGTATCGATAATGTTGATTTTTGTACCTTTATAATTAACGGATACGTTTTTAGAAACAATGGTTATTCCTCTTTCACGTTCCAAATCGTTATTATCCAAAATTAAGTCTCCGGTATTTTCTGTGGCTCTGAAGAGCTGACAGTGATGCATAATTTTGTCAACCAAAGTGGTTTTTCCGTGGTCAACGTGGGCAATAATTGCAATGTTTCTGATTTGTGTCATCTGATTATTAAATTTTTAAGGGTGCAAAAGTAAGATTTTATTTTTTGTAATTTTTCGGATTCGTTATTTTTTTACTATATTTGTATGTACAAATGTTTAAAATGTGATGGACAGGAAAACATTTATCAAACTTGGACTAGGAGGATTAGCTATGACATCATTACAACCACTATATAGTTGGAGCCAGACTCTGAAAGGGCAAAGCACCAAGATGCCGGTGTTATTTATAGGGCACGGCTCACCCATGAATGGGATCGAAGACAATGAATTTTCACGTAGTTGGGCTAAATTTGGAAGAGAGATTCCCCGGCCTGAGGCAGTATTGGTTGTATCGGCGCATTGGTTAACTCACGGAACCCACGTAACTGCTATGGAAAATCCGAAAACGATTCACGATTTTGGAGGTTTTCCTCAGGAGCTTTTCGAAGTGCAGTATCCGGCTAAAGGAAATCCGATTTTGGCTAAAGAAACGGCGAAACTTATTACTTCGACTAACGTAGGTCTTGACCATGACTGGGGTTTAGATCACGGAACTTGGACCATTGTTCGGCACATGTATCCGGATGCTGATATTCCGGTTTTGCAACTGAGTATCGACTATTATAAGCCGGCTCAATATCACTATGATTTAGCCAAGCAACTGTCTGCTTTACGAAAAAAAGGAGTGCTTATTATTGGTAGCGGAAATATGGTACACAACCTGAGAATGATTGATTGGCGCAATATGAATACACCGAACTTTGGGTTTGATTGGGCTGTGGAAATGAATGAGACATTTAAAACAAAGATTTCCAAGAAAGATCACCTGTCTCTCATCAACTATCAAAGTTTAGGAGAGAAAGCGAAATTAGCGATACCGACTCCGGATCATTATTACCCGCTTATTTATTCATTGGCATTGCAAGACAAGGATGATGATATTTCATTTTTCAACGATAAAATGGTAGGAGGTTCGCTTAATATGACTTCGGTAAAAATAGGTTAA
>CAYZBA010000181.1:0-2764 GCA_964476555.1 uncultured Flavobacterium sp.
TATTAACCTTCGATAACTTCAACCTGAGCTGCTACTTTCCCTTTTCTTCCTTCTTCTTCTTGGTAGCTTACTTTATCACCTTCGTTAAGTGATTGTGATTTAATTCCGGTAACGTGAACAAAGATGTCTTTTCCGGTTTCGTCGTCTGTAACAAATCCATAACCTTTAGATTCGTTAAAGAATTTTACTGTTCCTGTTGGCATTGTGTAATGAAATAAAAATTAATATTGGAGACAAATGTAATCTTTATTCTAATACAAATTGAAGTTGAATGTTATATTTTTTGATATTTTTTTCTGAACTGATTTATAGATATTGAAAAAACTAAAAATATTTTACACAAAAGCAATCATTTTGTAAGACGAATTTCCTAGTGTTTTCAGGGATTAATGCATAATTTGATGTTTTGAGAAATCAAATATTTAAACTTTACAATAATGTTAAGAGCACTTTCGTTTTAAATTTTTAATTTGCATAAAAATCAATTAACACTATGAGCAACATAAAAATACTTTGGGTTGATGACGAAATTGAGCTTTTGAAGCCTCATATCCTCTTTTTAGAAAAGAAAAACTACTCTGTCACTACAGCCAATAATGGTCAGGATGCTCTAGATTTGTTTAGTCAAGAAAATTTCGATATTGTTTTTTTGGATGAAAATATGCCAGGATTATCCGGCCTTGAGGTGCTTTCGGAAATGAAAGAACAGAAGTCGACTGTGCCTATAATTATGATTACCAAAAGCGAAGAAGAATATATCATGGAAGAGGCCATAGGGTCAAAAATTTCAGATTATTTGATAAAACCTGTGAATCCGAATCAGATTCTGTTGAGCCTTAAAAAGAACTTAGACCACTCTCGTTTGGTGTCTGAAAAAACAACGTTGGATTACCAAAAAGAGTTTCGCAAGATTTCTATGGATTTAGCAATGGTTCGTTCGTACGAAGATTGGATTGATATCTATAAACGCCTTATTTTCTGGGAATTGGAACTTGAAAATACAGACAATTCTGCCATGAACGAAATCCTCGAAACTCAAAAGGTTGAAGCTAACGTTCAGTTCGGGAAGTTTATCGAGAAAAATTATGAGAGTTGGTTCGGAAAAGATGCGGACAAACCGTTGCTTTCTCACAACTTATTCAGAGAAATGGTTGTTCCGCTTTTGGTAAAAAAAGAGCAACCTATCTTTTTTGTAGTGATTGATAACCTTCGCTATGATCAATGGAAGGCGTTTGAAGGTGTTATCAACAACCATTACAAATTAGAGAAAGAAGTGCCCTATTTTTCGATACTCCCAACAGCTACTCAGTATGCTCGAAATGCTATCTTCTCAGGTCTGATGCCTTTGGAAATGGAAAAAAGATATCCGCAATACTGGAAAAACGATGTAGAAGACGGAGGGAAAAACCTCTATGAAGCGGAATTTCTTATGGAGCATCTAAAACGTTTAGGGTTGAATATTAAACAAGAATATTACAAAATCACTAGTTTTAAAGACGGTAAAAAGCTAGCAGACAACTTCAAATCGGTTAAGAATAATGATCTTACCACAGTGGTATACAACTTCGTGGATATGCTTTCGCATGCCAAAACCGAAATGGAAGTAGTAAAAGAACTGGCATCTAACGATAAATCATATCGTTCTCTAACGTTGAGCTGGTTTAAGAATTCGCCTTTGCTTGAAATGATTCAACAAGCACAACAGATGAAGATGAAACTCATCATCACTACCGACCACGGAACTATCAATGTGAAAAATCCGAGTAAAGTGATTGGGGATAGAAATACTAGTTTGAATTTGAGATACAAAACAGGAAGAAGTCTCACGTATGAAGAAAAAGATGTGTATGCGGTAAAAGACCCGCACAAAATTCAACTTCCGGCCATCAATATGACAAGTTCGTATATTTTTGCTAAAAACGACTACTTCCTAGCTTATCAGAACAACTTTAATCATTACGTAAACTACTATAAAAACACCTACCAACATGGAGGAATCTCTCTCGAGGAGATGATTGTGCCGTTTTTGGTATTTAATCCAAAATAGTATTGAATGAGCAAAGGCTCAGAGAAATATCACTGAACCTTTGTATCTTTGTCTTTTGAACTTCATCTCATGAAAATTGAATTTTCTTTAGCAGAAATCAATAAGGTTGCTCATCAAATCCTAGAACAAAATCTTGAAAAAGTTATTTTGTTTGAAGCCGAAATGGGAACCGGAAAAACAACACTAATCAAAGAGTTGTGCAAAGTGCTTAAAGTAGAAGACAACATCAGTAGCCCTACTTTTTCTTTGGTTAACGAATACCATACTGCAAAAGGCGAAGTTGTTTATCATTTTGACTTTTACCGCCTAAAATCAGAAGAGGAAGCTTTGGATTTTGGAGTAGAAGATTATCTGTATTCCGGAAATTATTGCTTTTTGGAATGGTCTGAAAAAATACCGAATTTGATTCCTGATAAACATACCCGAATCGAAATCCAAGTGTTGGAAAATGGCAATCGGGAATTGGAGATAAAATAAGTCTGATTAGATAAAATATAAAAATCCCTCTTAAAATTAATTAAGAGGGATTTTTCGCCTTTTAGCTCATCGTAATTACTAGAAAACTATCTTTAAAAACAAACAAAGCCAATCAATACATAGTAATTACATGAAAAACAGAATTATGCTTTTTCTGTGTTTCTTTTATTTTTGAAAGCATAAACTGGATATACTAATTTAGCTTCCAGTCCAAGTTAAGAATAAAATCTTATTTTTAAC
>CAYZBA010000182.1:0-2751 GCA_964476555.1 uncultured Flavobacterium sp.
TGATTTTGGAACTTCATCTTACGGAGAAGACTTTGCTAACGAGTTTGCACAATATACCAATGCACAAATGGCCAACGGGCAAGTTCCGGACAAAATTCAAAAAGAATTTGGTGTACTTAACCTGATTGAAGCCTACAGAACTCGCGGACACTTATTCACTAAAACAAATCCGGTTCGAGACAGAAGGGTCTATTCTCCTGATCTGAACATTCAGCAGTTCGGCTTGTCAGAGGCAGACATGAATACGGTTTTTGATGCTGCCAGACAAATTGGTTTAGAGCCAACCACTTTGGCTAACATTATTTTTAAACTAGATAGAGTATATTGCCAAAGCATCGGTTTGGAATATATGTATATCAGAGATCCGGAAGTTCGTAAGTGGATTCAAGGATGGATTTCTAAAAATGCAAATACGCCTACTTTTACCGTAGAAGAAAAGAAAAAAATCTTATTAAAACTTAACGAAGCTGTTTCGTTTGAGAACTTCTTACATACAAAATACGTAGGTCAAAAACGTTTTTCTTTGGAAGGAGGAGAATCGTTGATTCCTGCTTTGGATGCCTTAATCGAAAATGCAGCCGAAAAAGGAGTAGAGCAGTTCGTAATGGGAATGGCTCACAGAGGTCGTTTGAATGTTTTGGCGAATATCTTCGGAAAAAGTACAAAAGACATTTTTTCTGAATTTGACGGAAAAGATTACGACGACACCCAATATTTTGATGGAGACGTAAAATACCACTTAGGTCTTACTTCTGATAGAGTAACCAAAAGCGGTAAAAAAATAAATTTGAACTTGGCTCCGAACCCGTCTCACCTTGAAACCGTGGGTGCAGTGATTGAAGGAATCGCTAGGGCAAAACAAGACAAGTATTTCTCAGAAGACCCTTCAAAAGTGCTTCCAATTGCAGTTCACGGAGATGCTGCGATAGCCGGACAGGGAATAGTATACGAGATTGTGCAAATGGCTCAACTTGACGGATACAAGACTCAAGGAACTATCCATATTGTAATCAACAATCAAGTTGGATTTACGACAAATTATTTGGATGCTCGTTCTTCGACGTATTGTACGGATATTGCCAAAGTGACTCTTTCGCCTGTATTGCATGTGAATGCGGACGATGTAGAGGCAGTAGTTCACGCTATGATGTTTGCTTTGGACTTCCGAATGAGATACAAAAGAGATGTATTCATCGACTTGTTAGGATATAGAAAATATGGCCACAACGAAGGTGATGAGCCTCGTTTTACACAACCTATTCTGTATAAAGTCATTGCAAAACATAAAAACCCGAGAGACATCTATGCAGAAAAATTGATTGCAGAAAATGTCGTAACGGCAGATTATGTAGCTAAGATTGAAAAAGAATATAAAGATATATTAGAGGAGAACTTAACCGAATCTCGTAAAAGAGAATTGACGGTTATTACTCCGTTTATGCAAAACGAATGGCAAGGCTTTAAGCAACTCAAAGATGGAGATGTCTTTGCTAAAGTAGATACTACTTTTGATAAAGCCACCTTGGATTCTATTGCCGAACAGATTACTAATCTCCCTTCAGATAAGAAATTCATTAACAAAATCACTCGTTTGATTAAAGACAGAAACGAGATGTATTTTCAAACCGATAAATTGGATTGGGCTATGGGAGAATTATTGGCCTATGGTTCACTCCTTACAGAAGGTTATTCGGTTCGTATTTCAGGTCAAGATGTAGAGAGAGGAACGTTCTCTCACAGACATGCTGTAATCAAAGTAGAAGATTCTGAAGAAGAAGTAATCTTGCTTAAAAACCTGAAAGAAGCTAAAGGGCAGTTTAATATTTTCAACTCTTTCCTTTCAGAATATGGAGTGCTCGGTTTTGATTACGGATATGCTTTAGCAAGTCCGAAAACACTTACAATTTGGGAAGCTCAATTCGGAGATTTCTCAAACGGAGCGCAAATTATGATCGACCAATACATCTCAGCAGCCGAGGATAAATGGAATACCCAAAACGGAATAGTAATGTTGCTTCCTCACGGATATGAAGGTCAAGGAGCAGAACACTCGTCTGCCAGAATGGAGCGTTACCTACAACTTTGTGCGAACAACAATATGTTTGTAGCAGACTGTACGACGCCGGCTAACTTCTTCCACCTATTGAGAAGACAGATGCATCTAACTTACAGAAAACCACTTATCGTTTTCACTCCGAAGAGTTTGCTAAGACATCCGCTTTGTGTGTCTTCAAAAGAAGAACTAATCAACGGAACCTTCCAAGAGGTCATTGACGATAACGTAGATAAAAGCAAAATCAAAACGTTGGTATTCTGTACCGGTAAATTCTATTATGACTTATTAGCCGAAAGAGAAAACTTAGGTCGCGAAGATGTAGCTTTCGTACGTATCGAACAATTATATCCGTTGCCTGTGGAGCAACTAAAAGCTGTTATTGCTTCTTACCCTAACGTAGATGACTATGTTTGGGCACAAGAAGAACCAAGAAATATGGGAGCCTACGGGTATATGCTGATGAATTTTGATTTGGTGAAATTCAGAGTAGCTTCACCAAAACCGTATGCAGCACCGGCAGCCGGCAGCAGTACGAGAGCCAAAAAACGCCATCAGTCTGCCATTGCTATGGTATTTGACAAAGAATTATATCAGAGTAAATAAAATTTTTGTACCTTTTGGTACTTTTTAGAAATAGAGGAAGAACAACATAAAATTACTAAAGATGATTTTAGAAATGAAAGTCCCTTCACCGG
>CAYZBA010000183.1:0-2749 GCA_964476555.1 uncultured Flavobacterium sp.
AGAAAATACCATGCAACACTTTTGCAAAAAAAAAACATCTAAAATGATTACTTTTTTAGTCAAAACGAATCAAAATCCTCGTCTTTAAAGCCTAGTAGATAGACCTTTTCTTTAGCTCGGGTAATTGCCGTATAGAGCCATCTGAGGTAATCCCGGTCTTGACCGTTTGGGAGGTAAGGCCTTTCAATAAAAACCGTATTCCACTGACCGCCTTGAGCCTTGTGACAGGTTACAGCATACGAAAACTTCACTTGAAGAGCATTGAAATATTCGTTTTCTTTTACTTTTTTGTATTTCTTGTAGCTTGCTCTTTCGTCTTCGTAATCGGCCATTACTTCTTGGAATAATCGATTTTGCTCTTCGTAGGTTAGAGAAGGAGATTCGCTGTTAATGGTGTCAAGAAGCAAAATCGTTTCAAAAGGTTTTTGATTGGGATAATCAATCATTCGAACCTTAACTTTAGCAAATTGAAAGCCGTAAAGTTCTTGAATTTTAAAGATTTCCAACACTTCGACGATGTCTCCGTTGGCTATAAATCCGGCTTCGTCAGTGGGCTTTAGCCAAAAATAATTGTTCTTTACGACCATCATCAAATCCCCAACAGCAAGTTCGCTTTCTCGGCCTAAAATCGCTTTTCGAATTTGTTGGTTGTATTGGTTAGCTCTTTTGTTGGACCGAACGATAAATGAAGTTTCCTCAACTCCGTTTCTCTCATAAGCATCAAAAATGGCATCCTGAATGTCGTATCCATCAGAGAGTCTAACGATATCTTTGAAGCCGTTTAAGTCAAAATGAAAGTCGACTAGGTAATCGTCTTTTAAAAGCTCTCTGATTTGAGTGGCGTTGTGTAGTATTCCGGAGCCTTCTTCTTGCCGCATGACTTCGTCCAGCTCGATATGACCAATATCTAAGCCAAAAAAAGACGTATTATCTTCTTCAAGAGCAGGACTCATATCCAAGTTGACAGGAGGCAACTGAGCCGTATCTCCAATCAAAATAAGTTTACAGTTCACGCCTGAATACACATACGAAAGCAAATCATCAAATAACGAACTGTTTTCGTACATGCCGTTTTCTGTCGGGGCATTCGAAATCATCGAAGCTTCATCTACGAAAAAAATCGTGTCTTTGTGTTTGTTGGGTTGAAGGGTGAATTTTACGTTTCCGGATTTTATGTTCGGGAAGTAAATTTTTTTGTGAATCGTAAAAGCAGTTTTACCCGAATAATTCGAAATCACTTTAGCCGCTCGACCTGTTGGAGCCAATAGAACCGATTTTTTCCCAATCTTACCTAAGTGATTGACAACAGTCGAAATAATGGTTGTCTTACCCGTACCGGCATACCCTTTTAAAATAAAAACGTCATATCTGCTCGAATTACTCACAAATTCCGAAATCTGGCTAAAAAAGATATCCTGCTTTTGAGTAGGCTCAAAAGGAAAGTTATTTTTTAGAATCGTATAGAAATTCATGGATGGTTGAGTAAGAATTGTGGTAAGTTTCCACAAAGGTACGAGCTAAAAGCCGAAACTAAAAATTAAGGAGCCAGGCGCTCGATTTTCCATGAATAATCATCTTGAAGGGTGTAGCGAATTCTGTCATGTAAGCGATTCGGGCGACCTTGCCAAAACTCTACACTCACGGGGCGAACTAAAAAACCACCCCAATTCTCTGGTCGTGGAATTTCTTTTCCTTCGAATTGTTTTTCTAATTCTTTTAGCTTTTCAGACAAATAATCTCTTGACGGAATTACTTGACTTTGAGGAGAAACAATGGCTCCCAACTTGCTTCCGTCAGGTCGTGAAGCAAAGTAGTTATCCGAGATGTTTTCAGGAGTTTTTTCTGCTTTTCCTTTGATAATGACTTGCCTTTCCATCGAATGCCAAAAGAACGAAAGACAGATATTAGGGTTATTTAAAATAGCTTTTCCTTTTTCGGAATTGTAATTCGTATAAAAAATAAAACCTTCTTCATAGAACTTTTTCAGCAAGACCACTCGAGCTTTCGGGAAACCGTCAAGCCCAATAGTAGAAACCGTCATGGCATTGACTTCGTCAACTCCGCCAAAATCTTCTACTTCGTGAAACCAACGGTTAAATAAATTAATTGGGTCTTCCGGAATTTGATGCTCCAGAAGTTCACTCTTTTCGTATGATTTTCTGTAATCGCCTAGGTCGTTCATCTTTTATAATTTCAATAATTCTTTCACTCTCGGAATAATTTGCTCTCCGTATATTTTTATAGAATTCATCATATCTGTGTGTGCAGGGCTACCCACATCCATGTGAGCTGAAAATCGTGTCAGGCCTAATTCTTTGATAATAGTCGCAATTTTCTGAGCAGATTCTTCTACTCCGCCTACGATTAAGTGCCCGCTTGGCGTTCTTCCGAAATCAAAATTAGGTCGGTGATAAGGAGGCCAGTTTCGACTTCTTCCGATACGGTCCATTTGAGCGGAATAGACCGGATAATAACTATCGGCTACCTTGTCGCCATCTTCTCCGAAGAAGCTGTGCATGTGAACACCCACCTGGAATTTTTCAGGGTCGTGACCGTTGTCTAAATAAGCTTGTTTGTAGTATTCGAATAGCGGTTTAAAGTTCCTCCAATCTCCCCCAATAATGGCAAACATTACAGGAAGCCCCAACTTTCCGGCTCTAATTACAGAAGCCGGTGTGCCACCCACAGCTACCCAAATTGGCAATTGTTCTTGTTGAGGTCTCGGGAAAATTTCTTGTCCTAATAAAGG
>CAYZBA010000184.1:0-2727 GCA_964476555.1 uncultured Flavobacterium sp.
GCCAAGTAACACCGCTTTAACCGTAGGGCCAAATATTGATTATGTTTTAGTAAAATCATTTAACCAATATACTTTTGAGCCAATTCACGTTGTTTTGGCTAAAAACTTGGTTGGAAAAGTATTCGGAGGAAAATACTTTGCAGCGGAATCTGAAGACGATTTTGCAAACTATAAATCAGAAGACAAAAAAATCCCTTACCAAATCTTAGCCGAAGCAAAAGGAAAAGATTTGGTGGGAATCAAATACGAACAGCTCATTCCGGTTGCACTTCCGTATCAAAATCCTGAAAATGCTTTCCGAGTAATTTCGGGGGACTTCGTAACAACCGAAGACGGTACCGGAATCGTACATACGGCTCCGACTTTTGGTGCAGACGATGCTAAAGCAGCGAAAGAAGCAACTCCAGAAGTGCCTCCGATGCTTGTTTTAGACAAAGACGGAAATCCTGTTCCACTTGTAAACCTACAAGGAAAATTCATTGACGGACTAGGAGACTTATCAGGAAAATACGTTAAAAACGAATATTACAACGAAGGTGAAGCTCCTGAAAAATCTGTGGATGTAGAAATTGCTATTCGCTTAAAAGAAGAAAACAAAGCCTTTAAGGTTGAAAAATACGTTCACAGTTACCCTCACTGTTGGAGAACCGATAAACCGATTTTGTACTATCCGTTAGATTCTTGGTTTATCAAGGTAACGGAAGTAAAAGACCGTATGTTTGAGCTAAACGAAACCATCAACTGGAAGCCAAAGGCAACCGGAGAAGGTCGTTTCGGAAATTGGCTTAAAAATGCGAATGATTGGAACTTGTCTCGTTCAAGATATTGGGGAATTCCACTTCCGATTTGGAGAACTGAGGACAAAACCGAAGAAATTTGCATTGGTTCGGTAGAAGAATTAGTAGCCGAAATCAACAAATCGGTTGAAAAAGGTTTGATGAGCGAAAATCCGTTCCAAAACTTTAAAGTTGGTGATTTCTCTAAAGAAAACTACGACCTTATTGACTTACACAAAAATGTAGTGGATAAAATCATTTTGATTTCTCCATCCGGAAAACCAATGTACCGCGAAGCGGATTTGATTGATGTTTGGTTTGATTCGGGAGCTATGCCGTATGCGCAATGGCATTACCCGTTCGAGAACAAAGAACTCATCGACAACAACAAGTCTTACCCTGCCGATTTCATCGCAGAAGGAGTTGACCAAACTCGTGGATGGTTCTATACGCTTCACGCTATCGGAACCTTGGTTTTTGATAGTGTAGCCTACAAAAATGTAGTGTCTAACGGATTGGTGTTAGACAAAAACGGACAAAAAATGTCGAAACGTTTGGGCAACGCTGTTGACCCATTCACAACTTTGGCTGAATATGGTCCGGATGCCACTCGTTGGTATATGATTTCGAATGCAAATCCTTGGGATAACCTGAAGTTTGACTTAGAAGGAGTAGCTGAAGTTCGCAGAAAATTCTTCGGCACCCTATATAATACTTACTCATTCTTTGCTCTATATGCCAACATCGACGGATTCACTTATGCTGAAAGCGAAGTACCACTAGCTCAAAGACCGGAAATCGACCGTTGGATTTTATCAGAGCTCAATACTTTGATAAAATTCGTAGATGAATCATACAACGATTATGAGCCGACCAAAGCAGCTAGAGCTATTTCTGACTTCGTACAAGAGAATTTAAGCAACTGGTATGTGAGATTATGTAGAAGACGTTTCTGGAAAGGAGAATATTCAACAGATAAGATTTCGGCTTATCAAACGCTTTACACTTGTTTGGAAACTGTTGCTAAATTAATGGCGCCAATTGCTCCATTCTATGCGGAAAGATTGTATACAGACCTCAATAAAGCCACTTCAAAAGAAGGTTTTGAGAGTGTACATTTAACGGAGTTTCCTCAATCTAACGAAGCTGCGATTGACAAAGCCTT
This sequence comes from uncultured Flavobacterium sp., assembly GCA_964476555.1. GTDB lineage: Bacteria > Bacteroidota > Bacteroidia > Flavobacteriales > Flavobacteriaceae > Flavobacterium. The sequence continues at coordinate 1,942 of CAYZBA010000184.1, forward strand.
AGAGAGAAGAATGCAAAACGCTCAAACGATCTCTTCACTTGTATTGTCGCTTCGTAAAAAAGAAATGATCAAGGTTCGCCAACCCCTACAAAAAGTGATGATTCCTGTATTAGACGAAAGTCAAAAGCAAGACATCCAGATGGTTGCCGATTTGATTAAAGCAGAGGTAAACGTTAAAGAAATAGAGCTTTTAGATGATGCTTCGGGAGTACTTGTAAAGCAGATTAAACCAAATTTTAAAGCTTTAGGACCTCGTTTCGGAAAAGACATGGGGTTGATTTCCAAAGCAATTCAAGCGTTTACTCAAGAACAAATCAACGAATTAGAGAAAAAAGGTCAAATTTCTTTAGAAATATCAGAAAATAGTATTATCTTGTCAAGCCAAGAAGTAGAGATTACTTCGCAGGATATTCCGGGTTGGTTGGTTGCATCAGATAACGGAATTACGGTAGCTCTTGATATTACAATTACTGAGGAATTGAAAAAAGAAGGTATTGCCCGAGAGCTGGTAAACCGTATTCAAAACATCCGTAAGGATTCCGGTTTCGAAGTGACTGATAAGATTAAGGTTGAAATTCAAACCGAAGCCGAAATAGCCGAGGCTATTCAAGCAAATCTGGAATATATTCAAACAGAAACATTGACAAAAGAACTCCAAATTCTCGACACTGTAGAAGGAGGAGAAGAAATAGAGTTTGACGGATTTAGATCGATAGTATTAATTTCTAAATAAAAGGGATTATGACAGAAGAAAAAGTGAGATACTCAGATGCCGAATTGGCGGAG
>CAYZBA010000185.1:0-2699 GCA_964476555.1 uncultured Flavobacterium sp.
ATTAACACCGTTTTGCCTTCATCATTAATTTGCTGAATAAGTTCCATTACTTCATATGAAGTTTTAGAATCCAAAGCTCCTGTAGGCTCATCGGCCAACAAAACTTTAGGGTTCGAAGCTAAAGCTCTGGCGATAGCTACCCTTTGTTTTTGCCCTCCGGAAAGCTCATTCGGAAGGTGTTTTGCCCAATCTGCTAATCCTACTTTTTGAAGGTAATGCATCGAGCGTTCCATTCTTTCCTTACGTCCCATCCCTTGATAATATAGCGGAAGCGCTACATTTTCTATAGCCGATTTGTAGTTAATAAGGTTAAATGATTGAAAAACGAAACCTAAAAATTTATTTCGGTATTGCGATGCAATGGTTTCGTTAAGGTTTTTGATAGGAACTCCGTCTAATATATAACTCCCCGAATCCGCCTCGTCTAATATCCCGATAATGTTCAATAAAGTTGATTTCCCGGAACCCGAAGCACCCATAATAGAAACCAGTTCTCCTTCTTTTACATTAAAGTTAATTCCTTTAAGAACGTGCAGAGAATTTTTTCCCATTTGGTAGGATTTGTGAAGATCTTTAATTTCTATCATAGTTGTACTTTTTGAAAATAATATAAGGAAAACCTGATTTCATATACATTTCATATGGATATGACGTTGTGGTTAACAAAATGTTACAGCTACAAATTATTTTTTTCTTAATTTAGAAACAGTAAAAACTCTTCAATCTTTAGAAAATCTCTCCCAAGCCTCATATACCCAGTGACTTTCATAACCTTTTCTGAGCAAAAAGTCACAAAATTTCTTTTTCTTTTTCAGTTTATTTTTTTCGGTAATCGAATGCCAAGCCTGTTCAGCAAGCTCTCTAAAAGTAGCTTCATACTCTTGTTCCGAAATCTCTTGTAGTGCCTTTTCGATGTTGTATTTAGAGATATTCCGAAACTTTAGTTCATTGATAATCCGTACTTTTCCGTATTTTTTGATTCTGTGTTTGCCTCGAGCAAAACTTCTGGCAAAACGCTCTTCGTTCAGAAAGTTGTGCTGAATTAGGTGAGATATGACTTCATCTATTTCTTGGGCAGAGGCTCCAAGTTCATAAAGTTTTTGGGTCACATCTTTGTGACATCGCTCTTGATAAGCACAAAAACTCTCTGCTTTCTGAATGAGCTGCTGTATGGAAAAAGTTTGAGAATTCATATAGGACAAAAGTAAACTAAAATTTATACTTTTGCTCAAAACTTACCTCTGGAATGATAATCACGCTTCTTACCGATTTTGGACTCAAAGACCATTACGTGGGGGCTTTGAAAGGATTATTATATTCCCGACTACCTGATGCAAAAATCGTAGACATCACGCATTGGGTTGACCCTTTCGTAACACATCAAGCGGCCTATATCGCTAATGCTTCTTACAACTATTTTCCGGAAAAAACCATTCATATCATCTTGGTTGATGCAGAAATAAGCCCAGAAAATAAACCTATTTTGGTATTCTGGAAAAACCAATATTTCCTATCTACTGATAACGGAATTCTAAGTCTAGTGACTTATGACGAAAAACCAGAGCTTATCTTATCTCTTCCTTATGAAGAAGGTACAGACAGCAGCAGATTTTTTGTCAACATAGCCGCTAAAATTGCTCAAGGATTACCTATTTGGGAACTTGGCGAAACAATTACAACTCTTAAACAAGTACAAAGACTTAATGCTATCGTATCAGAAGACAACAGAAGAATTACAGGAAATATTATTTATATAGACCATTACGGAAATGCTATCAGCAATATTTCGAAAGAACTTTTTGAACAAATTAGAAACGGCAGGGACTTCGAAATATTATTCCGAAACTATACAATTCGCAAAATATACCCTTCTTACAGTAGTTTTGGCCTAGAGAAGAATGCTACCACAGGAGAAAAAATGGCTCTTTTTAACGCTTCGGGCTTTTTAGAAATCGCTATCTATAGAGGAAGTTCCAAAAGCGGAACCGCCTCTTCCTTACTTGGCATTGAATACCAAAGCTCAATCTCAGTACGATTTATTGACTAAGGTTCTCCAAATAAAAAAGCAGCCATATGATGGGCTGCTTTAGTTTTATAAGGTTTGCAATATTAATTGACAATTATCTTTTTAGTGATCTTTTTGTTGTCTACTCCTACCTTCAGCAAATAAAATCCTTGAGAAAGGTTGTCTAAACTGTACACATTACCTTGAGGTACCGGTTTTTTCACTTGTTGAATGATTTGCCCATTAAGGTTAATAAGTGTTATCTCTTGAACTTCTTTATCGGTTTCAATATTGATTTTTTCGCTTGCCGGATTTGGATAAACAGAAACCGAAACAGCCTCAAAACCGTCTCTCGAATACGTCGAAGAGTAACCCCAAATCTCGTGTACAAATTGCGGATTATCCACAAACGGATTTCTATTTCCTTGGAATTGATATACACGGTTGTTTCTAGCGATTTCCATCTCACTCACCGGATCATTTTCATGCCATTGCAACAAAATATCCAAAAAGCCATTAGTAAAAACTTGAGTCGAAGTTCCGTTGAACATTGCATAATTCCATGATGCAATTTGGTTTTGATAACGTGTCGCAAAATAAAAATAGATCCTCGCTACATCACCTTTAAACTCATCAATAGGTTCGAAAACCGTTCCTGAATAACCCGGAACAGCACTTGAACCTTTTTTAGAAC
>CAYZBA010000186.1:0-2674 GCA_964476555.1 uncultured Flavobacterium sp.
AATCGGCACTTTTTTATTTAGTCATTCAACTTCAGAACTGCCATAAAAGCAGATTGCGGAATTTCGACATTTCCTACTTGTCTCATACGTTTCTTACCTGCTTTTTGCTTTTCGAGTAGTTTACGTTTTCTGGAAATATCTCCTCCATAACATTTTGCGGTAACGTCTTTACGTAGGGCTTTAATCGTTTCTCGAGCAATAATCTTAGCTCCGATAGCAGCCTGAATTGGGATATCAAATTGTTGTCTAGGAATAAGCTCACGAAGCTTTTCGCACATTTTTTTACCAATATTATAGGCATTGTCTTCGTGAATAAGAGCCGAAAGAGCATCCACATTTTGTCCGTTTAACAGTACATCCAAACGAACTAGTTTTGAAACTCTCATTCCAATAGGATGATAATCGAACGAAGCGTATCCTTTCGAAACCGTTTTTAATCGGTCATAAAAATCAAATACAATCTCCGCCAAAGGCATATCAAAGGTTAACTCTACCCTCTCAGGAGTCAAATAAGTCTGATTCGTGATGATACCTCTTTTATCGATACAAAGGCTCATGATGTTACCCACAAAATCAGCTTTAGTAATGATGGTTGCTTTGATATACGGCTCTTCTACCCTATCGAGTTTTGATGGCTCGGGCAAATCAGACGGGTTATTCACTGTAATCGGAATATCCGGATTTTTCTTCGTATAAGCCAAATACGATACGTTCGGCACGGTTGTGATAACCGTCATATTAAATTCTCTTTCTAGCCTTTCCTGCACAATTTCCATGTGAAGCATTCCTAAAAATCCGCAGCGGAAACCAAATCCTAAGGCTGCCGAACTCTCAGGTGTAAATACCAACGAGGCATCGTTGAGTTGTAACTTCTCCATAGAAGCACGAAGCTCTTCATAATCTTCTGTATCTACCGGATAAATTCCGGCAAAAACCATCGGTTTTACGTTCTCAAAACCTTCAATCATGTTTTGAGTTGGCTCTTTAGCATCCGTAATCGTGTCTCCTACTTTTACTTCTTTTGCTTCTTTAATTCCGGAGATTAAATAACCTACATCTCCTGTACCGATAGTATTTTTAGGCACTTGGTTTAATTTCAAAGTCCCGACTTCATCGGCAAAATACTCTTTTCCGGTAGCCATGAACTTAATTTTTTGACCCTTAGAAATAGAACCATTCATCACTCGAAAGATTACTTCGATTCCACGAAAAGGGTTATAAACCGAGTCAAAAATCAAGGCTTGCAAAGGTTCTTCCGGATTTCCTTTTGGAGCAGGAATTCTTTCGATAACAGCTTCTAAGATTTTATCCACTCCAAATCCGGTTTTACCAGAAGCATGAATAATATCTTCTAGTGTACATCCTAATAAATCTACGATATCATCACTAACCTCTTCCGGATTAGCACTTGGCAAATCTACTTTATTTAATACAGGAATAATCTCTAGGTCGTTCTCTAAAGCCAAATAAAGGTTTGATATGGTTTGTGCTTGAATGCTTTGAGCCGCATCTACAACCAATAAAGCACCTTCACAAGCAGCAATAGAGCGAGATACTTCATACGAAAAATCTACGTGACCCGGAGTGTCAATAAGGTTTAAAATATATTTTTCGCCTTTGTATTCATATTCCATTTGGATAGCGTGAGACTTGATAGTAATTCCACGCTCACGTTCCAAATCCATATTATCCAAAAGCTGGGCTTGTTTTTCACGCTCAGACACTGTTTGAGTAAAGTCGAGTAACCTGTCTGCTAACGTACTTTTTCCGTGATCGATATGGGCAATAATGCAAAAATTTCGGATATTCTTCATCTTCATAAAATAAGTGAGCAAAGATAAGTTTTTTTTGATTTGAAAGGTCATCCCGACTCGAAATAGTGATGAAGTATGACAAATTATCTACTAAAAATTAGCGTCTACTATGTTTTCTCTTTTTCCTTCTTTTCTTAGCTCTTCTAATCATCTTTTTGACCGGCTTAATCGCTAAGATAACTATGATTCCCAAAACTATAAGACCAATAATAAAAGCATCGTCCATAGTAGCTTCGTCTGTAAAAAATTTCCATAAAAAACTATCCTCCATAATATAGCCTATTTTTATTAGACATCCTTAAGAAACCTCGCAAATTTATACAATATCAACTATTAAACAGCACTTCTATTAAAATTTTCACTTATATTCTAATTCTAAAGTGTTTTGATAGAGTAATTCCTATATTTGTAGTAATAATTATAAGAAGCCACTTTTATGAGAAAATTTGTGTTTTTTGCTTTATTAACCGTTTTCATCTCTTGTAAAAAAGAACAACACGTTGAAGTAGACAATCCGGTTGAAGTACTTTCTCAAGAAGTATTTGAGTCTCACCTTAAAGAAGGTAACGTACAACTAATTGACGTCCGAACACCAAAAGAGTTTGAATCAGGACATCTGAAAGGAGCTAAAAACCATCACATCTACGATAAAGATTTTAAAGAACAAGTTAGCTATTTAGACAAAGAAAAACCGGTATATGTATATTGTAAAGCCGGCGGACGTAGCCATGAAGCTGCCGAACAGCTTAAAGCCATGGGCTTCAAAAAAGTTTATGATCTACAAGGCGGGATTTCTGAATGGAAAGGTGAAGTTACAACACCTGCTGACAATTTTTAGACTATAAAATCTCTTTCTCTAA
>CAYZBA010000187.1:0-2669 GCA_964476555.1 uncultured Flavobacterium sp.
TTGGCTTTTTTCCTGATGTTTTCAAACATCGGGTTGGCTTTGAACGTACATTTTTGTGGTGATGAAAAAATTGCTTCTCAAGTGGTTTATTCCAAAGCCACGACCGAAGTATGCAATCACGAAAAATCACATCACAATCATAGTCAAGATGACGATTGTTCCTTAGAAAAATCTTGTTGTGGAGCCTCAGAAGACCATTCAGATTGTTGTAAAGATGAGTTTATCACTCAAGACAACTATGATGTAGTTGTTACAAAAGCCTATTCATTTTCTGTTGATGCTTTTGTCCCACTTGTTGATTCGTATTCTTTTGAATTTATTGAATATCAAGAGAACATCAAACAAGATTACTTCGAATACAGTTATAATTCTAATGCACCTCCTTACTACAAACTCTATTGTAGTTTGATTTATTACGCTTAATTATTTTGTTGAAGTTCAGGTTTCAATCGTAAACCTGTATTTACTAATGGCTTATGGCTATTCACTAACAAAATAATTAAGAAAAATGAAAAAATACCTTATAGCTCTGTTTATCCTTTTAGGATTCAATGGCTTTTCTCAAGAGAAAATTAAAGGGAAAGTCTATGAAAATACAGAAGACAATAAAAACCTTCCGCTCATCGGAGCAACCGTAGCGTGGGAAGGTACTACAGAAGGCACTCAAACTGACTCCGAAGGAAATTTCGAATTATCCTATAAACAAGGTCAAAATCTTGTGATTTCTTTCGTAGGGATGAGAACCGAAACCATTACGGTTACCGAAAATAAATTTCAAGAAATCACTCTTTATCCGGATTCTATGCTCGAAACCCTTGTGATTGAGCGCAAAAGACAAAGTCTTTCAAGAATCAGGACTTCTTCAGCTAATATTATTAATATTTCAAGTTCCGAATTGCTCAAAGCAGCTTGCTGTAACCTATCGGAAGCCTTTGAAACCAATCCTTCGATAGACGTTAATTTCTCGGATGCTATAACCGGAAACAAACAAATCAGAATGTTAGGACTCAACAGTCCTTATATTTTGATGGCAGAAGAAAATATTCCGTCTGTTAGAGGCGCTTCACAAGCTTACGGACTTTCATTTATTCCCGGAACTTGGGTCGAAAGCATCCAAATCACCAAAGGAGCCGGAAGTGTAACCAACGGTTACGAAAGCATTTCAGGACAAATCAATTATGAGCTTATCAAGCCCGTAAACGACATCCCGATGTTTGTGAATGCTTATGCTTCTACCGATTCTCGATTTGAGTTGAATACGCATTTCAACAAAAAGGTTTCAGACAAATGGAGTTCGTCGCTTTTCATTCACGGAAATGCCCGAACAGGCGAAAACGATATGAATCACGACCATTTTCTAGACAATCCGCTCGGGAAACAAATCAACGTAATGAACCGTTGGCAATATACCAATGCAGAAAAAGGTTGGGTGAGTTTTATCAACTTCCGTTATATGAATGACGAAAAACAATCGGGAAGTATTCATTTTGACAAAGACCGAGACAAACTCACAACTAATTATTGGGGTTCTGAGATTTTGACCGAAAAGTTTGATGCTTCTGCTAAAGTAGGCTATGTTTTTCCGGATACACCTTGGAAGAGTTTCGGGTTTCAGAATTCGTTTAATTCCCACAAACAAGATTCATATTTTGGTTTGAGAGAGTACAATATTCATCAAAATAGTTTTTATTCGAACTTGCTTTATAATTCTATATTGTCGAATACAATGCATAAATTTTCAACGGGAATTAGCTTTACATATGATCAGTATGACGAGCTAGTTTCTACAACGGATTGGAGCAGAACAGATAATTCGGTAGGAGCATTTTTTGAATATACTTATTGTAATGACGATGATTTTAGCGTAGTGGCAGGTCTTCGAGTAGATAATCATAATCGTTTAGGAACTTTTGTTACTCCGAGAATTCACTCTCGCTATAATCCCTGGAAAGGAGGAACTTTTAAAGCTTCTGTGGGTAGAGGAATCAGAAGTGCTAATATTTTTGCAGAAAATCAGCATTTGTTTGCCTCATCCAGAACCTTTGACATCGTGAATGCAGACGGAAAAATCTATGGCTTAGACCCGGAGGTTGCGTGGAATTACGGAGTGAGCTTCATGCAAGATTTTCTTATTTTCGGAAAGAAAACAGAAGTAATAGCGGATTTCTACCGTACGGATTTCGAAAATCAAGTCGTGGTAGATTTGTATGCTTCGCCTCAACAAGCCTTGTTTTATAACCTTGACGGAAGTTCGTATGCAAATAGCTTCCAACTGGAGTTGAACTACGAAATTACACATCATTTCAACATCAGAACAGCCTATAAATACTATGACGTTCAAACGGATTATTTGGGAGGCAGAGATATTAAACCTTTACAGGCAAAACACAGATTTTTCACTAATGTTGCTTATGAAACTCACGTTTCAGACAAAGGAAAGCAATGGAAGTTTGATTGGACGATGAACCTTATCGGAAAACAAAAATTGCCGTTTACGGGTTCAAATCCTGTTGCTTATCAAGCCAGAGAATGGTCTCCGAGCCTGACACTTATGAATGCTCAGATAACACATAGTTTTTCACCTGTTTTTGAAGTGTATGTAGGAGGTGAAAATATTACGAATTACAGACAACAAGATGCGATTATAGGAGCTCATGATGCTTTCGGAA
>CAYZBA010000188.1:0-2635 GCA_964476555.1 uncultured Flavobacterium sp.
ATAAATCTTCTCTAAAACGACCTTCGGCAATTTCTTTTTTCAAATCTTTGTTGGTAGCTGCCAAAACCCGAACGTTCACTTTGATTTCCTTGTCTGCTCCTACTCTTGAGATAGTGTTTTCCTGTAAAGCGCGAAGCACTTTGGCTTGAGCCGAAAGAGTCATATCTCCAATTTCGTCCAAAAACAAGGTTCCATTGTGAGCAGCTTCAAATTTCCCGGCTCTGTCTTTTACAGCTGAGGTAAAAGCTCCTTTTACATGTCCAAAAAGTTCGCTTTCGATAAGTTCAGACGGAATGGCGGCACAATTTACCTCTACAAACGGAGCTGATGAGCGTTCGCTCTTCTCGTGTAACCAATGAGCCACTAGTTCTTTTCCGGTTCCGTTAGGACCCGTAATCAAAACTCTGGCATCAGTTGGGGCTACTTTTTCAATGATTTCACGAATGCGGTTGATGGCAGGGCTATTACCTATCATCTCATAATTTTTGCTCACTTTCTTTTTGAGGATTTTGTTCTCAACAATGAGTTGTTTTTTATCTAAAGCATTGCGAACAGCCGTAAGCAATCTGTTTAAATCCGGTGGTTTTGAAATGTAGTCAAAAGCTCCTAATCGCATCGAATTAACAGCAGTTTCCAAATCACCATGACCGGAAATCATTATAAAAGGCGTTTCGGGTTTGATTTTCTTTACGGCTTCTAGTACTTCGATTCCGTCGAATTTGGGCATTTTGATATCACAAAGCACCAAATCATAATCGTCTTTTTTGATTTTATCTAACCCTTCTTGTCCGTCTGCAGCTTCCTCTATTTGGTATTTCTCATCTTCCTCTAATAAGATTTTCGACAATACCCTACGGATGGCTACTTCGTCTTCTATAATGAGTATTTTTGACATACAATTGTAGTTTTAAATTACATTCGCTCCGGAACATCAATTCCTAATAACGAAAATCCGGCCTTTATCGTATCCCCAACTTTCTTAGAAAGCTGTACACGGAAAACTTTATCCACTTGATTTTCGGCTGCCAAAATCGGCACACTTTGATAGAACGAATTGTATTCTTTCACCAAATCATACACATAATTCGCAATCAAAGCAGGGCTATATGTAGCAGCTGCATTTTGAATTACTTCCGGGAACAAAGCAATTTGTTTGATAATTTCTTTTTCTTTTTCGCCCAAAACCGTTTGACTTACAGGTTGCGAAAAGTCAAAATCTGCTTTGCGGAGAATCGACTGAATTCGGGCATACGTATATTGAATAAACGGCCCTGTATTCCCTGCAAAATCAACTGATTCTTGAGGGTTGAAAAGAATTCGCTTTTTAGGATCAACCTTCAGAATGTAATACTTCAGTGCCCCTAAACCAATGATTTTATAGAGTTTCGCTTTGTCTTCGTCTGAATAGCCGTCAAGCTTTCCGAGTTCTTCAGAAATCTCACGAGCTGTGGCTTCCATATCCGAAATCAAATCATCTGCGTCTACTACAGTCCCTTCTCTAGACTTCATTTTTCCGGAAGGCAAATCAACCATTCCGTAAGACAAATGGTATAGATTCTCTGCCCAAGAATAGCCTAACTTTTTAAGTATCAAAAACAATACTTTAAAGTGGTAATCTTGTTCATTACCCACGGTATAAACCATTCCGTTTACATCCGGAAAATCTTTTACCCGTTGAATAGCGGTTCCTATATCTTGAGTGATATAAACCGAAGTTCCGTCTGAACGAAGTACTAATTTTTCGTCAAGGCCTTCGCTGGTCAAATCAATCCAAACCGAACCATCTTCTTTTCTATAGAAAACCCCTTTCGAAAGTCCTTCTTCTACAAGGTCTTTACCTAAAAGGTAGGTATCGCTTTCGTAATAGTTTTTGTCAAAATCAACTCCGATGTTTTTATAGGTCACATCAAAACCTTCATATACCCAGCCGTTCATCATGTTCCACAAATCCATCACTTCGGGTTTTCCGGCTTCCCAATCCAAAAGCATTTGTTGGGCTTCGAGCATAATCGGAGCTTGTTTTTTGGCCTCGTCTTCCGACTTTCCTTGAGCTACAAGTTCATTAATCTGATTTTTATATTCTTTATCGAAAGCAACATAGTAATTTCCTACCAATTTATCACCTTTAAGCCCGGTTGACTCTGGAGTTTCTCCGTTTCCGAACTTTTTCCAAGCCAACATCGATTTACAGATGTGAATTCCTCTATCGTTGATTACTTGGGTTTTGTAAACTTTTTTTCCGGATGCTTTCAAGATTTGAGCTACCGAATACCCCAACAATACGTTTCTCACGTGTCCTAAATGGAGTGGTTTGTTGGTATTCGGAGAAGCATATTCCACCATTGCGGCATTTTCGCCTTGAGCGACAGAACCGAAGTTTTCGTTGCTTTTTATCTGATTGAAAAAGTCAAGATAATACTTGTCTGAAATAACAATGTTTAAAAATCCTGAAACCACATTAAAACGAACTACTTCGCTAGTGTTTTCAACTAAATATTCTCCGATTTTGTTTCCGATTTCAATCGGGTTCCCTTTTATAACTTTTACCAAAGGGAAAATTACAAAAGTAATATCGCCCTCAAAATCCCTACGAGTAGCCTGGAATTCTACCCTTTCGATAGTCGTATCGAAAAGA
>CAYZBA010000189.1:0-2613 GCA_964476555.1 uncultured Flavobacterium sp.
TATGACCCGAATGCTTCGGAGTATGACACTAAAGGCTGCCTAGACGGTTGGTTTGACACTTCGATGCCGGATATGAACGACAGGAATCCGCTGTTGATTACGTATTTGGTTCAGAATGCCATCTGGTGGATTGAATATGCTGGTCTAGACGGAATTCGTGTAGATACTTTCCCTTATAACGGCAAAGAAGGCATTGCCAACTGGACGCAACGAGTGATGAGCGAATATCCGAACTTCAACATTGTAGGTGAAGCTTGGCTACACGATCAAGCCCAACTTTCGTTTTGGCAAAAAGACAGTAAAATTGCTGAAATTGTAGGTTACAACTCTCATTTGCCTTCTGTGATGGACTTCACGCTTCACGATGCCATTATGCAAGCCTTTAACGAGGACCAACAGCATTGGGACAACGCTACGGTGAGATTTTACGACAATTTTGCGAATGATTTTCTGTATCCGAATATCAACAACATTTTGGTTTTTGCCGCTAATCACGATACGCAAAGAATTCATACGGTTTTTGGTGGAGATGTCAACAAATACAAGTTGGCGATGACTTTGATTCTAACCGTTCGTGGCATTCCGCAGATTTATTACGGTGACGAAATAGGGATGCAAGGCGATAAAGGCAAAGGCGATGGTGACATTCGAAGAGACTTTCCGGGAGGTTGGCCGAGTGATAGTCAAAATGCTTTTACAGAAAGCGGAAGAACACAGGAGCAAAAACAGTATTTCGACTTCACGAAAAAGCTTCTGAATTGGAGAAAAAACCAGTCGGTCATTCACTATGGCAAAACGACCCATTACATTCCTGAAAACAACGTGTATGTGTATTTCCGCCACAACGAGACGGAAAGTGTAATGGTGGTTTTGAACAATTCAGACCAACCACAAACCATCAATACGAAAAGATTTAAAGAAAATATCCAAAATTCTACCCAGGCAAAAGATATCATTTCTGAAAAAGTGATTTCGTTAACCGATACTATCCAGTTGCCTGCCAAATCGAGTATGATTTTGGAACTAAAACCATAGGAATATGAAAAAGTCTATCTTGTGTCTAGCCGTTTTTCTGGCTATGATAAGCTGTAAGAAGCAAGAAACTCCCGTTGCTGAAGAAGTTGCGCAAACACAGAGCATTACTGAGGTAATAGAAAATGCGGTGATTTATGAAGTGAACATTCGACAATATTCTAAGGAGGGTACTCTGGGTGCCTTTACGAAAGACATTCCTGAACTCAAAAAGTTGGGAGTAAAAATACTTTGGGTGATGCCTATTCAGCCTATTTCGTTCACTAAGCGAAAAGCCACCGGAGACAAATCTATCGAAGACATTCAAGACCCGGAAGAGCGAAAAAAATACTTGGGTAGTTATTATGCAATTTCTGACTACACAGCGGTGCATCCGGATTACGGCACTCTGGAAGACTTTAAAAATCTGGTAAAAACCGCACACGACAACGGGATGTTTGTGATTTTGGATTGGGTCGCTAATCACACCGGTTGGGACCACAAATGGATTACGGAACATCCGGAATACTACCAAAAAAATGCAAAAGGTGAAGTGACAGACCCTATCAATCCTGAAACAGGAGAAAGTTGGGGCTGGACAGATGTTGCTCGATTGTTGTATGATGACCAGACCACAGGTTTATACCAAGCGATGTATGACGAAATGCTGTATTGGGTAAAAGAAACTAATATTGATGGTTTCCGTTGTGATGTGGCCGACAACGTGAATAGTAAGTTTTGGCAATATGCGATCCCGAAGCTCAGAGCCGAAAAACCGCTGTTTATGCTGGCAGAGTCTAACAAAGATTACTTGTTGGACGGACTTTTTGATATGGGTTATGGTTGGGAAGCTCACCACTTGATGAATGACATTGCCAAAGGTCATAGAAGCGTTAGCGACTTTGACAAGCTGATGCAGCGCTTGGATTCTGTTTATCAAAAAGACGATATTATGATGAATTTTACGTCTAACCACGATGAAAATTCTTGGAACGGAACGGAATACGAAAGACTCGGCGAGGCTGTAGAGACCTTTGGGGCTCTCACGTATGCGATGCCCGGAATGCCATTGATTTATAACGGTCAGGAATACGACTTCAACCGTAGATTAAAATTCTTTGAGAAAGATTCTATTTCTCATACTCCAGGAAAAATGTTCTCGGTTTATCAAAAACTCGGAAAGCTCAAAAATGAGCATCCCGCTTTGAACGGAGGAGTAAACAAAGCGTCTTATCAAAGACTCTCTACTTCGTCTGAGAACATTCTTGCTTTCGAACGAAAAAAAGACAATCAAACCTTGATTTTTGTAGCCAATCTAAGTAAAGAGCCTACTACTTTTTCGATAGAGTTAAGAGGAGACTTTGTCGACTATATGAGTGCAAAACCTCGTAGTTTGACTTCCTCAGAAATCACATTCAACCCGTGGGAATATTGGATATTAATTAACTAACAGAAATAAATTCTTTCGAAAAAGGAAAAAAATTTGCCAGCTGTTAAAAAAATTATAATTTCGTAGATATTAATTTATTATTAACCCAATCAATACTTTAAAATCTATGGAACAATTAATTATCTATTTACCGGCTTTACTGGCGGTTTTAG
>CAYZBA010000190.1:0-2590 GCA_964476555.1 uncultured Flavobacterium sp.
ATGAAATCACAAGACATTCGTTCGCAATTCTTAAAGTTTTTTGAGTCAAAAGACCATTTGATTGTTCCTTCTGCACCTATTGTTCTAAAAGACGACCCAACCTTGATGTTCAACAATTCAGGTATGGCACAGTTTAAAGAGTATTTCTTAGGGAATGCCACTCCAAAAAGCAAGAGAATTGCCGATACGCAGAAATGTCTTCGTGTTTCCGGAAAACACAACGATTTGGAGGATGTAGGATTTGACACCTATCATCATACCATGTTCGAAATGTTGGGGAACTGGTCGTTTGGTGATTACTTCAAAAAAGAAGCGATTGCTTGGGCTTGGGAATTTTTGACCGAAGTCTTGAAAATCGATAAAGACCGTTTGTATGTTTCGGTTTTTGAAGGCAACGAAGAAGAAAACGTTCCGTTTGACCAAGAGGCTTTTGATATTTGGAAACAGTATGTGGATGAAGACCGCATTATACTCGGAAATAAAAAAGACAATTTCTGGGAAATGGGTGACCAAGGACCGTGCGGACCTTGTTCTGAAATTCACATAGACCTTCGTTCAAATGAAGAAAGAGCCAAAGTTTCAGGGAAAAGCTTGGTGAATGCAGACCATCCGCAAGTGGTGGAAATCTGGAACAACGTATTTATGGAGTTCAACCGTAAAGCAGATGGTTCTCTTGAAAAATTACCTGCCAAACATGTAGATACCGGAATGGGATTCGAACGTTTGTGTATGGCGATGCAAGGAGTAACTTCCAATTACGATACAGATGTTTTCACGCCGCTTATCAGAAAAGTAGAAGAAATCACCGGATTGAAATATACCGACAATACGATAAAAAACATTTCGGAAGAACAGAATAAAATCAATATTGCTACTCGTGTGGTAGTTGACCACGTGAGAGCGGTGGCTTTTGCGATTGCTGACGGACAACTTCCGTCAAATACCGGAGCGGGTTATGTCATTAGAAGGATTTTGCGTAGAGCCATCCGCTACGGGTTTACGTTTTTGAATCAAAAAGAAGCTTTTATCTACAAATTAGTAGAAGTACTTGCTAACCAAATGGGAGAGGCATTCCCGGAAATCAAATTGCAAAAGAATTTGGTTGAAAACGTAATAAAAGAAGAAGAAAATTCCTTCTTGAGAACATTAGAGCAAGGACTTCATCTATTAGAAAACGTAATTAAAGAAACGCAAGGCACCGTAGTTTCAGGCGCTAAAGCTTTTGAATTGTATGATACCTTTGGGTTTCCGAAAGATTTGACAGCCTTGATTCTGAAAGAAAGAGGTTATTCTTATAACGAAGAAGAATTCGAAGCTGAGCTCAAAAAACAAAAAGATCGTTCTCGAGCTGCTTCAGAAGTAGCTAAAGACGACTGGGTGATATTGGTTGACGGTAACGTAGAAACTTTCGTGGGGTACGACCAATTGGAAAACGAAGTAAAAATCACCCGTTACAGAAAAATTGATTCAAAAAAAGACGGAGTTCAGTATCAGATTGTTTTAGACAGTACGCCTTTCTATCCGGAAGGAGGGGGGCAAGTGGGTGATAAAGGTACTCTTTCCAATATCAACGAGACCATTGAAGTGCTGGATACGAAAAAAGAAAACAATCTGATTTTACATATCACCAAAAAACTTCCTGAAAATCTGAGTGGCACTTTCACTGCTAAGGTGAATGAAACCTTGCGTTTGGATGCACAGAAAAATCATTCGGCGACTCACTTGTTACATCAGGCTTTGAGAGCTGTATTAGGAACACACGTAGAGCAAAAAGGTTCGTTGGTGGCTCCAGATTACCTTCGTTTTGACTTTTCGCATTTTGCCAAAGTAACAGACGAAGAGTTGAAACAAGTGGAAGATTTTGTAAACCAAAGAATTCAGGAGCAGTTGCCGCTAATAGAAAAACGTTCTATTCCGTTTCAGCAAGCTATTGAAGAAGGAGCGATGGCACTTTTCGGTGAGAAATACGGAGACAATGTAAGGGCTATTCGTTTTGGTGAAAGTGTCGAACTTTGTGGAGGAACTCACGTAAAAAACACCGCAGACATCTGGCATTTCAAGATCACCTCGGAAGGAGCAGTGGCAGCCGGAATCCGTAGGGTAGAGGCTATTACAGGTGATGCCGTAAAAGAGTATTTTGCTAACGAAGAAAGTACTCTTAAAGAGATAAAAGCAGCTCTTAAAAATCCGCAAGATATTCTTAAATCTGTTCATTCGCTTCAAGAGGAGAACGCTAAGCTTAAAAAACAAATTGAACAACTTCTAAAAGAAAAAGCGAAAAATTTAAAAGGTGAGCTTTTAGGAAATATTCAAGAAGTAAATGGAGTGAAATTCTTAGCTAAAAAAGTAGATTTAGATGCTAACGGAGCTAAGGATTTGGCTTATGAATTAGGAGGAAGCATGAATAACTTGTTTTTGGTTTTAGGGACGGTAACCGAAGATAAACCGATGCTTACTTGTTATATTTCGAAAGAATTGGTTGCAGAGAAAAACCTTAATGCAGGTCAAGTGGTTCGTGAATTGGGTAAATACATTCAAGGAGGTGGAGGTGGACAACCGTTCTTCGCTACAGCCGGAGGTAAAAATCCAA
>CAYZBA010000191.1:0-2571 GCA_964476555.1 uncultured Flavobacterium sp.
AAAGACATAAACGCTTATGTTCAACAATTTAACCGAAAAATTAGACAAGGCTTTTCACGTGCTGAAAGGCCACGGAAAAATAACCGAAATCAACGTTGCCGAAACCCTAAAAGAAGTACGTAGAGCACTACTTGACGCCGACGTTAACTTTAAGATTGCCAAAGACTTTACAAACAGAGTAAAAGAAAAAGCAATCGGGCAAAACGTACTGACTACACTTCAGCCCGGGCAGTTGATGGTAAAAATCGTAAAAGACGAGCTTACCGAACTCATGGGCGGAGAGGCTACAGGAATCAACCTTTCGGGCAACCCAACTGTAATTCTCATGTCTGGTCTGCAAGGTTCAGGTAAAACAACCTTTTCCGGAAAATTGGCTAATTATCTCAAAACTAAAAAATCGAAAAAACCACTTTTGGTGGCTTGTGATATATACCGCCCGGCTGCAATTAACCAGTTGCATGTGGTCGGAGAACAAATCGGTGTTGAAGTATATTCTGAACCGGAAAACAAAAATGCTGTTGAAATTGCTCAAAATGCTATCAAACATGCCAAAGCGAATGGCTTCAACGTAGTCATCGTCGATACAGCCGGACGTCTGGCTATCGATGAGCAAATGATGAACGAAATTGCCAACATTCATCAAGCCATACAACCTCACGAAACGCTTTTCGTAGTAGATTCCATGACCGGACAAGATGCCGTAAACACCGCTAAAGCCTTCAACGACAGACTAGACTTTGACGGAGTGGTACTTACGAAACTAGATGGTGATACTCGTGGAGGAGCCGCCATTTCGATTAAATCGGTAGTCAACAAACCGATTAAATTCATCGGTACAGGAGAAAAAATGGAGGCCATCGACGTATTCCACCCTTCTCGTATGGCAGACCGTATCCTGGGAATGGGAGACGTGGTTTCTCTAGTTGAAAGAGCTCAAGAACAATATAACGAAGAAGAAGCTCGTAAACTTCAAAAGAAAATTGCGAAAAACGAATTCGGATTCGATGATTTCTTGGCACAAATCCAACAAATCAAGAAAATGGGGAGCATGAAAGACCTCATCGGAATGATTCCCGGAGCAGGAAAAGCCCTAAAAGATGTAGAAATCGAAGACGACGCTTTCAAACACATCGAAGCGATTATCCAATCAATGACACCAAAAGAAAGAAGCAAACCCTCTATTATAGACCACAAACGCAAAATCAGAATTGCTAAAGGTTCCGGAACCAAAATCGAACAAGTGAACCAACTCATGAAACAATTCGACCAAATGAGTAAAATGATGAAGATGATGCAAGGAGGTGGGGCAAAAAATTTAATGCGTATGATGGGAGGTATGCCTAAAATGAAATAAAAACCTTAATAACAACACAACAACAAAATGCAACTACTAGACGGAAAAAAAACATCCGAGGACATTAAAAAAGAAATTGCCGCTATTGTCCAAAAAATCAAAGACAGAGGAGAAAAAGTACCTCACTTGGCAGCCATTATCGTTGGGAATGACGGAGCCAGCCTTACTTACGTAGCCAGCAAAGTAAAAGCTTGCGAACAAGTAGGTTTCGAATCAACTCTTATCCGTATGCCCAACACAACTTCTGAAGTAGAACTTCTGAAAAAAATCGAAGAACTCAATCAAGATGATAACATCGATGGGTTTATCGTTCAACTCCCGCTCCCAAAACAAATCGATGAACAAAAAGTAATTATGGCTATCGACCCGAGTAAAGACGTTGATGGTTTCCACCCGGAAAACTTCGGAAAAATGGCCTTGGATATGAGTACGTTTATTCCGGCTACACCTTTCGGAATCTTAGAATTATTAGAAAGATATGGCGTAGAAACCCAAGGAAAACACACAGTAGTTATCGGAAGAAGTCACATCGTGGGGCGCCCGATGAGTATCTTGATGGGGCGTAAAGGCTTCCCAGGAAATTCAACCGTGACTCTTACTCATAGTCATACCAAAAACATTACGCAAATCACTTCTCAAGCCGATATTATCATCACCGCTCTTGGAGTTCCAAACTACTTAAAAGCCGAAATGGTAAAAGACGATGTAGTGGTTATCGATGTAGGAATCACTCGCGTTCCCGACGAAAACAGCCCGAAAGGATACGTAATCAAAGGAGATGTAGACTTCGAAAACGTAAGCAAAAAAGCCTCTTTTATTACACCTGTTCCCGGAGGAGTGGGCCCAATGACCATTGCAATGCTCATGAAAAACACCCTATTGGCAAGAGAACGAAGAAAATTACTTATATAACAATTTATGCGACCTAAAACCCCTTCTGAATCCCTTACGGTCATGACAGACGTTGTTCTTCCAGGAGAAACCAATCCGCTCAACAATTTGTTCGGAGGCGAACTCCTTGCCCGAATGGACAGAGCAGCCAGCATCACAGCCCGTAGACATTCTCGAAGAATATGTGTGACCGCTTCGGTTAATCACGTAGCTTTTAACCGAGCCATCCCTCTAGGAAGTGTGGTTACGGTTGAGGCCAAAGTTTCTCGCGCTTTTTCTTCATCTATGGAGATTTTTATCGATGTATGGATCGAAGACCGTGAATC
>CAYZBA010000192.1:0-2559 GCA_964476555.1 uncultured Flavobacterium sp.
TCTTAATACTTAATACTCAAATCTTAATACTTAATACTCAAATCTTAATACTTTTAAATCTTCTTCCATTTTAATCTCAAACTGTTGCTCACTACACTTACAGAACTCAGCGCCATGGCTGCTCCCGCCCACATTGGGTCGAGCATAAATCCGTTTATCGGATAAAGAATTCCGGCGGCCACGGGAATGCCGATAACGTTATACACAAAAGCCCAAAACAAGTTTTGTCGAATGGCATTCGAAGTGTATTTCGATAAATGAATCGCTTTAGAAATTTTTGTCAAATCAGACGAAATAATCGTCATTTTCGCCACATCCATCGCTATGTCACTTCCTTTTCCCATAGCGATACTTACATCGGCTTGAGCTAGTGCATTGCTGTCGTTGATTCCGTCACCTATCATGGCAACTACCTTTCCTTCACTCTGCAACTTCTTGACAAAGTCTGCTTTCTCAGCAGGCAAAACTCCCGCTTTAAATTCATCAATATCCATTTGCTCAGCCACAGCTTTTGCCGTATGGTAATTATCTCCGGTGAGCATATAGACTTTGATGTGGTCTTTATGAAGTGCTTCGATGGCTTTTTGGGAACTTTCTTTAATCTTATCAGCAATGGAAATTATTGCTAAAACTTCTGTTTCATCTGCAAAAAGCACTACCGTATGAGCATGTTGTAATCGTTGGTCAATTGCTGCCTGAACGGAATCCGAAATCGAAATTCCTTTGTTAAAAATCAAAGTCGGGTTACCAATATAATAGGTTCTGTTGTTATAAACTCCTTGAATTCCTTGACCCGAAATGTTTTCAACAGCTATGTTTTCGATAAACGAGCTATCGCTTTTCAGATGATGTACAATCGCATCCGCTAACGGATGTTCTGACATTTTTTCGATACTGAACAGTAGATTTTGATGTTCATCGGTTTTATCACCTATCCATTTCAAATCAGTAACCGACGGTTTTCCTTCTGTAATGGTTCCGGTTTTATCTAGAATAACTGCATTGATTTTTTTAGCTACTTCGAGGCTTTCTGCATCTTTAATCAGGATTCCGTCTTCGGCTCCCTTACCAATCCCGACCATAATAGCTGTCGGAGTAGCAAGCCCTAAAGCACACGGACAAGCAATTACCAAAACTGTTACAAAAGCAATCAGACCTTGTGTAAATGCATTGTCTCCACCCAGCATTAACCATAAAACAAAACTCAAAACAGCTACCCCAATCACAATCGGGACAAAAACAGACGCAATCTTATCCACCAATTTCTGAACCGGAGCTTTACTTCCTTGAGCTTGCTCTACCATTTTAATGATTTGAGCCAAAACCGTATCTCCGCCCACTTTTTCGGCTCTAAACCGGAAGCTTCCTTTTTGATTAATGGTTCCTGCAAAAACTTTGGTCCCTTTCTCTTTCAATACCGCTATAGGTTCTCCGCTAATCATACTT
This sequence comes from uncultured Flavobacterium sp., assembly GCA_964476555.1. GTDB lineage: Bacteria > Bacteroidota > Bacteroidia > Flavobacteriales > Flavobacteriaceae > Flavobacterium. Next base: position 1,447 of record CAYZBA010000192.1, read on the forward strand.
TCATCGACATACGAGCTGCCTTGAGTGACTTCTCCATCTACAGCGATTCGCTCTCCGGGTTTTACCAAAATAGTGTCACCTAAATTCACTTCAGAAACCGGAATCTCCTTTTCGGAATTCCCACGAATCACAGTAACCACTTTAGGTTGAATACCCATCAGCTTTTTGATAGCCGAACTCGTATTTCCTTTGGCTTTTTCTTCTAGTAATTTCCCCAAAAGGATAAACGCCACCACAATGCCGGCCGCCTCAAAATATACATGAGGATGAATGCCTTTCGTATGCAAAACATGAGGAAATAAAGTCACAAAAACACTGTATAAATAAGCCGTTCCGGTGCTGACAGCCACAAGCGTATCCATATTGGCCGATTTGTGCTTCAGCTGCTTCCAAGCTCCTACAAAAAACTGCTGCCCGAAATAAAACAACATCGGAGTAGATAAAGCCCACATCACCCAATTGGCATACGGCATATCCATAAAAAACATACCGATAACAAACAGCGGAACCGCAAAAATCATCGCTCCAACAACTCGTTTTTTGAGCTGCTTGTAGTTATCTTCTTTGATTTGTTCGAGTGATTCTTTAGCCTCTTCCGATTCATCAATGATTAAATCATAGCCGGCTGCCTGAACGGCTTGCTTTAGCTTCTCGGGAGAGGTTTGCGAAGGAATAAACTCGATTTTAGCCGTTGTGTTGGCATAATTCACCTCGGCTTTTACAACTCCCACCTGGTTTTTGAGCACCGCTTCTGTATTTCCTGCACACGAAGCACACGAAAGATTCATAACCGGATAACTCTTCGTAATTGTGGATTCTGAAACCATAATGCGTGATTTAACTATACAAAGTTACGCCATATCGTTTACAGAATTTTGAGAAGAAGTTATAAGATTACAACTTGTTTATCGGAAGGCGTTTTTGATTTTGCTTGTAGGCTGAAGGTGACATCCCGGTGACTTTCTTGAATTGCGCACTCAAATGAGCCACACTCGAATACTGCATTTTGTCTGCAATTTCTTTTAGTAAAAACTCCTCATAGCTGATGAGTTCTTTGATTCGCTCTACTTTTTGAAGAATGAAGTATTTCTCTATAGAAAGGTTTTCTTCTTC
>CAYZBA010000193.1:0-2559 GCA_964476555.1 uncultured Flavobacterium sp.
CAGCCGAAAAAACAGCCGAATTGTTATTGCAAATTAAAGCAATAAAATTAAATCCGCAAACACCTTTTTTGTGGGCTTCGGGTTGGAAGTCTCCTATTTACTGCGATAATCGCATTAGTTTATCTTTTCCGTCTATCAGAAATTACATCAGAGACGAATTTGCTAAACACATCGAAAACCAGTTCGGAAAGCCAGACGTAATTGCCGGTGTAGCCACAGGAGCTATCGGAATTGGCGTTTTGGTCGCCGAAAAATTAGGTTTGCCGTTCGTATATGTTCGCCCTGAACCCAAAAAACACGGAAGACAAAACCAAGTCGAAGGATTTTTGGATAAAGGACAAAGTGTAGTAGTGGTCGAAGATTTGATTTCGACAGGAAAAAGTAGCTTACAAGCTGTGGAAGCACTTCGTGCACACGGAGCCATCGTAAAAGGTATGGTAGCTATTTTTAGCTATGGATTCGAAGTAGCTCAAACCAATTTCGAACACCAAAAGGTAGAGCTCTATACATTAAGCAATTACGAAAATTTATTAAATTTGGCTGTTGCCAAAAATTATATCTCAGAAAAAGAGCAAGAAATCTTGGCTCAATGGAGAGAGAATCCATCAGAGTGGAGTGTGTAATAGCTAATTTGAAAACAGTATTCTCGAATTGGCACATTTTCAAATAAAATTATATGAATTTAGAAAGCCCTACAGTAACCGTGCAGAAATCAGCTCAAGATTTGTTTAATGCTTTGACTGATGTAAAGAACTTCGAAAAGCTGATGCCTGAAAACACAGCTAAATTTGAAGTGACAGGCGACGATTCCTTTATCTTCGGGTTAAAAGGAATGCCTGAAATTAAATTAAGAATGAAAGACAAAGTCGCTCCGAACAAAGTGGTTTTAGGGGCAGCTTCAGATAAATTACCTTTTACACTTACTGCAGACATCAACGAAATGTCTGATACTAGTGCTACCGTAAAATTGTCATTCGAAGGAAGTTTTAACCCAATGATGGCAATGATGATTAAAGGGCCAATCAGTAAGTTTATCGAGACTTTGGCTAATAACATGAACAAACTATAAATCTAAATACTAACTGAGTCGGTTCTTGTGTCTGACTCTTCAAATTGTTAACTAAACCAATGAAATACGATATTATCATCTTAGGAAGTGGTCCCGGAGGATACGTAACCGGAATCAGAGCATCACAACTTGGATTCAAAGTTGCCATTGTTGAAAAAGAAAATCTTGGGGGAATTTGCCTTAACTGGGGATGTATCCCGACAAAAGCATTGCTAAAATCAGCTCAGGTATTTGACTATCTAAAACATGCTTCAGATTACGGACTAAAAGTGAATGATGTTGATAAAGATTTCGCAGCTGTTATCAAACGTTCAAGAGATGTTGCCGATGGAATGAGCAAAGGTGTACAGTTCTTGATGAAAAAAAATAAAATTGACGTTATTGAAGGCTTCGGTAAAATAAAACCCGGTAAAAAAGTCGAAGTAAAAGACAAAGACGGAAAAGTTACCGAATATTCAGCAGATCACATCATCATCGCTACAGGAGCTCGTTCGAGAGAATTGCCAAACCTGCCTCAAGATGGTAAAAAAGTGATTGGTTACCGCCAAGCGATGACACTTGCTGAACAACCTAAAAAGATGATTGTGGTAGGTTCTGGAGCTATCGGAGTTGAGTTTGCTCACTTCTATAACTCTATGGGTACCGATGTAACAATCGTGGAGTTTATGCCAAATATTGTTCCGGTTGAAGACGAAGATATCTCAAAACAATTTGAGCGTTCGCTTAAAAAAGCAGGAATCAAAATCATGACCAATGCTTCGGTTGAGAAAGTTGATACTTCAGGAAACGGAGTAAAAGCAACGGTTAAAACGGCTAAAGGAGAAGAAATCCTAGAAGCGGATATTGTACTTTCTGCGGTTGGAATCAAATCTAATATCGAAAATATCGGACTAGAAGAAGTAGGAATCAAAACCGACAAAGATAAAATCTTGGTGAACGATTTCTATCAAACAAACGTAGCCGGATATTATGCTATCGGAGATGTAGTTCCTGGTCAAGCACTAGCGCACGTAGCTTCGGCAGAAGGAATTATATGTGTTGAGAAAATTGCAGGATTGCATGTAGAACCGCTAGATTATGGAAACATTCCTGGATGTACGTATGCAACTCCTGAAATTGCTTCAGTCGGGCTTACTGAGAAAAAAGCTAAAGAAGCCGGATATGAAATTAAAGTAGGAAAATTCCCATTTTCTGCTTCAGGAAAAGCAAAAGCAGCCGGAACACCAGACGGATTCGTAAAAGTAATTTTCGATGCAAAATACGGAGAATGGTTAGGTTGTCATATGATTGGAGCAGGAGTTACGGATATGATTGCAGAAGCTGTTGTAGCTCGTAAATTAGAAACCACAGGACACGAAATCCTAAAAGCTGTTCACCCTCACCCAACTATGAGTGAAGCGGTTATGGAAGCTGTGGCTGATGCTTACGGAGAAGTGATTCACTTGTAATTTGTTCGTCATTGAGAGGAACGGAAGCAATCTGAATACAAA
>CAYZBA010000194.1:0-2541 GCA_964476555.1 uncultured Flavobacterium sp.
AGAATTATACGTTAATTGAAAATCTAAATGTTGATTTTTCAAGTGGTTTTTCGGTAATAACCGGAGAGACCGGAGCCGGAAAATCTATGCTACTAGGAGCTTTGGGCTTGGTATTAGGCAAAAGAGCCGATTTGTCTTCGCTTAAAAACGAAGAAGAAAAATGTGTTATCGAAGCCGTTTTTGCAGTCGAAAAATATGGCTTACATGCTTTTTTCGAAGAGCAAGATTTAGATTACGAAAACGAAACCATTATTCGTCGTGAAATCCTCCCAAGCGGAAAATCAAGAGCTTTCGTGAACGATAGCCCGGTTACCCTACAACAACTCGAAGAGTTGGGAAACCAACTGATGGATATTCATTCACAACATCAAACTCGTGAGCTGTCTGAAGAAAAATATCAGTTCGAAGTGTTGGATATTCTTGCTGAAAATGGCGATTTGCTCCACGAATACACTCAAAAGTTGTCGGAATACAAAAAGAACAAAAAAGCTTTAGAACAAGCCCAAACAAAGCTTTCAGAGTCTTTGAAAGAGCAAGAATACAACCTGTTTGTCTTTAACGAACTCAATGAGGCAAATCTAAAGGAGAACGAACAACAAGAACTCGAAACCGAATACGAAAAGCTCAGTAATATTGAGCTGATTAAAGAGGTTTTCTCGAAAACCATCAACCTTTCTGATAACGAAATCGGAGGCGTGTTACAACACCTAAACGAAATTAAATCCGATTTTTCAAAAATATCCGGCTTTTCTGAACATTATAAAGAACTTTTGGAGCGAATTACCAGTGTTCAGATTGAGTTCTCAGACATACTGCAAGAAGTAAATAAGCTTTCGGATTCCGTATTTGATAGCCCCGAAGAGACTCAAAGAATAGGAGATAGGCTTCAATTGCTGTATGACCTGCAAAAGAAACACAAAGTAGGTTCTGTAGAAGAGCTTATCGAAATCAAAAATAATCTGGAAGAAAAAGTAGTTTCGGTAGACGAACTGAACGCTGTTATCGAAAAAACACAAAAACTCATTGCTCAAAATCAAGCAGAGCTAAACCATATTGCCCAAAGCTTACATCAGAACAGAGAAAAAGCTATAGCGGTTTTTGACGAGAAAATTACCGTCCTATTGGCAGAACTCGGCATGAATAATGCTCGTTTTGACATTAAATTGATTCCGACCGTAGATTATTTTTCTAACGGAAAAGACAAAATCGAATTCCTGTTCTCGGCAAACAAAGGGGGCAATTTCGGATTGCTGAAAAAGACCGCTTCGGGCGGTGAGCTGTCGAGAATTATGCTGGCTATCAAAGCAATTTTAGCGGAATACAAAGCTATGCCTACCATCATTTTTGACGAAATCGATACCGGAGTCTCAGGCGAAATTGCCTTAAAAATGGCTCAGATTATGCAAGAAATGAGTAAAAACCGACAAGTAATCTCGATTACTCACTTGCCTCAAATCGCGTCAAAAGGAAATAATCATTATAAGGTTTATAAGTCTGTTACAGATGTAGATACAGTGTCAGATTTAAAGCTTTTGTCTAAAGAAGAAAGAATAACAGAAATAGCCGAAATGCTGTCCGGAAAAAACTTTTCGGAATCAGCTTTGTCGCATGCTAAAACATTATTGAATTAAAATACTATATTTGTATCTCTTTAAGACGGGAGACCACTTAAGCTTTAAACAAATAACGATTAAACATTTAAACTATGTATAATTTATTAAAAGGAAAAAAAGGAATTATTTTCGGAGCATTAGACGAAAATTCAATCGCTTGGAAAACAGCAGAACGTGTACATGAAGAAGGAGGAACTTTTGTTCTTACTAATGCCCCAATCGCTATGCGTATGGGAACCATTAACCAATTGGCAGAAAAAACAGGTTCTCAAATAATTCCTGCTGATGCAACTTCTGTAGAAGACCTAGAAAACTTAGTAGATAAAGCCATGGAAATCCTTGGCGGAAAAATCGATTTTGTATTGCACTCAATCGGAATGTCCGTAAACGTGAGAAAAGGAAATCACTATACTGCTCAAAACTACGATTTTACCGAAAAAGGTTGGCAAGTTTCTGCACTTTCTTTCCATAAAGTAATGCAAGTTCTTTACCAAAAAGATGCTATGAACGAGTGGGGAAGTATCGTAGCCCTAACGTATATGGCTGCTCAAAGAGTTTTCCCGGACTATAACGACATGGCCGATAACAAAGCTTATCTAGAGTCTATTGCTCGTAGCTTTGGATACTTCTTCGGAAGAGACAAAAAAGTTCGCGTAAACACCATTTCTCAATCTCCAACGCCTACTACAGCAGGTCAAGGAGTAAAAGGCTTCGGAGGGTTTATCGCTTATGCCGATAAAATGTCTCCGCTAGGTAACGCAACAGCATTAGATTGCGCGAACTATACCATTACTTTGTTCTCAGACCTTACACGCAAAGTAACCCTACAAAACCTTTACCACGACGGAGGATTCTCTAACATGGGAGTTAGCGATGCTATCATGGAAAGATTTATGGAGGAATAAAATAAACTTCTGAAAATCAAAAA
>CAYZBA010000195.1:0-2521 GCA_964476555.1 uncultured Flavobacterium sp.
GAATCGAATTTTTCGGAAACGAAGTAGATTCTATCCGAACGTTTGACGTAGAAACGCAACTTTCTATCGAACCTCAGAAAAAGATTACGATTATCCCGAATATCGAAAACAAGTTTGTAGAAGAGAAACGAGAGAGTTTTCTGGAATATATCTCTGATAAAACTATAATTTTTACTGAAAATACAGAGCTTTTGACACACCAGTTAGATAAATTGTTCGTCAAAGCCAAAGAAACTTTTGCAGGTTTTTCGTCGGATATTAAACATCAAAAACCGGAAGAATTATTTCTCTCGAAATCAGAATTTTTAGATAGAGCAGAACTTTTTACTTACGTAGAGTTTTCCGGAAAACCAGTATTTGACATCAAAGCAGAATTTCAGTTTAACATCAAACCGCAACCGTCTTTCAACAAACAGTTTGATTTGTTGCGAGATAATTTGATTGAAAATCAAAAAATGGGTTACAAGAACTTTTTGTTCAGCTCAAGTGAAGCCCAAAGCAAACGGTTTGATGATATTTTCCAGTCGATTTCGGGTGAAGAAAACGAAGATTGGAAGAGCTATAAATCATTTGTGTTTCCACTTTTCCAAGGGTTTATTGACGAAGAACTAAAAATAGTATGCTATACAGATCACCAGATTTTCGAACGATACCACAAGTTTAAAATCAAAGATGGTTACTCCAAAAAACAAACCATTACCCTGAAAGAACTCAACTCACTTCAGGTGGGGGATTATGTAACTCACATCGACCACGGAATCGGAAAGTTCGGTGGACTACAGAAAATCCAAGTTGAGGGTAAAACTCAAGAAGCCATCAAATTGATTTACGCCGAAAACGATATTGTGTATGTCAGCATTCATTCCCTTCACAAAATTGCTAAATATAACGGCAAAGACGGAACTGCTCCGAAGATTTATAAAGTAGGCTCCGGAGCTTGGAAGGCGCTTAAACAAAAAACTAAAGCTCGAGTTAAGCATATTGCATTTAACTTGATTCAGCTGTATGCTAAGCGTAGAATGGAAAAAGGTTTTGCTTTTGCTCCTGATAGCTATCTACAACACGAGTTAGAAAGTTCATTTATTTACGAAGATACCCCAGACCAATCCAGAGCTACACAAGAAGTAAAAGCCGATATGGAATCAGACAGACCAATGGATAGACTGGTTTGCGGGGATGTTGGTTTCGGGAAAACAGAAATAGCAATTCGTGCCGCCTTCAAAGCGGTGGACAACGGAAAACAAGTGGCTGTGCTGGTTCCAACAACAGTTTTGGCATTTCAACACTATAAAACATTCTCTGAGAGGCTAAAAGATATGCCGGTAAAAGTTGATTACTTGAATCGTTTCAAAACAGCTAAACAAAAGGCCGAAACCCTGAAAGGATTGGCAGAAGGAAAAGTCGATATTCTTATCGGAACTCATCAATTGGTGAGTAAAGACGTAAAATTCAAAGATTTAGGGCTTCTCATTGTAGATGAAGAGCAAAAATTCGGTGTAAACGTAAAAGATAAACTCAAAACCATAGGTCACAATATCGATACGTTGACACTGACAGCTACTCCAATTCCGCGAACGTTGCAGTTTTCGCTTATGGCGGCTCGGGACTTGTCCGTAATTACTACGCCGCCACCTAACCGTTACCCAATCGAAACACAATTGATTTCATTTAGCGAAGAAGTAATTCGAGATGCTATTGCCTACGAAATCCAACGTGGAGGTCAAGTGTTTTTCATTCATAACCGAATAGAAAACATCAAAGAAGTGGCCGGAATGATTCAGCGATTAGTTCCCGATGCTAAAATTGCTGTAGGTCACGGACAAATGGACGGAAAAAAACTCGAAGAATTAATGCTCGGCTTTATGGAAGGTGAATTCGATGTTTTGGTTTCGACAACCATTATCGAAAGTGGGTTAGACGTTCCGAATGCCAATACGATTTTCATCAATAATGCCAACAATTTCGGACTTTCAGATTTGCATCAGATGCGAGGTCGTGTGGGTCGAAGCAACAAAAAAGCATTTTGTTATTTCATCACGCCTTCTTTTTCTACCTTAACCGAAGAAGCCAGAAAACGTTTGGATGCTTTGGTGCGTTTCTCAGAACTCGGAAGCGGATTCAACATTGCCATGAAAGACCTCGAAATCAGAGGAGCAGGAGACCTGTTAGGTGCTGAACAAAGTGGTTTTATCAACGAAATTGGTTTTGAGACCTATCAAAAAATTATGAACGAAGCCATCGAAGAGCTTAAAGAAAACGAGTTTAAAGATTTATACGAAAACGAAAACTCAGTTGAGAATAAGAAATACGTCAAAGAATTCTCGATTGATACTGATTTAGAATTGTTGTTCCCTGATGAGTACATCAATCAAGTAACCGAACGATTGAATTTGTATAACGAACTTTCGGAGCTCAAAACCGAAGAAGAATTGCAACAATATGAACAGCGACTCATTGACCGATTTGGCCCATTGCCAAGACAAGCCAAATCGCTATTGGATAGCCTTCGAATCAAATGGAT
>CAYZBA010000196.1:0-2518 GCA_964476555.1 uncultured Flavobacterium sp.
TTCTTTTAAAGAGTTGTGCAATCGGCTATATTCACCTATGAGTGCTATTTTCATCAATAAATCCTATTAGACTAATACTTCATCCACTTATACAACTCCTTCCAAGTTGGCTTTTTGCCGTACATCAAAATTCCCACTCGATAGATTTTGGCAGCCGCCCATACGATAAAAAAGAAAGTTGCATACAACAATATCGCACTCAGAATCACTTGCCAGATCGGGACTCCAAACGGAATTCTCATCAACATCACAATAGGTGATGTAAACGGAATTAACGAAAATACCACCGCCACAGAACCGTGAGGGTCATCCATTACGGTGAAGAATCCGATATAAACTGCCAACATAAGCGGCATGATGATAGGCATTAAGAATTGTTGTGAATCGGTTTCGTTATCCACAGCGGCTCCGATAGCTGCATAAACCGAGCTATACAAGAAATAACCTCCGGCAAAGAACACAAAGAACGAAAGTATGATAGTTACCCATGGCAAATCGCTCACGATGGTTTCAAAATATAGCGTAAGTGTCTGCATCAATTGTGCCTTATCGGTCTCTGAAACTTGTGAAGTTACTTCGTTCATCGCGGTAGCGCTTCCACCCATACTTAAGCCTAAAAAGCTAGCTGCCACAAAATAAAGAATTACTCCCACCACAGCCCAAATAAAGAATTGTAGCAATCCGGCTAGAGAATTTCCTAGGATTTTCCCCATCATCAGTTGGAAAGGTTTCACAGAAGAAACGATGATTTCGATAATGCGATTGGTCTTTTCTTCAATAACACTACGCATAACGAAGTTTCCGTATATCATGATGAACATCATAATCAAATATCCAAAGATAGAACCTATGGCAATTTTAATTCCGTTAAGCCCTTTCACGCTGTCTTCTCCGGAGAATTTCACCAAGTGGATATTCGCTTCGACCTTAGAATTTTCGATAATCGAATAGTCAACTCCTGAACTTTCGATGTTGAGTTTGGTGAGTTTATCCTCGATAATATTCTCTAATTTATAGATGAATTCCATGCTAGGGCTATTATCAGAAAGATATTCGATTTTGGTAGTCAAATCTTTTTTATCGACCTCGCTGGGAACATATAAAAGTGCTTCATAGCTTTGAGAAGCCACTTCTTTAGCCTTGTCAAAATCCATGTCTGACAAGTAGTGGTATTCATACTTCTTGTCGTTGACAAGGTCTTCTTCTGTAAAGAAATTCCCCTGGTCAAAAACAGCAATTTTTTTGACTTCACCTTGGTTAATAGTGGCCAAATATCCGACTAAAACCGCCATACCGACAAACAACAACGGGCTCAAAAAAGTCATTACGATAAATGACTTGTTGCGGACTTTGGCTATAAATTCTCTCTTTATGATTAATGAAAGGATGCTCATATAGTTTGCTTCAGATTGAAATTCGTATTTATTAATTCGTAATTAAAGTTATTCTCCTTTTACAGTTCTGATGAAAATCTCGTTCACACTTGGTATTTTCTCGGTAAAATGAGTGACCCTACCTCTGTCTGAAAGGATTTTCAAAAGTTCGTTTGACGTATAATCCCCGAGTGAAATATCGAGTTTGATTTCGTCGTTCAACGATTTAAAGTCCGTTTGAGCCACCTTGAATTTTTGAGTAAGGTCATACATTAAGCCTTCAATGTTGTCTGTTATTACTCCTACTTGGAACGTATTGGTTCTGTACTGACGCTTCACATCTACCAAATGACCTTCAATAAGTTTTTGAGATTTATTAATGAGGGCAATTTCGTCACACAACTCTTCTACACTCTCCATTCTGTGAGTCGAAAAAATCACGGTTGCCCCTTGTTTTTTAAGTTCAAGGATTTCGTCTTTAATGATATTGGCATTCACCGGGTCAAAACCAGAGAAAGGCTCATCAAAAATAAGGAGTTTCGGCTTGTGAAGTACGGTTACGATAAACTGTACTTTCTGAGCCATCCCTTTCGAAAGCTCTTGAATTTTTTTGTTCCACCATGCTTGTATACCGAAACGCTCAAACCAAAAATCGAGTTGCTTTTTGGCTTCTGCCCTAGAGAGACCTTTGAGTTGAGCCAAATAAAGTGCTTGCTCTCCTACTTTCATGGTTTTATATAACCCTCTTTCTTCGGGCATATATCCGATATGCTGCACGTGATGAGGAGCTAATTTTTCTCCGTCGAGAAAAACTTCTCCGCTATCGGGCATAGTGATTTGGTTGATGATTCGTATAAGTGAGGTTTTTCCGGCTCCATTTGGGCCTAATAGTCCATAAATACTTCCTTTAGGAACAGTGATAGAAACATTGTTAAGAGCAGTATAATCTCCGTATTTTTTTACTACGTTTTTTACTTCGAGTATGTTTGGCATTGAATTTTGAATTTAGAGAGTCAAAGATAAAATTTATTAGCCACGAATGGCACAATTTTTAACAAATTAAAAAAATAAATTCGTCTAAACTGGTGCCATTCGTGGCTACAATAAAAAGGTAATCTATATAAAATTATGAGAACATGTCTTTT
>CAYZBA010000197.1:0-2489 GCA_964476555.1 uncultured Flavobacterium sp.
GCTTTCATATCAAACAAATCACCACTCGGAATCATTCCGGCATTTACCAATTCTTGAGAACGAACGAGCTGCAAGCTGTCGGCTTGAAATTGTTGCTTTTGAACCTTTAGATTCTCTTTGTTAAACAGAATCTGAAGATAAGCATTCACCACATTCAACGCTACATCTTCTTCCATTTTCAAGCTTTGATATTGCGACTGAATAAGGGCAATTTTAGCTTTTCTGAATTGGTTCTGGAGTTGTAACCCTCTGAAAATATCTACTCCGGCAGACACTCCCATTGAAGTAAACTGAGTGGTTTGATTCTCCAAAATACCGGTAGTAATATTCGTATTTAAACCAATATTCCATGAGTGAGAAGCACTAGCGCTTACTCCCGGAAGAAAGTTCCCAAATGCATCTTTTTTGTTTACTTCTGCTAGCTTATTGTCAAGCTCAATTTGTTTGATGGAAACGTTATTTTGAATAGCATAATTCACACACTCCTCAAGAGTCCATTGCTTTTGAGCCAAAGCGTTTACTCCTATCAAAAGACAAGCAGATACAATTATTTTTGATGTAATTTTCATGTTTTGTTGTTTAATTGTTGATTTTGCAATCGTTTTAACCGAATCAACGATTCAACTATTTTTTAACCTGATTCCAAACTTTGATTTTGTCGTCTTTGGTAATTCCACTTTTAATCTCAACGTAAATTCCGTCACTCACACCAAGTTCTACGTCTCTACGTTCGAATTTTTGCTCCCCTACTTGTACCTCTACAAACGACTTTTTGGTTTTTTCGTCATATTGAACTAACCCTTCTTTGATAGCCAAAACGCTATCAGCTTTTGCTAAAATAATCGAAGCATTCGCACTCAAACCGGCTCTGATAAAAGTGGAATCTTTATTGATTAAAGCTCCTTTGATAGGGAACTGCATTGCTCCGTTTTCGTTTACTCCTTTCGGGGCAATATAGTCAAGAACAGCTTCGAATTTTTTATTTTCGATAGCTCCAACAGTGATTTCAAGAGGAAGTCCTAATTTGATTTTACCTACTTCAGATTCGTCTAACTTCCCTTCGAAAATCATGTTGTTCACGTCTGCCAAGCTAGCGATTGTAGTTCCTTCGTTAAAGTTGTTTGCTTCAATAACTTGATTTCCTTTTTTAACCGGAACATCAAGTACCATTCCCGAAACTGTAGAACGAATTAGAGTCTGAGCGATATTGGTCATTTCGCTTGTAGTTCCTGTGCGGATGATTTCTGCACTTTGAAGTGCTGCATTGTAGTTCTGTTGTGCTTGTTTATAAGCCGTTTCAGCTACATCAAAGTCATTAGCAGAAATAACTCCTTTTTCAAACAAAGCTTTTTGTCTCTCGTATATTTTTGTTTGATTGTCAAGTTCAATTTTTGCCAACAAAATTTGATTTTGAGCTGCATTCAAACTCGAAACGTTTGGCACTACTCTAATTTTTGCAATCAAGTCTCCGGATTTCACATAATCTCCTGCCTCAACATAGACCTCTTCAATAATCCCGGACATATTTGGTTTGATAAAGATTTCTTCTTTAGGGTTAATGTTTCCTGTAGCGACAGTGCTTTTGGAAATCGAACGAATTTCAGGCTGTTCGGTTTCGAATTTAACCGGGGGTTGGGCATTTTTAAAGTAAAACCAAACCAAAATGCCTGCAAAAGCAAGGGCAAGAAAAACTAAAACGGCGATGGTACATCCTTTTTTCATATTCTATATTTTGTTTAATCTAGGTTCTTTATTTGATTTATGTTTTGTTTTTATTCTGTTCTTAAAGCTTCAATTGGTTTTACTTTAACGGCTGTCAACGCTGGTATTAGTCCGGCTAAGAGGCCTGCAAAAACCAAAATTAGTAAGGCTATTACGATAACTCCTAAGCTCACTATTGGATTAGCAAACGGAATTTTACTAGGGTCTTCCATACTATCTAACCCCATATTTACCAGCCACAAGAGGAATCCTGCAAAGATAATTCCCGCCATTCCTGAGAGTAAAGATAGTATCACAGATTCAGTTAAAATCTGTTTAATGATTCGTCCCGGAGTAGCTCCCAATGCTCTACGAATACCGATTTCTTGAGTTCGTTCTTTTACGACAATAAGCATAATGTTTACAATTCCGATAACTCCTGAACCCAAAATGAAAATTCCCACGAAATAAGACACTCCTGTCAGAATAGCGAATAGACCATTAATTTTTTTAAATTCTTGGTACAAATCAAAATGACCGATAGCTCTGTCGTCTGTTGGGTCTATTGTATGTCTGTTCTTCAACAAATCAAAAATATTCTGTTTTACATCCGTTATCGGAATATCATCTTTGGCCGTAATAGTCATCCATCCTACAATATCTCCATAATTAAATGCTTGTTGAAAGGTTGTAAAGGGCACAAAAATTTGTTTTTGTCCTTCTTCCGCATCACCATGGATATTACTTTTATTCTTATAGACTCCAACAACCATAAAATTTACTCCTTG
>CAYZBA010000198.1:0-2476 GCA_964476555.1 uncultured Flavobacterium sp.
TTGCATATCATCGCTCAAAAAGCAGACGGAGCCATGAGAGATGCTCTTTCTATTTTTGACCGAGTAGTAAGCTTTTGCGGTAAAAACCTCACTCGCGAAGCCGTAACGCAAAACCTAAACGTACTCGATTACGAATACTATATCAAAACCACTGAACTGATTTTGGCTAACAATATTCCTGACTTATTGCTGTTATTCAACGATATCTTGGCCAAAGGATTCGATGCCCATCACTTCGTGCAAGGATTGGCAGCACATTTCAGAGATTTATTGGTTGCTAAAAATCCGCAAACGCTTCAACTTCTGGAAGTGGGCGAAGCAGCAAAAGTTCAGTATCAATTCCAATCACAACAAACCTCACAGGAGTTTTTACTCGAAGCCATTGCTATAGCCAACGATTGTGATTTGAAATACAAATCAAGTCAAAACCAAAGGCTCTTAGTCGAACTTTGCTTGATGCAGCTTGCCTCCGTTACGTTTAACGGAGAAAAAAAAAAGCTGACTTCATAATTCCGGCTGCTTTTTTTCAACCTCGAGAAAATACCCCTAAAACAGATAAACTAACGGCAGCAGAAGGAAATACTCCTATACCCGAAGCACCTGCTCCTAAAATAGAAATTGCAACTCCGGAAAACGCAGTAAATCCGCTATCACTAGCCGGACTTCGAAAGCTCAAAGAGTTGCAACTTGCCAACGAAAAGCTCCGCTCCGAAAGGCAAAACATCTTCCTCGAAGAACCTTTTACAGAAAGCGATATGCTTTTGTATTGGACAAAATACAAAGACCGCCTGGATGCCAAAGGCTTTAAAATCATTTCTTCTATTATGGGATTGAGTGACCCTAAACTCGAAGGAACAACTATTCATTTCGAAGTTCCGAACGAAAGCTCTAAAATCGATTTGGAATCAGAATTTCCGGATTTATTGGGTTATCTCAAAGGACATCTAAAAAACCATAGAATAACCATTCAAGTATCCGTAAACGAAACTATCCAAGTCAAAAAAGCTTTTACTCCGGAAGAAAAATACAGACAAATGGTCGAAAAAAATCCGGCTCTGGAACTTTTGAGAAAAACATTTGATTTGGAAATTTAAAACTGACGATAGATGAACTTCCAGACCCAAGTCCCGATTCAGAAACCTAATTTTCAGATTGACTATAAGTCTCATATTTTCTCTATTGGTTCTTGTTTTGCCGAAAATATGGCTCAGAAGTTTGATTATTTCAAATTCAATATCCTGAGTAATCCGTTTGGGATTTTGTTTCATCCGTTGGCAATTGAAAAGGTTTTACATAAAGCTATAAGCGAAATTCCTTTTACCGAAAACGACATTTTTTTCCATAACGAACTCTATCACTGCTTTGATGTTCATTCCGAATTTTCTCACCCAGATAAAGATATTTTCCTTCAAAATCTGAATCAGAAATTAAAAGAAACCAAATCTTTTTTAGAAAAATCAAATTACATAATTATCACATTAGGAACATCTTGGGTTTATAGACTTAAAGAAAAAAACGAAGTAGTTGCTAATTGTCATAAAGTCCCTCAAAAAGAGTTTTTGAAAGAATTACTCTCTGTAGAACAAATAGCAAAAAGCCTCGAAAACATCATTTCGCTCTTTCCTGACCGAAAAATTATTTTTACAGTTTCGCCTATCAGACATATAAAAGATGGCTTTGCAGAAAACACACTAAGCAAGTCTTTGTTGTTTGTTGGGCTTTCTGAAGTATTGAAAAAATACCAAAACACATATTATTTTCCTTCTTATGAAATTGTGATGGATGAGCTTCGAGATTATCGATTTTATAAAGAGGATATGCTCCACCCTACTTCCGTAGCCGTAGATTATATTTGGCAACGATTCTCAGAAAATTATTTTTCACAAGAGGCTATACAAATCTCAAAAGAAGTAGATGCTATCCGTAAAGCACTCAATCATAAACCTTTTAATCCGGAGACCGAACAACACAAAAAGTTTGTAGAGAAAACCCAACAGCAGATTAAGAAATTAGGATTTCAGATTTGAAAAATAACAAGGCAGAGGATTAGTTCTTGTATAGAAAATGGAAAATAGACTTTGTTCTGAAAAACTGAAACTCAAATTAAAAACTCCAGAAATATATTTTCAATATACAAACCAAAACAAGCAGGCTTTTTGAAAAACAAATAGTTCTGCGGTTTAATCTCTTTAGGTGTGTTCTCAAGGTTAGATTATTTCTTTCGATATGGTTGGTTCCGAAAGGTGTTATTTTATGAACGGTTTTTTTTATCAGATATTTGTAGTGTTTGAGCTTATCAGTAAAAATATGCTTTGCTTTAGCAAAATGTAACGTTTTCAGAACGACACTAAATCTGATACATTACCATTTTTAAAATCATTCCATCACTAAATCTGATACATTACCATACATTACCCACTACCCATTTACTATTTAATATATAGTTAATGGTATATCAAAATAAACCTTTCTTTCA
>CAYZBA010000199.1:0-2475 GCA_964476555.1 uncultured Flavobacterium sp.
ACAGGATTGCTCCGATGACTGCTACGGCCGATCAAAGAGCGGCTCAAAACAGATTGACTATAGGTGTAAACGTTCGGTTTATTAACAACAAAAATCCGGAAGAGAATTTCGAAAGGCGCTTTTCTTTTTATTATGATTATACCGGAAGTGAGCAATTAGTGGGCTCACAGCTCCAAACGGCTTTAGAGGCTATTTATGAGCGAATTACACAAGATATTTTCAACGCTTCGTTAGCAAAATGGTAAGTTAGGAGAGGTTATTTGCTCAATGCAACTTTTTTCTATCTTTGAATCGGAAACCTTATCAAAAACAACCTGAAATTTTGACTCTCACAGATTTTACATATTTGCTAGTAAATCCTGATGCTATTAATGATAGGCAGACAACGGAGTTAGAGGTTGTTTTGTCTGAATTTCCGTATTTTCAGAGTGCCAGAGCTATTCGATTAAAAGGTCTTTACAATCAGAATAGTTTTCGATATAATCTTGAGCTCAAAAAGACGGCTGCCCAGACTACCGACCGTACGGTATTGTTTGATTTTATTACTTCTGAGGTTTTTAGAGGTTTTCAGAACGATTATTTTGGGGTTAAAGAGCGAGAGATATATGATATAGAAGTGTATGACAGTGAGGTGATTACTGTGAATTCGCTAACGGTTGAACAAAAGCGAGAGCAGTCTGTTTTAACATCAATTCAACAAGCGGGCATTCAGGAGCAGAAGGAGGTCAAGGAATTAACAACTTTTTTGGAGGAAGAAGATAAGTCTGCAGAGGAACCGCAACCGGTTACTTTTTCGAGAGCTGAGGTTCATTCTTTTGAAGAGTGGTTACAGTTGACTAAATTTAGGCCGATAAAAAGAGAAGATACTGTTCAAAAAGAAGAAAAAGTCGAGGAGATTCCGCCTGAGAAGCGAAAAAAATTGGAGTTGATAGATAAATTTATCGAGGCCAATCCGAAAATTATACCTGATAAAAATGCACCTCTAACCAGTTCATTTATAGAGGATAATAAGCCGGAGGGTACGGTTTTGATGACAGAAACCTTGGCTAAAATTTACTTAGAACAGAAGAAATATCAAAAGGCAATTGAAGCCTATGAAATTTTAATTTTGAAATATCCAGAAAAAAGTCGTTTATTTGCAGACCGAATTGAAAATATAAAAAAATTACAACAAAATAATAGCTAAACAATGAATTTTACGGTTTTTTTAGTTTTAATAACTATCGTTTGTTTCTTATTGGTAGTAGTAATCATGGTACAAAACCCTAAAGGAGGTGGGCTATCGTCTTCTTTTGGAAGCGCTGGAGTTCAGATTGGTGGTGGAGTGAAAAAAACTACGGATTTCTTGGACAAGAGTACTTGGGTATTAGGGATTATTCTTATTGTGTTAATCCTTTTATCGAGTTTGGCTTTCACCGGAAGTACTTCGGGGAGTTTCAAGACCTATGATGAGAGTTCTGCTCCGGCTTCTGTAGAAACTCTTCCTTCGGTATCACCTGCAGTAGAAGCAGAGTCTACGCCGGCAGATGAAGCAAGCGAATAAAGATACTATTTATAGGAAATACAAAATGTCAGTACCCCTTCAAGTACTGACATTTTTTTTGTGCAAAATTGTCAGTTTTTTGATTGTGGCACATTTTCTGAAAGTAAGCAGGCAGTATAAAAAAACAGAATTTTTAACCTTTAAATAATTGTTTAAACTATGGCATTAAAAATTAAACCTTTAGCAGATAGAGTTCTGGTAGAACCTATGGCTGCAGAAACACAAACGGCTTCAGGAATTATCATCCCTGACACTGCAAAAGAAAAACCTCAGAAAGGTACAGTAGTAGCTGTCGGAAACGGTAAGAAAGACCAGCCGATGACGGTTAAAGAAGGCGATGTGGTTTTGTATGGTAAATATGCCGGGACAGAACTAAAATTTGACGGTAAAGATTACCTAATCATGAGAGAAGACGATATTCTTTGTGTGCTATAAGCAATAGGCTATAAGCTATGAGAGACTTCAAAAAATATGACGTGTGGGATTTAAGCCATAAACTTACTTTGGAAATATACAAAATAACAAGTATTTTCCCGAAAGAAGAGTTATACGGTCTTACAAGTCAAATCAGAAGAGCTGCTCTTTCAATCCCTACAAATATTAGTGAAGGTTGCGGAAGAAACAGCGATAAAGAATTTAATCAGTTTCTCAATATAGCTTTAGGTTCAGCTTTAGAAACAGAATATCTATTGATACTTTCAAAGGATTTAGATTACTTACAAGAAGATGTTTTTCTAAATTTTGAAAGTAAAATTAATGAGATTAAAAGTAAGATTTATAATTTAAAGAGTAAATTAACTTCGTAGTAAGCCTAAAGCTTACTGCTTAAAGCAAAAATAAAAGAAAAATGGCAAAAGAAATAAAATTTGATATTGAAGCACGTGACGGATTAAAACGTGGAGTTGATGCTTTAGCAAATGCTGTTAAAGTAA
>CAYZBA010000200.1:0-2462 GCA_964476555.1 uncultured Flavobacterium sp.
AAACCAAAATGAGACTCAAAATATTTTTACTGTTTTTTATTAGCGTACAATTATTTGCTCAAGCCCCTAAAAAACTATCTTCTAACGAAATTTATCACGAAATACAAAAACTGAATTTCTTAGGTTCGGTTTTGTATGTAGCTGCTCACCCCGATGACGAAAACACCAAACTCATTTCCTATTTCGGCAACCACGTAAAAGCAAATTCCGCCTATATCTCCCTTACTCGTGGAGACGGAGGTCAAAACCTGATTGGCCCCGAAATGGGTGAACTATTAGGGGTGATCCGAACTCAAGAACTCTTAAAAGCACGAAGCATTGACGGAGGAAAACAATTCTTCTCTCGTGCCTATGACTTCGGATTCTCAAAAGTGCCGGACGAAACTTTCGAGATTTGGGACAAACAACAAGTGTTGAACGATTTGGTGCAATGCATCCGAAACTTCAGACCCGATGTCATCATCAATCGCTTTGACCACAGAACCCCGGGAACCACTCACGGACACCACACAGCCTCAGCCATTTTGAGCGTAGAAGCATTCGACATCGTTAAAAACGACAAAAACGCCCCGAGAAGATTGTTCTATAACACTTCGCCTTGGGCATTCCCTACTCAAGAAGCTTTCGACAAAGCCGACAAAAGCAATCACGTAATTATCGATGCCAATGTGTTCTACCCTATTTTGGGTAAAAGCAATGGTGAAATTGCCGCCTTCAGCCGTAGTCAACACAAATGCCAAGGCTTTGGCTCTACAGGAAACAGAGGAAGCGAAAACGAATACCTCGAACTCATTAAAGGCGATTTACCCCCTACTCGAAATGATGTTTTTGAAGGCATCAATACTTCTTGGACACGTATCCCCGAAGGAAAAGCCATCGGAGATATCCTAGAAAAAGTAGAGAAAAACTTCAACTTTAGAGACCCTTCCGTACACCTGAAAGACTTAACTACAGCTTACACTTTAATTCAACAAATCAAAGATGAGTATTGGAGGAACCAAAAGTCTGAGCACATCAAAAACATCATCCTAGCTTGTTCCGGCCTATACTTAGAAGCTGTTTCGAATTCAGAAAATGTTACAAAATCAGAATCTTTTGATCTGGATTTCGAAGCCACCAACCGTTCAGAAGCCACCATTCGACTAAAAGAAGTTTCATTTTTAGGCAAAAAAATCATCAAAAACCAGGTATTAGAAAACAACAAAGCTTTGCGCTTTAAAGAAAACAACATCACCCTTCCCGCAGATACAGACTATTCTAACCCTTATTGGTTGAAAGAAGAAAAGACCAAAGGAATGTTTGTCGTAAAAAATGAAGCGTTAAGAAACTTGCCTCAAACCGAAAACGATCTCCCGGTAACTTTTGTGCTGGATATCGAAGGCACAACTATAGACTTCACCAAGAATATTACCTACAAATTCAACTCCCCGGAAAACGGAGAAACCTACAGACCTTTTGTGGTTTTACCGGATGTGGTGGTTTCCTTTACCAACAACGTAGTGGTTTTTGGAGATAACAACCCAAAAGACGTTTGGGTCAAAGTCAAAACACTTCAAAACAACGCAAAAGGAACAGTTACCTTACAGATTCCAAAAGGTTGGACAATTTCTCCTAAAGAAATTCCGTTTGACATTCAGAAAAAAGGCGAAGAAAGCTTACTAAGATTCACGCTTACTCCACCTTCAAATCCTGACAATGCTACTCTTACCATCGTAGCTACGACCAACGGAAAAACTTTCAATCAACAGCTTATCGAAATTGACTACGACCATATACCAAAACAAACCGTTTTAAAAACAGCCGTAGCCAAAGCCATTCGTTTGGATTTGAAAAAATATAAGCAAAACATCGCATACCTGATGGGAGCAACCGACGAAATTCCACAAGGTTTAGAACAAATCGGCTACAACGTTAAACTTATCTCGGCAAGTGATATCACATCCGAAAATTTAGCTACATTTGACGCTGTTATTCTGGGAATTAGAGCCTACAACACTATACCGGAACTGAAGTTAAAAAGCAAAATTCTGAACCATTATGCAGAAAATGGAGGGACAGTAATTATGCAATACATCACCTCAGGTTACAGAGATAATACAGATATTTCAGACTTTACACCATATCGTTTGACCATTGGCAGAGATAGAGTGACAGAAGAAGATGCGAAAGTCAGCTGGGTGAATCCGACACATCCGGTGCTTTCCTATCCGAATAAAATAACCGAAAAAGATTTTGAGAATTGGATTCAAGAAAGAGGACTGTATTTCGCAACAGAATGGAGCGAAAAATTTGAACCGATTTTCAGTATGAATGACAAAAACGAAAGTCCTAAACTAGGTTCACTCCTGATTGCAAAGCACGGAAAAGGACATTTCGTTTATACAGGATTCAGCTTTTTCAGACAAATTCCAAACGGAACCGAAGGAGCCTATCGACTTTTAGTCAACTTGATCGAATTGTAA
>CAYZBA010000201.1:0-2390 GCA_964476555.1 uncultured Flavobacterium sp.
TTGATTTTTCGTTCTTCCCATGTTTTTCCGTATCCAAAAATTTCAAAAGCATGGAAAGAAAGCCCCATACCCCACCCTAGCAGCGGAAACCAAAACCATTGGAACTCTTCATACGTATATAAATTAATGAAAATCAAAAACGGAATTACAAAGCAGTAAGCCGTTAAGTGTCCGTAAAATTCTTTGAGGTCTTTCACTCGTTTTTTCGCTTTCAGATAAGCCGTTTCTTGGTTAAATTCTTGTGTTTCCATAATCTGTGTTTGTTTGGTTAATATAGGTAGCCGTACTCTAAAACTATCTGAGCTCTCTTCGATAATTACTACTTTTTTAGTAAGTATACCATAGCGATTCATGATGTTTTGAAGTCCAACACCTTTTCGGTTGTTTAAAGTTTCTTTTTTCTGCAAGTTGTTTTCGACAACTAAATTTCCGCCTTCGACATAAATTCGAATATGTAAAGGTTTGCTTGGGCTGGCAACATTGTGTTTGATGGTATTTTCTAATAAGAGCTGTAACGATAACGGAACCACTTTGCCTTCCGGAATGTGTATGTTTTCAGGAAGTTCAAACGTAATGCTGTTTTCGAATCGCATCAGCAAGAGATTCATATAAGTTTTCGCAAAATCTAACTCTTCTTCGACAGAAACCAATTCTTTGTCTTTTTGTTCTAATACATACCGATAAATCTTAGACAGTGATGTTGTGAACTCTTGAGCCGTATCCGGATTTTCTTCGATAAGCGAATTCAACACATTCAAACTATTGAACAAAAAATGCGGGTCAATCTGATTCTTCAGACTTTCAAACTTAGCCGAAGCTGTTCCGGCAATAATTTTTTGCTCTTTGAGTTTGGTTTCTTGGGTTTGTTTATAAAAGTAAAAAGCATGAAAAATAACGATGACAATAAAAGTTATAAACAGCGAAATATAGTAATGGGCAGGGTTTTCGTGTGTGATAAAATAGTGAAAATCCTTTTGTTCAAACCCTACTACAGCAATAAATCGAATAGAAAAAACAGTCAAAAACGAAAGCACCAAACTGATTATAAATCCTAAAGGAATTCGCTTTTTTGCCCATCTAGAAGTATTCCAATCAATATTATTAAAGTACTTGAAAAAGAGCATATTTACGGTTGTCAACACTACCCCATACACCAAATATCCCAAAACTTCTTTGCCAAATTCATCATCGAAAACGAATTCTCTTCCGTTCAATGCTTCAAATCCCCAAGCCCAACCGGAAATAACGGCACTTATAAAGATTCCGAGAATCAGGATTTTGAAAAATATGTGGGTGGCGTATTTCATCTTAGTTACGTTGGTTTTCACATTGTTGGGCTAGCACTTTAGCACTTTCTAACCCCCAATTTGGGTGGAATTCGGTTTCAGGTTTAAAAGTAGAAAAAAGTTCGATAACTTTTTGAACATCACCACAGTAATCCATAGGGTTACCACCCATGTAACGAGAACTGTGCATATTGAATTGTACTTGAGCTAAATTCAAACGAGGATTTGTTGGGTCTATACGTCTAGCGGTATTAAACATTTCCCACACTTTTTGAGAAGCTCTCATTCCATATTGCATTGGGCTGTAAATAATCCATCCTGTATCAATAAAAGTCTGAACTACCAATAACTCTACATTTTCAGGCTGTTTCTCGAGTTCTCTGTCTAAAAAATCCTGAGCTTTTTCAAGCATGCTTGACATCTTCTCTTTATCAGACGAAAGACCAAAAGAACCCAAAGAATTCGTTAGAGCTACATAATATCCCGGCAACCAATCATCTTGGGAGTTCTCTGCTATCTTCTCAAAAACGGCAGCAGCTTGTTCGTGATGTCCTTGCTCAAAGAGTTGAATTCCTTTTCGCATATCACCATTATACGAACTTTGTGCGTTCGCAGCAGCAAACGAAAGCATAAGTGAAGCTAAAAAAGTTACAATTCTAATCATATTCATGGTTTTAGTTAGACAATGGTTCGATTTTCTGAAGCAAAGGTTGACGTTTTCACCGTACTGTAAAAAAATATCTGACCGAACTGTCATATTTCTAAGATGAATTGTAAATTAGCTGAAATTAACTGCTAGAAAGCCCTTAACTTTAAATCGTACATTATGAATCCCTCAATCAAAATTCTTTCAGAAGAGACTCTTTCTAATCAAAGATATAACTTGAGAAAATTCGTTTTTGAATATCAAGAGCCTAATCGAGAAAAACAAATTCACACCAGAGAAGTTTTTCATCGAGGTAACGGAGCAGCCATTTTGCTTTACAACAAAGAACAGAAAACAGTTTTACTCACAAGGCAGTTTCGCATGCCTACTTATCTAAACGGAAACCCTAGCGGAATGCTCATTGAAGCTTGTGCTGGAACCCTTGACGAAGAAAACCC
>CAYZBA010000202.1:0-2387 GCA_964476555.1 uncultured Flavobacterium sp.
TATTCGGGATAATCGTAATCTTTTTCTGAGGTTCGATAGAAAGTTGCGTTTCTACATCAAAACTTCGGATAGAATCTACTTCATTTCCGAAAAATTCGATTCGGTATGGGTTGTCATTCGAGAATGAAAACACATCGATAATTCCTCCTCTAACTGAAAATTCTCCCGGTTCCGACACAAAATCTACTCGTTTGAAGTTGTACTCAAACAGGGTTTCGTTGATGAAATCAATAGAAAGCAAGTCACCAACAGCCATTTTCAAAGTATTACGGTCGAGTTGCCTTCTGGTAACTACTTTTTCGAAAAGTGCTTCTGGATAAGTAACGATGATACAAGGCTTTTTTCGGGAGTTGATTCGGTTGAGTACCTCTGCTCTTAAAAGTACGTTTGCATTATCGACATCTTCGATTTGGTAAGGTCTTCTGTGTGAACTCGGAAAGAACAAAACGTCTTTCTGCCCGACTAATCCTTCTAAATCATTGAGATAATAAGCGGCTTCTTCTTTATCTTGAAAAATCAGCAAAAACGGATTCTCGCTTTTCTCAAACAAAGCTTGAACCACAAACGAAGTCGATGAGCCTACAAGCCCTTTGATACTGATTTTATTAGCTTTATTGGAAATTGCCTGTGAAATCTCGTTGATTTTAGGCGTATTAGAATATTTGTCGGATATGATAGTGTGACTCATTTTGCAAAGATAATAAGAGAAAAGTAGATAGAGAAAAGAATAAAAACTATAATTCCAGTCGCTTTATGGCCTATTCTCTCATTATGTTTATATTTGTTAAATTTGACACAAAAACCAACATTTAAAAATCAACTCGATGAAACTAAAACAATTATTTCTTGCCATTTTTACTGTGGGGAGCTTACTCACTAATGCTCAAACTTCTGACCCCACTATTTTAGAAAAACATGTTACTTATTTGGCCTCTGAAGAACTAGAAGGAAGGGGACTAGGAACCAAAGGAAAAGATTTGGCTACAACTTATATTCAAGGACAATTTTCCGAAGCCGGGTTACAACCGTTTCAAGGTGATTTTTTACAGAAGTTTTGTCTCGAAGTTGGTATGATTAGAGTCAATGCTACTAATGTAATTGGGATAGTAGAAGGAACCGATGCTACTCTCAAAAATGAATATATTGTTATAGGAGCACATTATGATCATCTGGGTTATACAACGAATAAAAAGGACGAAAAAATATTTTATCCTGGAGCTGATGATAATGCCTCCGGAGTAGCTGCGATTATCGAGCTGGCAAAACATTTTGCCAAAGCCGAAAACAAGCCAAAAAGAAGTTTGCTTTTTATTGCATTCGATGCAGAAGAAATCGGGCTTAGAGGTTCGAATCATTTCGTAAAAACATTAGATCAAAACATGCTAAATAACATAAAAGCTATGTTTAGCTTTGATATGGTTGGAATGCTGAGTGCTAACAAAGGATTAAATCTGAAAGGAATTGCTACTATCACAAACGGTAAGGAAATTGCCCAAAAACATGCAGGCGACATAAAACTGTTTAAAGCGAATTCAGATATTGAAGAAAGAACTGATACAGAGCCTTTCGGTGCAATAGGGATTCCTGCTATTCATGTTTTTACAGGAACCAAATCACCTTATCATCGTCCGGAAGACAAAGCCGATTTGCTCGATTATCAAGGAATGGCTAAAGTGGTCGATTATATGGGTAAAGTAATCACCGAAATAGCCAATCAGTCTACTGAGATTAAACCAGTCGCTTATTTAGATAAACTTCGTGAAAATGAGAAAGCAGTATATAAACGTTTTCAGGCAGGTGTGGTATTAAATATAGGTTCTGGGAAACACTTATATAAAGATGAGTTTTTTGATGCCAAAAGTGCTTTTGCTTATAGTGTAGGGCTACAAGCCAATTATAAAATCACTCGAATAACTCACCTAAATCTTGAAGTTTTATATGACTATAACACCAGCGAATCTGCTAATGGTACTTTCAAAAGAAATTCATTAACCCTCCCTTTTAATGTTGAGTTTGGAACTGCGACTAATTCCGGAAGAAGCACAAGAGTATTTGTGTTTGGAGGCCCTTATTACCGTTACAACTTTGATGGAAAAGATGGAGGCCAGTCTTTAGACTTCGAAAACACTTTCAGAGAAAAAGAATGGGGATATAACTTGGGAATAGGAGCCGACTTCGGGAATATTAGATTTGCTTTTACTTTCAGAAAATCGTTTGATTCTGTTCTACAAGAAGGAGCGAAAATTCAACCCTTTGCAGGTTACTTAACTCTAGGTTATAGGTTTTAATTCGGTTTATTAAAAAGTCTCTTGCTATAAACAAGAGACTTTTTTTATAAATTTATGTAAAAATATTTTTACTATATGTAAAGTTTGTTTTACATTTGT
>CAYZBA010000203.1:0-2369 GCA_964476555.1 uncultured Flavobacterium sp.
GTAAACGGATGCGAAACTTCATCAAATACTACTTCACGCAAATGCCAAGTTGTGCTTAGCAATTCGTCTTGTTGTGCTGCAAGCTGAAACGATGTTATTAATATGAAAAGTAAAAGTGCTTTTTTCATAATCCTTCGTTATGGAGGTTAACGTATTATTTGTCTGGCGTAAAAGTATAAAAATTACTCTAACCCTCTTGATTTAGAACAACGTATTAATCGTTTTAACCGCCTTTTCGTAATCTTGCTGAATAGCCACAGATGAGCTAGGGGCATAACGGGCTAATTCGCAATTTTCTAACAGTGAAATGAAATCTTGTGTGGCTTGTACATTAGCTTTTCTCTGTAACAAAATTTCAGAAATTTTTTCTTTAGTCATCTCTGAGGTTTCTATCTTGAGCTTCGCTTTCAAGAAATTGTGCAAAGCCTTTTCGAGAGAATCATAGAATCTCTCTTTATCGCTTTGATTTTTACGGGCTTCAGAAAGATATTTTTTAGCCAATTTATTCGACGAACGAACTTTGTTTCCTTCTATATCACTATCTCTTTCATCCTTCTTGTTTTTCACAAAAATCAATACAGGAATCAATAACAATGGTAACAACAACCAAATAAAGAATCTGGCTGAAAACAAGAAATCTTGTTTAGCGATAGGTTGTAAGTTCGTTTTGAGTTCGATAAACTTAAAATGACTTTGAGGTTTTACTTCGTTTTGAGCCACCTCTTCACCATCGTCATAGGTGTCTTGATTACCCACAGGCCCATCAATCATATCCAAAGTAATTTCTTGTGAAGTGATGGTTTTATAGGTTTTCGTATCCAAATCGAAATACGAGAAACGCATTGGCTTGATGATATACTTCCCTTGAAATTGCGGGATAATCGTGTACTTTTCAGCCACCTTGCCATACATCCCGGAAAGCCCAACTGTAATCTGCTTTTTCGGAACCGGGTCATAAACTTCTAAACTACTCGGGAAAACAGGTTTTGGCAACGAAAACAACTCCAAATTCCCTTTTCCGGAAATGGTTACATCCATTTCGATAGATTCTCCTTGTCTGATAGCCGTTTTGTCGGTTTTTACGATTAAATCAAACGTTCCTACAGCTCCAGAGAAGTCATCAGGTTTTCCGTTTTCAGGAAGTGGACGTACATCAATAGTTTGTGCTCCGGTCGAAAGTTTAGTACTGGTGTTGTGATATACTCTACCAAACATATTCCTACGATTTGTAGGTACTTGTAAGGCGATTTCTAAATCCAAAGGCTCTAGAGTAAGTTTACCGGCCTTTTGAGGGTATAAGAGCACTTTTTTAATAACAACACTCGAATATTTTTCGCCTTTATAAGTATCAACTTCGGTCTCGAACTGCTTCACTTCAATATTGTGTGACCAGAAATCATTGTATTCCGGATTAGCGGTCATATTAAAGTTTCGCACACCTAGCCCTTCTTTAAAATATAATTTATATACGACAGAAATAGGTTCATTTAGGTACGGATTTCGTTTAGAAACTTGTGCTACTAAGTGTACACTCTCGTTGACATCAATAAGTGGTTCCGAAGGGTCATTTGGTCGCTCTACAGGAGCTGTAACCGTAAGTTTGATAGGCTCGGTTTGGTATTTTTGACCTTTATAAGTCATTGTAGCACTCCCAATGGTGAGTACTCCCTGCTTCGTAGGATGAATAGTATAGCCGAAGCTCTTGCTCCATGATACTTTCCCGTTGATAATGGTTTGGCTAATTTGCTGAAAAGGCCCAGATACCACTCTAAAACCATCAAAATCCGGCAACTCGAGGTTATCTCCGTCAACATTCATGACAAAGTCGATTCGAACATTCTCGTTTACACCAATTTTATTACGACTCAGCTTGGCAGTAAATTCCACCTGAGCAAAAATCATTTGCGAAAGCAGAAGAAATAATATAGCTGTTATCCTTTTCATTGTGTTTAGTTTCAGGTTTCGGAGTTCAAATTAGATTTCGCTTACCAATTTTTTTCTCTCTGCTGTACTTGTCCTCTCTTCTCTTTTTGTTCTTGGTTGAGTTGGACTCTTTTCTGAATACCTTTTTCTTGATTTTCTACAGCATCAAGTAGGTTTTCTAATCGTTGCTTAGACATTCCACTTTGACCATCTTGAGGTTTTTGATCTTGATTACCTTGACCTTGTTGATCTTTTTTATCTTGGTTATTTCCTTTGTCCTGATTGTCTTTGTTTTCTTGATTATCTCCTTTATCCTGATTCTCTTGGTTATCTTTTTGATCTTGATTGTCGTTTTTCTGATCCTGTTTGTTCTGGTTGTCTTGTTTATTATCCTGATTCTCTTGGTTATCTTGATTTTGATTTTCATCAGGAGGAGGCGGATTTTT
>CAYZBA010000204.1:0-2365 GCA_964476555.1 uncultured Flavobacterium sp.
GGGTCTGCAATTCCCATTCCTTTGGTCGTAAAACGAGAAGCCTTTAATCCTTTAGACACCAAATAATCTTTTACCGAATTAGCTCTTTGTTCAGAAAGTTTCAGGTTAAAATCAGCCGGACCTGTGCTGTCAGTATATCCATAGATTTTAATGTCTGTTTCTGCATACTCCGTAAATACCGGAATCAACTTATCGAGGTTCGCTTTTGCGGTAGGTGTAAGCGTGGATTTGTTCGTATCAAAGTTAACCGAATTTTCACCCAACACTAATTGAATCCCTTCTTCTACACGAACCACTTCGGCTGCCGGAAGAGCTTGCTCGATTTGTTGAGCTTGCTTATCCATTTTGTTCCCGATAATTCCTCCGGCAAGACCTCCTACAGCCCCTCCAATAATGGCTCCGGCTGCCGTGTTCCCTCCTTTACCAAGGTTATTTCCAAGCACTCCACCAAGTACAGCACCCGCAGCAGCCCCAATAGCCACTCCTTTTTGCTCATTGCTGGCGTTTTTTACTGCATCACATCCGGTGAATACAGATCCTGCCAATAAAGACAGGGCTACGAAAGATATTGTTATTTTTCTCATACGTTAATATTTATTGTTTAACAAATTGATATACTACTTCTGTATTTTTTCCTCCCACATTTACGTTGTCTACGAGTTGGAAAGAATTATCCGTTTGATTTCTCATTTTCAAGAAATATCCTTGAGTTACGTTTTTAGCTTTATCGCCTTCCGTAATTTTTAACGTGAAATCTCCCGTTTTTGTGATGGTCCAAACAATTGGGCTGCTAAAGGCAGGACAACCTGATTTAGTAAGTTGCATGTTTCCTTTGTTGTTGTTTGGAACAAAATTCCACATACTTCCTTCAAAACATTTCGCATCGGCTATGTTGAAAGAATTTACTTTGATATAATCAGAACCGGTATAGCTTACGCTAGTAATCACCCAATTTCCTTTTATACCATCCTGTGACTTAATATCTTTGGTAGACGAACAAGACACCATCGCCACCACAGACAAACATAATAAGAGTACTTTTTTCATATTAATTTGGATTTAGCATTTAACTCGTTTAAAGGCAAAACTTATGCCACTGTTAATTAATGTTTAAAATCTCCCTCAAACACAAACTCAGCAGGGCCTTTCAGAAAAACCGAATGGTAATGATCACTTTTATGAAAAGAAACCTTTAGCCTGCCTCCCTGCACTTCAATGTCCACTTCGCTAGAACTTGCCTTTCCGAGCTCGAACATAGCGATAGCCACAGCTGTAGCTCCGGTCCCGCAAGAGAGGGTTTCCCCTTCTACCCCCCTTTCATAGGTTCTGATAGCAAAAGAATTTTCTCCGGTTTGTTCCACAAAATTCACATTGCTACCACTTGCGCCATAAAGTTCGCTATAACGAATTTTTGCCCCTTGAGTCAAAACGTCAAAATTCTGTAGGTCTTCCACAAATTCCACATGATGAGGAGAGCCTGTGTCTAAAAATACATACTTATCGCTTACCTTCACCTCATAAACATCTTTCATCTGGAGCGAAATCACATCGCCTTCTATCCTTGCAAAATGTAAGCCGTCTGTGGCTATAAAAGTGGTTTGATTGCCGATAATACCTAAATTTTGCGCAAAAGCGACTATACACCTGCCTCCGTTTCCGCACATAGAACTTTCTCTTCCGTCAGAGTTGTAATAAACCATTCGAAAATCGGCCTGAGAAGCATCCTCCAAAAGAATAAGCCCGTCTGCGCCAATCCCAAAACGCCTGTCACAAAGATGCACAATGCGCGAATTGTCGTTTTTGGGGAACGAATTGTCTCGATTGTCAATCATGACAAAATCATTTCCGGTTCCTTGATATTTATAGAATTTCATTTTCTTCCTAATTCGATGATTTCTAAATTCTTGATTTGGTCTTTGTCGATTTCAAATCGCAACATGGTTCTCACTTGGTGCATGCCGTAAATTCCTGCTGCTCCGGGATTCAGATGTAGCAGATTAAAATCTTTGTCAAACATCACTTTCAAAATATGCGAATGTCCACAGATAAACAGCTTTGGCGTATGGGCTTTTAGTTCGTTAAGCACTCTGGCGTTATACTTTTTCGGATATCCTCCGATATGAGTCATATAAACCGAAACCCCTTCACACATAAATCGATTGTCTAGCGGAAATTCCATTCGGGCTTTTGCATCATCTATGTTACCATAAACTCCTCGAAGTGGTCTTAATGTTTTAATCGAATCCGTTACTTTCAAATCCCCTATATCTCCGGCATGCCACACCTCATCTGCTTGATTTACATACTTTAGAATCTTGTCGTCTATATAGCTGTGTGTATCGGAAAGTAAGAGGATTTTTTTCAA
>CAYZBA010000205.1:0-2248 GCA_964476555.1 uncultured Flavobacterium sp.
ACAGTAAAAAAGAAAAAGAAAATCAAGAATAAGAAATCATTTCACTGATTTTCAAACCTTTTAAGCCTTTCGGATTGTGCAACCCGTAAGGCTTCTTTTGTATATAAAAGTAGCTGATTCCTTCAGCAAAATTTTGTACCTTTGTTTTTATTCTTTCTAAATAAACTATGTTTCTGAATCAACTTCAAAAAGGTCAAAAAGCCATTATCAAAAATTTTGATATTCAGCACATTCCATTAAAACTTATTGAATTAGGTTGTATGCCAGAGAGCTCTGTTGAACTCATACAAATCGCTCCTTTGGGTTGCCCGATGTATTTCAGCATCAACGAAAGCTACGTTGCTATTCGCAGAGAAATGGCCAAACAAATCGAAATCGAAATCCTTTAAGAAATGAGTAATCCTATCAAAATCGCCTTAATCGGAAATCCAAATACCGGAAAAACTTCACTTTTTAATTCCCTTACGGGTTTACACCAAAAAGTAGGAAACTATCCGGGAATTACTGTTGAGAAAAAAATAGGTTCATTTCATTTGGAAGACGGCCAAAAAGTAAGTGTAATTGACCTCCCGGGAACATATAGCTTGAATCCAAGTTCGCTTGACGAAAGTATCGTTACCGAATTTTTACTCACCCCAGATACGAAAGAATATCCGGATGTGGCTGTGGTGGTTACTGAGGTAGAAAACCTCAAGCGAAACCTGCTTTTGTTTACTCAAGTAAAAGATTTAGGATTACCGGTAATTTTGGTGGTCAACATGGCCGATCAAATTCAAAAAAAAGGAATCACTCTAGATATTGAAACTCTCGAAAAACAACTCGATACTAAAATCATTCTGACCAGTACTCGAAAAAACACGGGGATCAAAGAACTGAAACAAGCCATTAAAGATTACCAAAGTTTATCGCGAAAAGTTTTGTTTTCAGAAAGTTATTCTACTTATAAAAAATGGCTTTCTGAGACATACCTAATAGGCTTTCAAGAAGTTACAGACAAACAAAAACAAATCGAAGTTAAAAAAGAACAGCACAAAGAAACCGTAAAGCGCTATCAGTTTATTGGCGCAGCACTCAAAGATACGTTCAAAAAAGACCAATCTCAAGCAACCGATTTCAACTCAAAACTTGACAAAATCCTTACTCACAAAGTTTTTGGTTATGTGATTTTTATGGCTTTGTTGCTGGTGATGTTCCAAGCTATTTTTAGTTGGTCTGCTCCGGTAATGGACTTTATTGATGAGAGTTTTGCCTTTTTTGGAGAAAAAATTGCTGCTCTTTTACCTGAAGGAAAACTCAACGATTTAATCAGTCAAGGAATTATTCCCGGAATCGGAGGAGTTGTGATTTTCGTTCCTCAAATTGCAGTGTTGTTCCTGTTTATTTCTGTATTGGAAGAAAGTGGTTATATGAGTCGTGTGGTTTTCTTGATGGACAAAATCATGCGAAAATTCGGTTTGAGCGGAAAAAGTGTTGTGCCGCTAATTTCAGGAAATGCTTGTGCCATTCCGGCTATCATGGCCACTCGAAATATCGAAGATTGGAAAGAACGACTCATCACGATTTTGGTTACACCATTTTCGGTTTGTTCTGCTAGGCTTCCGGTTTATACGATTTTGATTTCGCTTATCGTTCCCGAACAAAGAGTATTTGGATTTATCAATGCTCAAGCATTAGCACTTTTGGGCATGTATCTTTTAGGAATCATTATGGCTCTCTTTGCTGCTGTGATTTTGAATAAAATTATCAAAAACAAAAGTAAGTCGTATTTCGTCATCGAAATGCCTTCGTATAAATTACCTCTATTTAAAAACGTATTTTATACCGTAGTCGAAAAGACAAAAGCCTTTGTTTTGAATGCTGGAAAAATCATTCTTGCAATCTCGATTGTCTTATGGTTTTTGGCCTCACACGGAGGTAGCAAATTCGATAATGCAGAGGCTATTGTAACAGCCCAATACGAAAATGTCGATATTGATGAAAGCGAACTCAACGCCGCTATCGCCTCTTACCAAATCGAGAATTCTTATGTAGGAATGATGGGTCAAGCCATCGAACCTGTAATAAAACCTTTGGGTTATGACTGGAAAATCGGGATTGCTATTATTACTTCATTTGCTGCTAGAGAAGTATTTGTAGCTACTTTGGCAACAATTTATAGTGTAGGCGATGCAGAAGATGAAGGCACTATTCGCTCCAGAATGGAAGCTGCAACTTTTGCGGATTCCGGAGAGAAAGTATTTACGTTTGC
>CAYZBA010000206.1:0-2241 GCA_964476555.1 uncultured Flavobacterium sp.
TGGCTGAGAAACGTTCGTGATGTATATCGTATGCATAAAGAAGATTTGAACAAAATCAATGATGAAAACGAGCGCTATAACAAGCTGGTAGAATTCAATGTTCAAGAACAGTGTTTGAACGTGATTAAAACCGCTGCCGTACAAAAAGCGTATTACGAAAGAGGCCTAAAAGTACACGGTTGGGTGTTTGATATTCATACCGGAAAGCTGGTTGATTTGAATATCAACTTCGAAAAAATGATGAAAGAAACTCAGGAAATTTATAATCTGTTTGAGACTAAATAAGTAGAATGATTGCATTCAAACCGAAGTAGAGGTATCTTTAGAATAGGAGAGATTTCTCAACTTCGCTATCGCTACGTTTGAAATGACAGAGATTATAGCTGATTACTGAAAACTGTTTACTATCTCCTCGATAGTAGTATTATAGTTAAACCATAAAATATCCGGATTTCGCTTGAACCACGTAAGTTGGCGTTTGGCGAATCTTCGGGTATTTTTTTTGATTTCTTCGATAGCGAATTCCAAAGTGGTTTTTCCGTCAAAATAGTCGAATAATTCTCGATATCCTACTGTTTGTAAGGCATTGAGGTGTTTGTGCTGATACAGATTTCGGGCTTCGTCAAGGAGCCCATTAGCTATCATGATATCCACTCTTTTGTTGATTCGGTCGTAGATAATTTCTCTATCGGCTTCTAACCCGATAAAAATAGGAGTGAAGTTCCTCTGTTTCTGCTTGTTGTTTAAAAACGAGGAATAGGGTCTTTGGCTACCTACAGATACTTCTACATATCGCATCATTCGTTGAGGGTTCTCTAAAGTTTGCGGATTTTCTGCCTTTAGTTTTTCGTAATAAAAAGGGTCTGTTTCTTTTAGTTTTTCCTGTAGAAAGGCAATGCCTTTTTGTTCATATTCTGCTCGAAGGTTTTCTCTCACAGTATTTTCAATTTCCGGAAAGTCATCAAAGCCCTTCACCACCGCATCCACATAGAGTCCGGAGCCGCCAACCATAACTTGGACCGGATTTTTCTGAAACAACTCGTCTAGTTTTTCTAGAGCTTCTTTCTCAAAATCGCCTACGTTATAGGAATCAAAAATACTTTTGTTTTGAATGAAGTGGTGTGGAGCAGCTCGAAGTTCTTCCGGGCTTGGAACGGCTGTCCCGATTGTCATTTCCTTAAAGAACTGACGTGAATCACACGAGATAATTTCGCAACCAAAATGCTGCGCCAATTCTATGGCTTTGGCTGTTTTACCAATAGCGGTGGTCCCGACAACTACAATTAAGGTGTTTTTTTGCAACGAAAAAAGGTTTAAAGGCCGTCACAAAGTTAGTTCTTTTGAGGGCAATTCACAACACACAAGGTTGGTAAAAATTATGGACACAAAAACGGAGTAAAAACTCTTTGCATATCCTGAAAACAAAGGTTTTAAACAATGACTTATGTCATACATTGCCCACATACTTCAGAATAATTTTGCGGTATCAATTTCAAACAATTTCACGATATGAAAAAAATAGTTTTTGCTGCTTTTTCCATGTTCTTATTGGGAGCAGGTTCGGCCACTGCACAAACTGCAGACACACAAGATCACCAATGGCAATTCAGACTTCGCGGATTAGGTGTAGTTCCTAACGAAAGTGCTTCGATTTCAGCTATTGGAGGAGATGTAGACATTTCGAATGCTCTAGTTCCGGAGTTGGATATCACGTATTATTTTACTAAGCACATAGCTGTCGAACTTATCTTAGGAACTACGAAACACGATGTAAACACTGTAGCTTCTGATTTAGCACCAATCGGAGGTGGAATTACAGATGTTGATTTGGGTTCGGTGAGACTTTTACCTCCGACACTTACGGCGCAATATCACTTTTATCCTACGGAATCTATCAAACCTTATGTAGGAGCCGGGATCAATTATACATTGTTTTATGATGTAGACCCAGGAAAAGTAGTGAAAGATGTAGAGTATGAGAATGCTTTCGGGTTTGCTTTTCAAGTAGGTTCAGATTTCTTCTTTAACGACAACTTTTTCGTGAATCTTGATGCAAAATACATTATGTTGAAAACAGATGTTACTGTGAATGCTTCTAATTTGGCGCCTGATTTATCAATTCCGGCAGAGGTTACTATTAACCCATTGTTATTAGGTATTGGTATCGGGTACAGATTTTAATGATAATCATTGGGTAAAAAAACCGCCTCTGATGAGGCGGTTTTTTTGTTTATGGCATAT
>CAYZBA010000207.1:0-2229 GCA_964476555.1 uncultured Flavobacterium sp.
AGGCTCAGATAGACAGGGCAAGTGAGTGCTGCTCGTTCTAAAATCGTTTTTGTTTTCTCATCAGCACTTATGTTCATGTCGAACACGATGATGATTTTAGAAATCATACGAGGTTCAGATTGCATGATTTTAGTAACCGAAGCAATTGAGCCCTCAATATTGATATTCATTTGATTGGCTTTGATACCCATTATGGTAAACATACAAGTTGCCAAAGAGTTTGCTACCATATCTGTAGGAGAAAATGCTTCTCCTTTTCCGTTATTGTCTGTAGGTGCATCAGTGATAATTTCGTTCCCTGATTGTAGATGCACCGATTTAGTTCTTAAATCGCCTGTATAGGTTACTTTAGATGTCATTATTTAGCTTCTTTTATAGTCAGGTCTTGATCGTAGTATAATATATAAACTCCGCTGTTATAAAAACCTCCGTTAGGGCTTTTGGTGTAAATAAACTTGCTTTCGATTTGCTCCGAAGCAATGTTTTTAGCTGTTTTTTCGAAATCGTCCTTTTGAGATAAACGCAACAGTACGTCAAAAGTTACATCAAATCCTCTGATAGCGTATTGATTTGGGAAAATATTGTTTTTCTTTTTGTATTCTTTAAAGAAAGAACTTGTTTCGTCGCTATTGTTTTCGCGAATAGCAGACGGGTAATGTAAGTTCAATTTTGCTAACATTTCAGATTTAACCTCATCAGACTCCAAAGCAGCATTTTTTTCTAATACGACTAATTTGATGTTATATTGACTTTGGAGGTTGATGAGCGTTTTTGTTACGTTCAATACCATCGAAGACGATTCTGTTTCTAGAATGACATAGTTAGTTTTTTCGGACTGTAGTAAAGATTTTAAGTGGTCTATGTTCAGACCTCCTTGTTCGTTAAAATTCACGAACGAAACACTGCTGGCATTTTTGGATATAAAATCTCTAGAACTTTGTTTTTTTCTGTCTACAATGGCTATAACGTTTTGTTTTTTCTCCATCAAGAAGTTTAGCATCATTTTTTTCGACACCTCGCTTGGGGGAACAGCTAAATATAGATTGTTATGTCCTGTTTTTCCTTCCTTAGACATAGGTGAAATTACCAACACCTCTTTTGATTTTAGAAGCGCTGCTACTTTTTCTGAATGTGACTGAAAGAAAGGCCCAATCACTGCAGATACATTCGAAAAATTGTTTGTTCTTATCAAATGTTCTACGGCAGAACTATTTTGAGTTTCTTCTGAATCGTAGAAAGTAATTTTAAAGTTACCGCCTAGTTTATTGATTGAGTCAATCGCTATGAGAGCTCCTGAATAAAAGTCCAGTGTAACATTCAAAAATTGGCTTTTTTTAAGGTTTTCTTGAACCGAAGCACTGTTTTCTATGTCTAATCTGGAAATATTAAACGGAAGCATAAAAACCACCTCTTTTTGAGTAGTGTTATCTAACTTTCGAAGTAGATTTTTATAGTCGTGGTTGTTTGAAATGACTATTTCATCTATTTCTACTTTTTCTTTTTCCGAAGTTGAATTAGACTCTTCTTGTTTTTTCAAAGGAATTCTAAGCGTATCGTTGATTTTTAATCCGTTTTTGAGTTGCGGATTATTTTCGATGAGTTCTGCTTGGGTTACTTGATATTTTTGAGTGAGGGCAAAAAGAGTTTCTTTGGGTTGAACAACGTGGATAATTTCATCGTTTTTCACAACGGTTGTAGAACTTTGAACTGTTTTTCCGGAAGGGATGAATAGTTCCATACCGGGTTGTAAGCCATTTTCCAGTTGATTTTTGTTGGCTTCTTGAATGGCTTGGATGGTGGTTCCGTATTTTTGAGCAATTCCAAAAAAGGTTTCTTTAGGTTCTACTTTGTGGTAAATCCCATCTTTTCTTGGGTTTATTTTGCCTTTGTCAGGAATCAGTAGAACGCTACCTAGTTGAATCCCGTTTTTAGCATCGGGATTCAGGGTATAGATATCGTGTGGAGTAACTCCGTATTTTCTAGCTAGATTAGTAACTGTGTCGTCTTTGACAACAGTGTGTCGAATATATTGCTGGGCAGTAGCTTTGCATTGTAAAATTCCGAAAATAAGAATCCAAAAAAGTAATCTTTTCATATCATTATCTTTTGTTGTTTTGACCTTGCAAAAACTATTCCCAAAGCATTGTTGAATTCTCTGAAAATTTTATTCCCACTCAATAGTAGCAGGTGGTTTTGAGCTGATGTCGTACACCACTCTGTTTACACCTT
>CAYZBA010000208.1:0-2224 GCA_964476555.1 uncultured Flavobacterium sp.
CGAAAAAGAATACATTTGCTTCTCA
Source organism: uncultured Flavobacterium sp. (assembly GCA_964476555.1). Classification (GTDB taxonomy): domain Bacteria; phylum Bacteroidota; class Bacteroidia; order Flavobacteriales; family Flavobacteriaceae; genus Flavobacterium. Next base: position 26 of record CAYZBA010000208.1, read on the forward strand.
TAAACAAAATGTATGTCTAAGAACGTTTTTTTTACGCTTTGTATTGCTTTAGTGGTTTTGAGTTGTGCCCGAAGAGGATACATCACGGGTGGAGAGGTCGATATGGAACCGCCTAAAGTTTTGAAAACCACTCCAGAGAACTTTTCTACAGCGTTTAACGCCAAAGAGATTGTCATCAATTTTGATGAATACGTAAAACTGAAAGATGTCAACAAACAGCTGATTGTTTCTCCTCCGCTTAAGTACAGGCCGGAAATTACTCCTTATACCGCTTCAAAATACATTAAAATTAGGCTTAGAGATACCTTGTTGCCTAACACGACGTATAGTTTCAATTTTGGGCAAAGCATTGAAGACAACAACGAGGGCAACAAACTTCGAGGGTATAAATACGTGTTTTCGACCGGAAGTTATATTGACTCTCTTACTCTTTCGGGCTCGGTGAAAGACGCTTTGGATAAAGATACCCAAAGTTATATTTCGGTGATGTTATATGAGATGCACGAGCAGTTCAACGACTCGATTATTTATAAAGAAAATCCTCGTTATGTCACGACTACGATGGATAGCGCTACCACTTTTACGTTCGAGAATTTGAAAGAAGGAAAGTATCTGTTGATAGCTCTAAAAGATCAAAACAATAACTTCCGTTTTGACCCTAGAGATGATAAAATCGGTTATCACAGCGAGGTGGTCAGTATCCCGACCAATGAAAAAATTAAACTCGAACTCTTTAAAGAAATACTTGATTTTAAGGCTGTCAGAGCTTTTGAAACCTCAAAAAATAAAATCGTTTTGGCTTATGAAGGTAATCCGGAAAAAGCGGAGGTCGAGCTTTATAACGGAAGCGAAAAATTACAGACGCGAATTACCAAAATGCCGGATCGAGATTCCCTTCAGGTTTGGTATCAACCCGTTGAGGCCGATTCGCTTATGCTCATGGTAAAGAGCGACACGCTAGAAAAGTCATTTAGTGTAAAACTCCGTGAGAAAAAAGTAGATACCCTTATGATTTCGGCTAAAATTCCGAGAACGTTTGGCTTTAGAGACACGGCTACTTTGGAATTCTTAACTCCGATAGAGCGAATCGACAGTTCCAAGGTTAAAATCTACAAAGATTCGGTTGAGGTTGAGAGCCAAATAAAGTATGATTCTTTCAAACAGCGTTTAGAACTAGCTTTTCAGACCGAAGAAAAACAGAAATATACGTTTTTGATGTTGCCTGAGGCCGTGACGGATTTTTTTGGTAAGTCGAACGATAGCTTAAAGGTTGATTTTGCTACGAAAGAGTATTCGGAATATGGAAATCTAAAGATAGTGCTTCAAAACGTAAAGGAATTTCCGGTTATCGTTCAACTTACGGATAACAAAGGAAAAGTAGTGGCAGAACACTATACTGAAGAAGAAAATGAAGTGGAGTTTATGTATCTGAATCCTGCTATTTACACGATTCGAATTGTTTATGACAGCAATAAAAATGGCATTTGGGATACGGGGAATTATTTGAAGAAAATTCAGCCCGAAAGGGTGGTTTATTATCCGGAACCCATTGATGTCAGGGCAAATTGGGATATCGAGCAGACTTTTATCCTGAAAGAATAACCAACGATAACTTAACCAAAACTATATGAACTCATTATTTCGTAAGAAATCAGTAGCCGATATATTGGCTAGTGCCGAGACTCACAGCTTGGTAAAAAAGCTGGGAGTGAAAGACTTGACCGGATTCGGAATTGCAGCTATTATCGGCGCTGGAATTTTTTCCACTATCGGGAGGGCGAGTTACGAAGGTGGTCCTGCCGTAGTGTTCCTCTTCATTTTTACGGCTTTGGCTTGTGCTTTTACCGCTTTTGCCTATGCTGAATTTGCTTCGCTTGTGCCCGTTTCCGGAAGTGCATATACTTATAGTTATGTCGCTTTTGGAGAGCTTTTCGCATGGATAATTGGTTGGGCGCTCATCATGGAATATGCCATTGGGAATATAGTAGTGGCCATTTCGTGGAGTGATTATTTTACGAATTTACTCAATCACATTCCCGGAGTCCACATACCCGAATGGATGACCATGGATTATTTTACAGCCAAAGAAGGATTCGCTGTTATTCAAAATCAATTAAATAACGGAGCTACACTCGAAGCTCTGGCAACCTCTGAATATAGTAGTGAAATCCCGAAATATTGGGCATATGCCAATGCTCC
>CAYZBA010000209.1:0-2191 GCA_964476555.1 uncultured Flavobacterium sp.
ATCATTGGGTAAAAAAACCGCCTCTGATGAGGCGGTTTTTTTGTTTATGGCATATTGGAAATTGTAAAGTCAATTAAATGATTAAATTTGTATATAAACCCAACCAAATGACAGACAGAGATAAAAGAATATTGGAGCTTAGAGGCGGAGCCATAGGAGAGACCCAAAACAGCTCAGAAGAAGAGCGCTTCCAGAACGAAACCATACGTCCTATATTGAAGCTGCAAGGCGATTTGTTCGTCGCTTCGTTTCGAAACTATATCCGTAAACATAAAAATGAGTTTCACCTCTTAAACGTAGAGAAGAAACTCATTTATATCGAAAATGCCCTTCAGAGGGATATCAAGTATCGCAATGCCCTAAATGGAATGATTATGGCTTGGTTTACTCAAGAAGAATACGAGCGATATATTCAAAATTCGTCAAACCTCAATAAGCGAATGATGAACTTGCTGATAGAAGCGCTCAAAGATAGCGTTCAATTGCTCGAACCTCAGGATTAGTAACCTACGTACGGAACATCGTATTCTTTGAACTCGATACCGTATTGTTTCAATTCTTCTAAAATAGGTTCATACACTTCTTTTTTGATTGGAAGTTGTACACCCGGAGTCACAATCTGACCATTCAAAATACGGAGGGCAGCCATCGCTACCGGAAGTCCAACGGTTCTGGCCATGGCTGTATAGGTTTGGTCTTCACCAAGGGTTACCATTTTGGAATCAATTTGTTTTTTCTCACCATTAATTTCGTATCCGAATTTGTGGTACATCACAATCATGTCTTTGTCATCCGGATCGAGTTTCCAGCTATCAGTAAGAATTTTTTCTAAGATTTGAGCGGGAGTGGCATTTTTAAGTCCAACAATTTTATTGGGGTTAAAAATGTCTAATTCCTCCAGTTTATCCCAACGCTCGTCGTCTTGAGCAATACCCAATTGGTGACGAGTTTTTAGCTCTACAGAGTCTGTCAAGCTAAACGGTAGAAAAGAGTTTATAAAATCTCTGTAACTCATGGTCTCAGAGTTTTCCATTACATAGCTGTCATCGGTCATTCCGAGCTGAACAAACATGTCCCAAGCTTTTGAGAAGCCTACTCTACGAATCGTACCTCTATAGAGAGTAAGTACGTTGTCTAATCCGTAAATGCTTCTGTATTTTAGCGAATCGCGGTTGGCATATCCTTCGAAACGTCCGTAACCTTCGATATCAAAGAATTCGGTTCTACGGAACAAACGGTGATAAGGAATGTATTTGTAGCGACCTTCTTGAATGAATTTAGCGGCTCCTCCTTGCCCGGCCAAAACAACGTTTCTTGGGTTCCAAGTGAATTTATAATTCCAAAGGTTGTTGTCTGACTCCGGTGCTACCAATCCTCCGCAGAAAGATTCAAATAATAGCATTTTTCCGCCTTTCTCACGGATTTCGTTAATGACTTTCATGGCGCTCATGTGGTCGATTCCCGGGTCAAGCCCCACCTCGTTCATAAACACCAAGTTGTTGGCTTTTACTTCTTCATCCAAAGCCTGCATTTCGGGGCTGATGTATGAAGCCGTTACCATGTGTTTTTTGAAGCGAACACAATCTTTAGCCACTTCGATATGCATAAAAGCAGGGAGCATCGAAATCACTAAATCTGCATTTTGAATCGCATTTTCTCTAGCAGAAGCGTCTTTGATGTCCAAAGCCATCGCTTTGGCTCTCGGGTGGTTGTTGGTTTTTTGCTCGGCTAATTCTACCGATAAATCACAAATCGTAAGCTCTAGGTTTTCGCTTTCAGATTTCTCCAAAAGGTATTTGATAAGCGACGAAGCCGAACGTCCGGCTCCGATAATCAATATTTTTCTCATTATGTTGTTGTAATTATTTTAATTTCTCGATTAGCTGCTCCAGAGTCACCGAAATTTGTTCACCTGAAGCTAAGTTTTTAAGTTGATACGTTCCGGTTTTCATTTCTTCTTCTCCGGTTACTACCACGAATGGAATCGCTCTTTTATCGGCATATTGGAATTGTTTTCCGAGTTTGGCTTTGTCCGGGTAAAGTTCGGTTTTGATTCCGTTTTCACGTAAGGTTTTAATCGCTTTTAGCGCATACAAAGCTTCGCTGTCGCCGAAGTTGGCAAAAATGGCTTTTGAAGTTTCGGTAACATCTTCTGGGAAAAGACCTAACTCTTCCAAAACCAAATAAATTC
>CAYZBA010000210.1:0-2186 GCA_964476555.1 uncultured Flavobacterium sp.
ATAGTTAAACTCATTATGTGTGATAAAATTTAATTGGGCAAAGTTAGTTTTTATTTTGCGATTTTTCTTGAAAAAATTCATCCTGAATTCACCTCTACAAACTAACAGAAAACTGTGATTCATAGAGATTCTTATAAAACCCGCTTTCTTTGGCAAGCAATTGTTTGTGAGTGCCTTCTTCAACAATCTGACCTTTATCCATTACGATAATGCGATCCGCTTTCTGAATAGTCGTAAGCCGGTGAGCAATAATAATCGACGTACGATTCTCCGTAAGCTTTTCTGTAGCTCGTTGAATAAGCTCCTCCGAATAACTATCAATAGACGAAGTCGCCTCGTCCAAAATCAAAATTCCCGGATTGCTTACATAGGCTCTCAAAAAGGCAATGAGCTGCCGCTGACCCGATGACAGCATCACTCCTCTCTCTTTTACGTTATATTCATACCCCCCCGGAAGACTTTCAATAAAGTCATGAATCCCAATCTCCTTAGCAGCTTTGATAACTGCTTCCTTCGAAACTTCAGGATTATATAGCGTAATGTTGTTATAAATCGTATCCGCAAATAAGAAAACATCTTGCAACACCACCGATATCTGCTTTCGTAATCGACCTAATTCGTATTCATTGATATTGTGGTTGTCGATGAGGATTTCTCCGCTTTTAATTTCGTAAAATCGATTGAGCAAATTGATTATCGTTGTCTTCCCCGCTCCTGTGGCCCCGACCAAAGCAACAGTTTCTCCTTTTTTGATTTTCAGGTTAATGCCCTTCAAAACCTCTTCGCCCTCTTTGTATTCAAAGCGAACGTCTTTTAACTCGATGTCTCCGTGAATAGAAAAGTCCTCGATGGTCCCGCTTTGTTGAGTTAAGTCGCTCTCCAAAATGTCAAAAATACGATTGGCAGCAATCATCCCCATCTGCATCTCGTTAAACTTATCCGCAATCTGACGTAGCGGGTTAAACAACATCCCAATAAGCATCGTATATGTCATCAAGTCTCCCATGGTCGTACCTCCTGCCTGAAGTATGTCTTTGGCCCCTACCCAAATCACAATCCCCAAAGTGATAGACGAAACCAAATCCGCTACCGGGAAGAATATCGAGTTGTAAAGCACATTTCTGAGCCAGGCTTTACGGTGCTTGTTGTTGATTTCTTTGAACTTTTCATATTCCGTTTTCTCGGCAGAAAAAAGTTGAACGATTTTCATCCCCGTAAGTCGTTCTTGAACAAAAGTGTTCAGATTGGCTACCTGAGATCGAACTTCCTCAAACGCCGACTTCATTTTTATCTGAAAGATTCTAGTCGCAATAACCAACACCGGCATAGCCAACAACACTATAATCGTTAGCTTCCAGTTCATATATAGCATGAAGGCCAAAGCGACCACCATCTTCATCAGGTCACTCAAAATCATGAAAAGTCCCTGACTAAAGATTTTCGATATTTGCTCGATATCAAAAACCGAACGAGTAACCAATTGCCCTATCGGCGTCTGGTCAAAATACTTCATCCGAAAGTTGGTCAAGTGATTAAAGAGCTTTACCCTAAGGTCCTTTACGATGTCTTGCCCCAACCAGTTGGCCCAAAACACAAAATAGAATTGCGAAAGCACCTCCAAAAACAACACAAGCAACATCAGGCAGATGTATACCAAAAGTCCGTAACTGTCTTTCGGCTCCACATAAAGGTCAACTGTTTGTTTCAACAAATACGGCCGAAGAGCAGCAAAAACAGACAACAACACAGACCATATAATAATCGCCCGAAACCTCCATCTATAAGGCTTCGTATAGGTCATGATGCGGCTGAAAACCTGTTTGTTACTTCGTTGATTCATCTTTTGTGTTGGCTATATATTGGTTATGTTTGTCCAAATACGGATATTGAATGTCGGTGAGGTATAAGCCGTGAGCCGGCACCGAAAAACCGGCTTTGCTTCGGTTTTTGCTTTGGATGATTTCCTCAAAATCAGATAGGGTAATTTTATGCTGCCCCACATTGATTAACGTTCCGACTATCGCTCTTACCATGTTTCTGAGAAAACGGTCTGCCGAAATCCTGAACACAAGCGAATGCCCTTCACGCTGCCAAAATGCTTCAAAAATATCACAATTATACGTAAAAACATCCGTATTCGACTTCGAAAAACACTGAAAATCATTATACTTAAACAAAACCTGACA
>CAYZBA010000211.1:0-2185 GCA_964476555.1 uncultured Flavobacterium sp.
GGTTTTGAAGGAGGACAAATGCCACTTCAAAGACGTGTGCCTAAATTTGGTTTTAAAAACATTAACAGAGTAGAATATCAAGGAGTAAACTTAGATACACTTCAATCTTTAGTTGACAATGGTTTAGCTACTGACACAGTAGATCTTGCTGTATTGGTAGAAAACAGATTGGCAACCAAAAATGATTTGGTAAAAATCTTAGGAAGAGGAGAGTTAAAAGCTAAGTTAAAGGTATCTGCACACAAGTTCACTGCAACTGCAAAAGCAGCTATCGAAGCAGCCGGAGGAGAAGTAGTAGAATTATAATATTTGTTCTTGAAAGATGAAAAAATTTATTGAAACAATCGTTAATATCTGGAAAATCGAGGAGCTTAAAAACAAAATCCTCTTAACTTTAGGGTTATTATTAGTGTACCGTTTTGGAGCTCATGTTCCGCTTCCAGGTATCGATATTAATAAATTAGGAGGTCTTCAGGATCAAACTCAGGAAGGAATAGGCTGGCTTATCAACGTGTTTACAGGAGGTGCTTTTTCTCAAGCTTCTGTATTTGCATTAGGTATTATGCCTTATATTTCGGCCTCAATTGTTGTTCAGCTTATGGGAGTTGCGGTTCCGTATTTGCAAAAACTCCAAAAAGATGGCGAAAGCGGAAGAAAGAAAATTAACCAAATCACAAGATGGTTAACCATAGGGATTACTTTGATTCAAGGTCCTGGATACATCTATAACCTTTCAAGACAAGTGCCTGATGCGTTTTTGATGCCTTCTACTTCTTTTGCTTTCATATTCTCTTCAGTAATCATTCTTACTACAGGAACTATTTTCGCAATGTGGCTTGGTGAGAAGATTACAGATAAAGGAATAGGAAATGGTATTTCACTATTAATCATGGTAGGAATTCTGGCAAGACTTCCGCAATCATTTATTCAAGAGGTTGGATACAGAACTACAGGTACAAACGGGGGTCCTATGCTTATTTTAATTGAGCTTATCGTATGGCTTCTTGTGATTGTTGCTTCTGTATATCTAGTGACGGCTGTTAGAAAAGTTCCTGTACAATATGCAAGAAGAACAGCTTCTGGAACTTTTGAAGAAGGAAACAGACAATGGATACCTCTAAAAGTAAATGCTTCTGGAGTAATGCCTATCATTTTTGCTCAAGCAATCATGTTTGTGCCTGCTGCTCTTGCAGGAGTGTCTCAATCAGAGTTTGCACAAGGATTAGGAACTACTTTCAGTGATATTTTTGGTTTCTGGTATAATTTTGTATTTGGATTGTTGATTGTAACATTCACGTATTTCTATACGGCAATTACAGTCCCTTCTAATAAGATGGCTGACGACCTTAAGAGAAGTGGTGGTTTTATTCCTGGAATTAAACCAGGAAGTGAAACAGCTGACTATCTAGATAGAATCATGTCTCTTATTACATTGCCAGGATCATTATTCTTAGTAGTTATTGCTGTATTACCGGCTCTTGTAGTGAATCTTCTTGGAGTTCAACAAGGTTGGGCTATGTTCTATGGAGGTACATCTTTATTGATTATGGTTGGAGTTGCTATAGATACTATACAGCAAATGAATTCCTACTTACTCAATAAACATTATGATGGTTTGATGAAAACCGGTAAAAACCGTAAATCAATAGCATAGTTTATGGCAAAACAATCAGCAATAGAGCAGGACGGAACTATTATCGAGGCATTGTCAAATGCAATGTTTCGTGTAGAGTTAGAAAACGGCCATATTGTAATTGCTCATATTTCGGGAAAAATGAGAATGCACTATATCAAATTACTACCCGGAGATAAAGTAAAATTAGAGATGAGTCCTTATGACTTATCGAAAGCAAGAATTACATACAGATATTAAAAGCTTAAAAAATGAAAGTAAGAGCATCAGTAAAGAAAAGAAGTGCCGAGTGTATTATCGTACGCAGAAAAGGACGCTTATATGTTATTAACAAAAAAAATCCTAGATTTAAACAAAGACAAGGATAATTATGGCAAGAATAGCAGGGGTAGATATACCTAAAAACAAAAGAGGAGTTATAGCTTTGACTTATATCTTCGGGATAGGAAAAAGCAGAGCTATTGAGATTTTAGAAAAAGCTCAGGTAAGTCAGGACAAAAAAGTTTCTGATTGGAATGACGATGAAATCAGTGCCATTCGTGAGGCTGTTTC
>CAYZBA010000212.1:0-2167 GCA_964476555.1 uncultured Flavobacterium sp.
TCCCAGACACAATAATAAAATCATCAGTGATGATTTCCATAGTGTTTTTAAGTAATTTGTACTCATAATCTATACGTTAAAATTTCGTAACAAAGTTAGATATTTTTTTCTAAATACATTGTTGATAACGAAAAGTTAATGTAGATAATTTATATTTTAATTACTTACACTGAAATTTCACTCGAAATTGTATATATCGATAAATTAAGTGAAGGAAAACTTCAAAAGAAATAATTCAGAAAAGTCTTTACATTTTGATGTTAGACCATTTTGAAGAGTTGAGGGGAGAAATTCTGTTGAGGTTTTCAATCAAATCAGCCACAGGGATTTGTGGTCCTCCTGAGAAGATGGTTTGAATCTCGTCTGCTTTTGCGTCAAAGAACACTCTTGTCAAAAAGGCATTTGGGCGAGTTCTATGCACTTGAGCCAAGGTTGCCAAAGCTACTTTTACGCCTTCTTTACCGGCTTTTACGTCATCGCTCATCTTATCAAGACCTTGCAGATGATACTCATATAGGGCTTTTCGGAAAGGAGAAAAAGTGTTCGAAAGTAAATCTTGCGCCAAGAAAAAACGGTTTTGGTTACCGCCGTCTGACTGCTTCCAGCCTTTATACCCGCTCGATTGTGCTAGGTTTACAATATTTTGAGCCGCTTCGTAATAAGGGGTTCCACCTTCCATAACAAATGAGTCGGCATCCATACCGATTATGATATTGGCATAAAAAGCCAATACAGACGTAAGGTTGGAATCAAAACTATTGGGGTTATAGAATAGATTTTCGAATTCGATATATCGAAAAGAAAAATCTCTATCATTAAAATTTAATATCGGAGTAGTAAAAGTAGAGCCATATACCGGGCGAGAAGACTGTATCTGCAGGGTCGTAGAAAAATTTCCGGAATTGTATTCGTTGACATTAATAAACATCGTACATTCAATCTTTTCGTTTTGTCTGAAAGATTGCGATGTCCATTTTGTGTTATTCATAAAATCGTTCAAAGAGGTCTCGAGAGTCTTGAATATCTGAGGATTCACGTTGGTTATTTTGTCATAACCTACCGTTACTTTACAATTCAACTCTTGAGCTTTAAGCGAAAAAAACGATAATGCAACCCCTATAACAAGAACAATTCTATTCATAATGTCGTATGATTTTATTTACAATATCCTGAGCAACTTCTTCTTTTGTTTTCAAAGGGAATTGCTCGATAGTTTTATTTTTATCTATAAAGGTAACCTTATTGGTTGCTTTTCCAAAACCGGCGCCCTCATCATTTAGCGAATTTAGCACAATTAAGTCCAAATTCTTCTTCTGAATCTTTTGCATGGCATTTTCGACTTCATTTTCGGTTTCTAAAGCGAATCCAACCAAAAATTGCTTGGTCTTATTAGCTCCTAATGAGACTAAAATGTCTTGTGTTTTTTCCAACTCTATCTGCAAAGTTGCCTCTTGTTTTTTGATTTTTTGAGGTGCGGCTACTTTGGGTCTGTAATCTGCCACCGCTGCTGCCGCTACTACTATATCCATTTTGTCATACACCCGATGACAAGCCTCATACATTTGCAGAGCAGATACTACTTTAACGAGAGTTATATGAGAATGTTGTATGCTAAGGTGAGTTGGGCCCGAAACCAAAGTTACGTCTGCTCCTAGGTTTGCCAAAGCTTGGGCAATATCAAAGCCCATCTTGCCCGAAGAGTGATTTCCAATAAAGCGAACCGGGTCAATAGCCTCATACGTTGGACCGGCTGTCACTAAAGCTTTCTTCCCTTTCAGGGGCAATTTTTGCTCTAAATCATTTTTGAGGAAGGCTACGATATTTTCGGGTTCTGCCATACGGCCTTCGCCCGAAAGTCCACTGGCCAGTTCGCCAGATTCAGCCGGAATCATAATGTTTCCAAACTGTTGCAGTTTATCGAAGTTTTCTCGTGTTGTGGGGTGTTTATACATGTCTAAGTCCATGGCCGGAGCAAAATAAACCGGACTTTTAGCTGACAAATACGTAGCTAGAAGCAGGTTGTCGCATGTTCCGTTGGCCATTTTAGACAACGTATTGGCTGTAGCCGGAGCAATGAGCAACAAGTCTGCCCAAAGGGCCAACTCTACGTGGTTGTTCCATTTGGCATTTTCGTCATGCTCATCATAAAAAGCAGAAAACACTTCCC
>CAYZBA010000213.1:0-2166 GCA_964476555.1 uncultured Flavobacterium sp.
AATGCTGTTGCACTCAAAAAAACTTTTTTCATTGTTTCGCTGTTTAAAAAATTTTTAATCGTGCTGTCCGGACAGCTTTTTTGTTCTATTCGGTTGCAAACATACAGGCGGTTTTTATTTTGCAAAAACATATGCGTAAATTGTGGGGTAAATGCGTAAATAATTTTGGGTAAATAAGTAAATGGCTTGGGTAAATGCGTAAATGACTACTGAAAATCAGCTGTTTGAAATGATTGGAAATAGCGTACCTTTGCTAAAATTTTTTATCAAAAAACATCAAAAACTTTTTTTATGAAGATAAAAAAGCACTTATTTTTTTGCTTATTTACGCTTTTACCCATTCTGGGGCCGGTTTTGTATGCCCAAAATCCGCCAAAATTTGCCGAAGATTATCAAAGGTGGGATTTAGACCACCTGCTTTCGGTAATTGATGCAGACGGATTGAGCAAAGAAAACAAGGAAAAATACATCGAACATTACCTGCAAAAAGCCAAAAAAGAAAAGAATGTTTTGCATATTGAATGGGCATACAGAAATAAAATCTGGTTTTACAAAGACTACGAAACCCAACAGATATATGCCGACAGCCTGTTACAGTTTGCCCAGCAACAGAATGACAATAAAATAATAGGTGTAGCCTATAATATGAAAAGATATATAGAGTCTCAAGCGAGAAACTATGAAATGTCATTAATATACAGCCTGCAGGCAGAAAAATACCTCAAAAAATCAGATGACTACCATACGTTAAATGAAATCCGCAGTTTTATCGGTACAGACTATTATCGTTTTGGGAATTACAGGATTTCGTACCTGTATTATTATTACCCTGCTTTTTATTTTAAAAAACAAAGCGAAACCCAAACAAACCCCGTTCAGGCATATAATAATTTCAGGGGATATGTCTTTTGCCTGTACGGTATGAGTAAAACAGCTTACAGGCTTCCTGAAAAAAAAGATACCATTCCCGTGCTTTTGTCGAGCTTGGAAAAAGCAATCAATAATTTGAAGCCCAAAGATATAGCTTTTGAAAAGCCCTATTTTTTATTGGTAAGCGGAATGTACAGCCACGATAAAAAAGAGTATGAAAAATCAAATGATTTTTTACGGCAAGCTGTAAAAGGGTTGCACCAAAACGGTGATTATGTTGGTGAAAATTTAGCACAGCTTTTTTTGGGAAAAAATGCCTGGGAGCAGGGAAATAAGTCAGAAGCCGTGCAGTATTTTGCAAAAACAGATTCTTTGTACAGAGCAAAAAACTTTATGAATAACGAACTCGTTGAAGCCTATAATTATTTAATAGCCTATAGCAAAGAAACCCAAAACAAAAAGGACGAGATATACTATACAGATACACAGCTAAAAATCCTGAAAGACCTGCAGGAAAAAAATAACAGAATGCAGGCATTGTTGCAGGAAAATACAGGTATAGATGATTTAAAAAAGTCCACACAAATTCAAAATGATATAAAATGGTGGGAGATTATTTCAGTTGTGTTCTTGGTTATTGGGTTTTCTGTTTTTTTATACCTGTACAAACAAAAAAACAAACAACCTGAACTGCCAGAAAATCAGGAAAATGAACAAGAAATTACATCGGAAAAACTATCGGACAATGTAAATGTAATCCTTGAAAAATTGGCTGTCTTTGAAGAAAATAAAGGTTTCCTGCAAGATGACCTTACCCTTGACGACCTTGCCCGAAAAATCCGCTCAAATCGTACCGATGTTTCCAAAGTTATTTCCGAATACAAAGGCGGTTTTAACGCTTATATTTACAAATTGCGTTTAAATTTTATTATCGATTGCCTTGAAAATGATGCTGTGTTACGTATGCAAAATATAGAAACTATTGCAGTAAAAGCAGGATTTAAAAACAGAAAAACGTTCACAAATGCCTTCAAGAGTCAAAAAAATATTGCGTTTTCTGAATATTTAGAAAAACTGAGGAATAATAAAGCTTAAAAATAAACCCTTATAAAAGGCATAAAAGCTTCGCTGTAAATGTTTCGTCTGTTGTTGTGAAGTACGTTATATCTCACACCAATGGTTACGTTTTGAGTATTATATCCTACACCTAAAAACAAAGCGGTATTCCAAAAATTCTCTTTAAAGCCGTCATCAAAATTTAAGTTTACCCGAAGTTGTTCTAATTCAGCTGAAAGT
>CAYZBA010000214.1:0-2149 GCA_964476555.1 uncultured Flavobacterium sp.
GAAGACGAAAAACCGGCAGCCCGACTACTGAGCAGAAAATTGGAAAAACTCAACATTCAAGTGGGTGAGATACTTCATTCTGTAGAAGAATCGCTCCACTGGTTTACTCACAATCCTGCCCCGGATTTGATTTTTCTTGATATTCAACTCTCAGACGGGTTGTCGTTTGAAATCTTCGAGCAAATTCCTGTAAAAAGTGCAATTATTTTCACCACAGCTTATGACCAATATGCCTTGAGAGCCTTTAAACTCAATAGTATTGATTATTTGCTTAAACCCATAGACGACAAAGAGCTGACTCAAGCAGTTGAAAAGTTCCGAGAAAGAGAGAGCCAAAAATCAATGGTTGATCTCCAATGGATTAAAAGCTTGTTAGTCTCTGAAGAAAAACTATACAAAGAGCGCTTTTCCGTAAAAATAGGCCAACAGCTCAAAATAGTTACCACTTCCGAGATTGAATGTTTTTTCAGTGAAAATAAAGGAACATACATTCACACTATAGAGAACAGAAATTACCTTATTGATTCTACTTTAGAGCAATTAGAAACTGAACTTGACCCTAAAGAATTCTTCAGAGTGAGTCGAAAGTTTATTGTAGGGCTAAGAGCGATTAAAGAAATTCAAGTGTACAGCAATTCTCGATTAAAACTCATCCTCAATACGTATAGAGAAGACGAAATCATTGTGAGTCGAGAACGAGTAGCCGATTTCAAGAATTGGATTGGGTGATTTTAGAACGATTTTCCAAAATCATATAAAACAACACTCCAAATAGCAAAGAAGCTACAACTAAGTGAGTGGCTTGCATTCCAAAAGGAAAGTCAAGGTAATACATAGCCACTCCTGAAAGTACTTCTAACCCGAAAAGGATCATAACCCAATTCATTTTTGAAAAACCAAGTTGTAGTTTTCGATTTCGAATAAACATATAAATTGCAATTCCGACAACCAAAAACGTAAAGGTTCGATGGATATAAAAGTTAATCGGAGGTTCTGCTAAAATCAGGCTCATGTCGTCATATCCGAATTTTTTGATCTGAGTATCAACGAACTGACGAACTTGAGTTCCTAAAACGATTTGAATCAAACTAAAAGCTAGCGAAACCCAAAGCAGTTTTGAAAATCCCCCGTCTTTTTTTATAGTTACGGCTTTTGGCTTAACCAAATATAAAACGTAAAGGATAATGGCTACAATCACCAGTGCCATTACCATGTGTAATGTGATTTTTACAGGGTTAAGAACCGAATAGACCACTGTTGCCCCTAACCATGCTTGAAAGCCCATTAAAAACACGACTAACCAAGACAGAAAAGTGATTTTTTTCTTCTCCCTCCAATACGCAAACGACAAAACCGCCATTGTGAAACACGCTAGTCCGGCCAAAGCACCACAAAGTCTGTTGATGTATTCTGTCCAGGTATGGTATACATTAAAAATGGCGTAATCGTGTTTGGTATAAATTTCCCAGTCGTTTGTGTCAAACGATTCCGACGTCGTAAAGTCTTGTTTAGCCACCCATAATTTTTCATCATATATGATAACTTGACCTTTTTTGAAGTCTTTGTTTTGGTCAAAAAGAAGCTCTTTTTCGTCTGTAGGTGGGATGTAATGACCGAAGCATTTAGGCCAATCTGGGCAGCCCATTCCGGAGCCCGTCATTCTCACTAAAGCTCCTGCTACAATGACTAGATAAACCAAAACCAAAGCAATTTTCACGGAAGAGGGGAAGAGTTTTTTCATTAGTTTTATGAATTGAAAATACCTTACAAAATTACGTATATTTATACGGACTTTTCAGTCTTTTTACCTAGTAAATTTACCTAATCGAATTAGTTTTTCGGATCCTGCCAATTGATTTGGGTTGGTTCCGGGTTGGCCTTGTGGAACATCGAGTTGTAGTTTTTCGTAAAACGATATCCAAAAAGAATCGATTTCACCTTGTTGATTTTTAAAATTCATCGGAATGTGCTCAAATATTCCTGCTTCCCGGAAAGCTCTTTCTACAAAGTCGGAGCAGTAATAGCTTTCTTCATTCAGAATATATGTGAAGTTATATGGTTTGTCCAACATTTGTTTGGCTTGCTCTATTGCTTTCGGAATGGCTGATTGATATTCTTTTTTCAAGCGATAAATCACCATTTCTTGTTG
>CAYZBA010000215.1:0-2136 GCA_964476555.1 uncultured Flavobacterium sp.
GATTGTGAAAAAATCGTATGAATTTTTAAAAAATCATACAGCATTAGAGACTGTGGTGTATGCTGTTTCCCTTCTGGAAGATGACCCGTTGTTTAATGCAGGTATCGGTTCACAAATTCAGAGTGATGGTAAAATCAGAATGAGCGCTTCGGTGATGGATGGTGTGACTAAAAAAATGAGTGGAGTGATTAATATTGAAGATGTGAAAAATCCTATTTTGGTAGCTCAAAAACTGTTGGATGTAGATGATAGAATCCTAGGGGGAGAAGGTGCGATTCAATTTGCCAGAAAAAATGGATTTCCTGTTTTTTCCACAGAGACTCCTCAAAGAAGAGAAGAATACTTAGCCAGACTCAAGTCTATGGGAACCGGAACAGTAGGTTGTGTCGCTTTGGATAAAGACGGAAAAATAGCTGCTGCTACTTCGACCGGAGGAAAAGGTTTCGAACTGGTAGGTCGTATTTCGGATTCGGCTACTGTGGCAGGAAATTTTGCCAACGAAATTTGCGGAGTGAGTTGTACAGGAGTAGGTGAAGACATCGTAAGCGGAGCCGTAGCTGTTAAAATCGTAACACGAGTGACAGACGGTTTTTCGATAGCTGAGGCATTTGCTAAAACTTTTCAAGAACTTAAAACTTTTGATGGATTTGCTGGAGCTATAGCTATTGATAAAGACGGAAATATTTATCATCAGGATTCGCATCCTTCGATGGTTTTTGCGTCGTTTGATGGTGAAACCCTCGAAGTTTTTAATTAATTGTTGAGAGGTTTATTTTGGTTGAATATGTTCAGAATCAAAACATTTTTAATAAAAATATAACAGCGCTTGTTGGGAAGGTACGGAGAAAATTCTTACCTTCGCACGAATCTTAAAAAAACAATACCCTAACATACTATGTCAAACATCGCTATATTAGAATTAAACGGACAGAAATATGAGTTTCCGACCATTGTCGGATCAGAAAATGAAGTTGCTATAGATATTGAAAAACTTCGTGCTCTTACCGGAGCCATCACTATTGACTCAGGTTATAAAAATACAGGTTCTTGTACAAGTGCCATTACTTATCTTGACGGAGAGAGAGGAATCTTGCGTTATAGAGGTTATGCTATTGAAGATTTGGCAGACAAAGCTTCTTTCCTAGAAGTAAGTTACCTTTTGATTTTTGGAGAACTTCCTACTAAAAAACAATTAGAAAAATTCGAAAACGATATCCGTAAACATACGTTGGTTCATGAGGACATGAAAAACGTTATTGACGGTTTCCCTAAAACAGCTCACCCAATGGGCATCTTAGCTTCTCTTATGAGTGCTTTGACTGCATTTAACCCTAAAACAGTCAATGTAGAAGACGAAGAAGAGATGTATCAAGCAGTATGCAAAACTTTAGGTAAATTCTTAGTTATTGCATCTTGGACATACAGAAAAAGAGAAGGATATCCTTTAAACTATTACAATAACGAACTTGGTTATGTAGAGAACTTCTTACATTTGATGTTCAAATTACCTACAGGTCCTTACAAAATTAATCCTAAAGTAGTAAATGCTTTAGATAAATTGTTTATCCTTCACGCAGACCACGAGCAAAACTGTTCTGCTTCGACAGTAAGAATGGTAGGTTCTTCTCATGCCGGATTATTTGCTTCTATCTCTGCGGGTATTTCTGCACTTTGGGGACCACTTCACGGTGGAGCTAACCAAGCCGTATTGGAAATGCTAGAGGCCATTCAAGCAGATGGAGGGGATGCTGACAAGTATTTAGCAAAAGCAAAAGACAAGAACGATCCGTTCCGTTTGATGGGATTCGGACACAGAGTATATAAAAACTTCGACCCAAGAGCTACTATCATTAAAAAGGCAGCAGATGAGGTATTAGAAGAACTAGGAATCCAAGACCCAATCTTAGATATTGCTAAAAAACTAGAAAAAGTAGCTCTTGAAGACGAATACTTCAAATCAAGAAACCTATATCCAAACGTAGACTTCTATTCAGGAATCATCTACCGTGCTTTGGGAATTCCTACAGATATGTTTACAGTAATGTTTGCTATAGGAAGACTTCCGGGATGGATTGCACAATGGAAAGAAATGAGAGAAAACAAAGAACCTATCGGAAGACCAAGACAAATCTATAC
>CAYZBA010000216.1:0-2104 GCA_964476555.1 uncultured Flavobacterium sp.
CCAGAATCTCTTTTTTGAAGCGTTTTCCTTTGCAGGCTTCACATTCGAGGTGAACGTCTGCCATAAATTGCATTTCGATAGTTACTTCGCCATCTCCTTTACACACTTCACAACGCCCGCCTTCTACGTTAAACGAAAAATGTTTTGCCTGATAACCTCTTAGGTTGGCTAATTTTTGTTTAGAAAACAAATCCCGGATGTCGTCATAGGCCTTGATATAGGTCACCGGATTCGAACGAGAACTTCTCCCGATAGGGTTTTGGTCGATGTATTCTACGCTTTTGATATGCGAATAGCTTCCGTCCAGTTTTGAGAATTGTCCGGGTTTATCTCCATATCCTTGCAGTTGTTTTTGCAGGGCAGGGTAGAGGATTTTCTTTACTAACGTACTTTTTCCGCTTCCGGAAACTCCGGTTACGACCGTTAAGCATTCTAGCGGAAAAGTAACATTGATATTTTTTAGATTGTTTTCTCTAGCTCCGATGACTTCAATATGATTTTTGAATTTTCTTCGTTTTTTCGGAACTTTAATCTCCATTTTTCCGTTCAGATATTGAGACGTAAGCGAATTTTGTTTCAGAATTTCGTTGAAATCTCCAAGTGCGACCACTTCACCTCCATAACTTCCGGCTTCCGGACCGATGTCGATGATGTAGTCGGCTTGTTTCATAATGTCTTCGTCGTGCTCTACGACAATTACTGTGTTGCCGAGGTTTCGCAGGTCTTGGAGTACTTTGATAAGCTTTTCGGTGTCTTTTGGGTGCAATCCGATACTCGGCTCGTCCAGAATATACATAGAACCCACTAAACTACTTCCGAGTGAGGTTGCCAGATTGATACGTTGTGATTCTCCTCCGGAAAGGGTCGAAGAATTACGGTTTAGAGTCAAATAATTCAATCCGACATTATCCAAAAAGTGAAGGCGGTTATTGATTTCGAGCAACAGTCGTTTGGCAACTTGTTGTTCGTATTCGTTTAGCTCGAGATTCTCAAAAAACGGAATGAGTCGCGCAATCGGCATATCCACCAAATCCGAGATGGATTTCCCGTTTATCTTAACGTAATTTGCTTCAGGCTTCAATCGCTTTCCGCCACAAGCGTGACACTTGGTTCGCCCACGATAGCGTGACAAAAGCACTCGATATTGAATTTTATAATTCTGACTTTCCAGCTCTGCAAAGAAGCCATTGAGTCCGGTAAAGTATTGGTTTCCGGTCCAAACCAGGCGTTTTTGTTCTTCGGTAAGTTCAAAATACGGTTTATGAATCGGGAAGTCAAATTTATAAGCATTTTTCACCAATTGATCTTTGTACCAGCCCATCGATTCGCCTTTCCAAGCTGCGATAGCGCCTTCGTAAATCGACAGAGAAGTATCGGGAATCACCAAGTCTTCATCAATCCCGATGATGTTTCCGTAACCTTCACAAACCGGACAAGCTCCATACGGATTGTTGAAGCTAAACAAATGTGTGTTCGGCTCGGTGAAGGTTATGCCATCCAACTCAAACAAATTGCTGAACTCGAATCGCTTGCTGTCTTCTAACCTTTGAAGAAACAACACTCCTTTTCCTTCATAGAAAGCCGTATCGATGGCATCGCCCAAGCGATTGTAAAAGTCTTCGTCGTCTTTGATAACGATTCGGTCGATGATGATAAAAAGCTCGTCGTCGTTGTTTTTGTCAGTAAATTCGGTCAGATAATCTTCGAGGCGAACGGTTTGGTTGTTTGTGAGAATTCGGGCAAAACCTTGTTGTAATAGGATGCTCAGTTTTTCTTTTAGGCTTCGTTTGTTTTCGACCGTAATGGGAGCCAACAAGAGCCATTTTTCTTCCAGCGGTTGTTCTTTGATGAAGTTCACCACATCGGTCACGGTATGTTTTTTCACTTCTTGTCCTGAAACTGGCGAAATCGTTCTTCCGATTCGAGCATACAGCAGTTTGAGGTAGTCGTAAATTTCGGTGGATGTTCCGACTGTGGAGCGAGCATTCGTAGTATTTACTTTTTGCTCGATAGCCACAGCGGGAGCGATTCCTTTGATATATTCTACTTTAGGTTTGTCGAGTCTTCCTAAGAATTGTCTGGCATAGGAAGAAAGGCTTTCCAC
>CAYZBA010000217.1:0-2102 GCA_964476555.1 uncultured Flavobacterium sp.
CTTCTTGAAAAGACAACAGCAACAAGAAGAGATGATGAAGTCTTTTTCTGAAAAGCTGAAGCAAAATCTATCAGAATTCAATCCGGAAAAAGAAGACCAACAAAAACAACTTTTAGAACAACGTCTAGAGAAAACTCAAGCCGAAATCGAAAAAAATCAGAAACTTTTGGAGGAGTTAAAAGATCTTTCTGAAAAATTACAGAAAGAAGAATTGTTTGATAAAATGGAAAAGTTCAAACAAAATGCGAAGTCTCAACAAAAGAGTCTCGAGCAATTGGTTGAACTTACTAAGCGTTTTTATGTAGAAAGAAAGCTCGAAAAAATAGCTTCGGATTTAGAAAAACTCTCCAACAAACAAGAAAGTTTATCCGAAAAATCAGATAAAGAAAATACTTCTGAAAAGCAAAACGAACTCAACAAAGAGTTTGATAAAATTCAGAAAGACATAGAAGAGCTTAATAAACAAAACAAAGAACTCAAAAATCCGATGGAACTTCCTACAGATAAAAAAGAGGAAGAACAGATCGAACAAGAAATGCAAAAGGCAGAGCAAAATCTTCAAAAAGATAATAAGCAAAATGCCAAATCTAATCAGAAGAATGCAGCTCAAAAAATGAAAAAAATGAGCCAGAAAATGCAATCGATGATGATGGAGATGTCTATGCAACAAATGGAGGAAGATTCAAAAATGCTTCGTCAAATTCTGGATAACTTGTTGGCTTTTTCGTTTTCTCAAGAAGATGTGATGCTCAAGTTCAAAGAAGCTAAACCAAAAAGTCCGTCTTATGGCAACTTTTTGAAGACTCAACATAATCTTAAAACCCAATTTAGGCATGTTGATGATAGTTTGTTTGCTTTATCGCTTCGAAACCCCATGATTGGTGAAGATATTAATAAAGAAATTGGCAATATTCATTATAACATAGATAAATCTCTAGAAGAACTAGCTGAAATGAAAATCCCGAAAGGAACTTCGCATCAGCAATACACAATAACTTCTGCCAATAAGTTAGCAGACTTTTTGTCGAATATACAGAATCAGATGCAAATGCAGATGCAAGGAGCTGGTATGCCAAAACCCGGTCAAGGTGGTGAAGGCGATATGCAACTTCCCGATATCATCAAAAAGCAAGATGAACTTTCAAAGAAAATGGAAGAAGGAATGAAGAAAGGTGAGCAAGAAGGTCAAGAAGGCGACAAAGGGGGTAGTCAAGGCGGTGAAGGTGTTGAAGGTGAAGGAGATGCAGGGATGTTGTATGAAATTTATAAAGAACAACAAATGCTTCGTGAAGCTTTACAAAAGCAACTCGAAAAACAAGGTATGGGCGGAGTAGGGCAGAACGCTGCTAAACAAATGCAGGAAATTGAGAAGCAACTTCTCAATAAAGGTTTTCACAATACGGTTTTGGAGCGAATGAAAAACCTTAAACACGAACTTTTGAAACTCGATAAAGCTGTAAAACAACAAGGTGAAGATGATAAAAGAGAATCAAATACAAACCGTAAAGAATACAACCCAAACATAAAGGCTATTGACCCTAAACTACAGGAATATCTCAATAATATAGAAATTTTAAATCGAGATGCCTTACCTTTGCATCCAATTTATAATCAAAAGGTTCAACAGTATTTTAAAAAATAGAGTATTTCACAGAGATTCACAGAGCACAGCACAGAGTTATACTAAAGTTTTTTCTATATAAATTTTATAAAAAACTAATAAAAACTCTATGAATCTCTGCGTTACCTTTGTGAACTCTGTGTAACTAAATAAACATGATAGTATTCAACTACGAAACTGATTTTCAGTTAGATAACGAAGAAAAATACCAAGATTGGTTATCTTCAGTAATAGATTCTGAAGGAAAAGAGGAAGGTGAAATTAATTACATCTTCTGTGATGATGATTATTTATACGAAATTAACGTTCAATATCTTGAACACCAAACACTTACGGATATAATTTCGTTTGATTATACCTTAGATAATCTCATATCAGGAGATATCTTTATTTCTATTGAAAGAGTAAAAGATAATGCTAAAGACTTCGGAGTAACCTTTGATGAAGAACTTAAAAGAGTAATGGTACATGGAGTTCTTCA
>CAYZBA010000218.1:0-2088 GCA_964476555.1 uncultured Flavobacterium sp.
AATTATGTCAACTTTTAGATTTCAAGCTATTAAAGAGGCTACTTCTAGACAAGCAGTACCTGTTGAAGAATTAGATCGCAAATCGGTTATCTTCGGACAAAATGTGTTCAATGATAAAGCGATGAAACAATTTTTAAATCTTGATGCTTATAAAGCACTTAAAGATGCTATCAACCACGGGAAAAAAATCGACCGCAACATGGCTGATCACGTGGCAACAGGTATGAAGCAGTGGGCTTTATCTAAAGGTGTGACACATTATACGCACTGGTTCCAACCGTTAACCGGAACAACGGCTGAAAAACACGATGCGTTTTTCGAAACATCATTTGATGGGAGCGAACCGGTAGAAAAATTCTCAGGAAGTGCTTTAGTGCAACAAGAGCCGGATGCATCGAGTTTCCCGAACGGAGGAATCAGAAATACATTTGAAGCTCGTGGATATACCGCTTGGGACCCAACATCTCCTGCTTTTATCTACGGAACGACATTATGTATCCCGACTGTATTTATTTCATATACGGGGGAGGCATTGGATTTCAAAACTCCACTTTTAAGAGCTCTTAGCGCAATTGACGAAGCTGCTACAGAAGTTTGTCATTATTTCGATAAAAACGTAAAAAAAGTTACTCCAACTCTTGGTTGGGAACAGGAATATTTCTTGGTAGACAAAGCTTTGGCAGCTTCAAGACCAGATATTTTGCTAACAGGAAGAACACTTTTAGGACATACATCTGCTAAAGGACAACAATTAGAGGATCACTACTTTGGCTCTATCCCAACTCGTGTATTGAACTATATGAGAGATTTGGAAAATGAGTGTATGTTGCTTGGAATTCCTGTAAAAACTCGTCACAACGAGGTAGCTCCAAATCAATATGAGTTGGCTCCGATTTTCGAGGAAACTAACCTCGCGGTTGACCACAACTCATTACTAATGGATGTAATGCAAAAAGTGGCTGAGCGCCATCATTTTAAAGTATTATTCCACGAAAAACCGTTCAAAGGAGTTAACGGCTCAGGAAAACACAACAACTGGTCATTGGCAACCAACACAGGAGTAAATTTGCTTAGCCCAAGCAAAACACCAATGAACAACTTACAGTTCTTGACTTTCTTTATCAATACGATTAAAGCGGTTCAAACTTATGAAGAATTGTTGAGAGCTTCTATTGCTTCAGCAAGTAACGACCACCGATTAGGAGCCAGTGAAGCGCCTCCGGCTATCATTTCAATCTTCATCGGAAGCCAATTGACTAAAGTATTAGAAGAGCTCGAAGGAGTTTCTAAAGGAAAACTTTCTCCGGAAGAAAAAACGGATTTGAAATTAAACGTAGTAGGTAAAATTCCGGATGTATTGTTAGATAATACAGACAGAAATAGAACTTCTCCTTTTGCGTTTACAGGAAATAAATTCGAGTTCAGAGCAGTAGGTTCTAGCGCTAACTGTGCTAATGCCATGACTGTGTTGAATACAATTGTAGCAAAACAATTGAGAGACTTTAAAAAAGAAGTAGATGCTCTTATTGAGGGTAAAGGTCTTAAAAAAGACGAGGCTATTTTCAACGTACTTAGAGAATACATCAAAACTTCAAAACACATTTTGTTTGAAGGAGACGGATATAGCGAAGCGTGGGAAAAAGAAGCTAAAAAACGTGGTTTGAGCAATCACAAAACTACCCCTGAGGCACTAAAAGCTAAAGCATCTCAAAAAGCGTTAGATTTATTCTCAGAAATGGGAGTAATGAACCATACCGAGTTGAAGGCTCGTTATGAAATTGAATTAGAAGAGTATGTAAAGAAAATCCAAATCGAAGGGCGTGTGCTTGGAGATATTGCGAGAAATCACGTAATCCCGACAGCGATTCGTTATCAAAACTTGGTAGTGAAAAATGTTAGCGGACTTAAAAATGTATTTGGTGCTGAGTTTGAATCCATCGGAAAAGAGCAAATCGCTATTATAAAAGAAATTTCTTTACATATCGAGGCTATCAATTCTTTAGTTGAAAAAATGACAGAAGAGAGAAAGAAAGCGAATGCTTTAAAAGACATTGAGAAACAAGCGGAGGCTTATTGTAACAAAGTAAA
>CAYZBA010000219.1:0-2059 GCA_964476555.1 uncultured Flavobacterium sp.
TTTCTTATAAAAAGGCATTTTTACCACTTTAGCAGGAACGTCGTTTTTACGAATTCTAATAAAAATTTCGGAATCAATTTTGCTGTGTTCTACAGTTACATATCCCATACCTATTCCTTTCCCTAGAGAAGGAGCCATAGTTCCTGAAGTTACCATTCCAATTACATTTCCGTCTTTGTCTACGATTTCGTAATCATGTCTCGGAATTCCTCTTTCAAGTAATTCAAAACCTACTAATTTGCGTTTTACACCTTCTTCTTTTTGTTTTTTCAAAATATCAGAAGCGATAAAGTCTTTTGTGAATTTCGTGATCCATCCTAGCCCTGCTTCAAGCGGAGAAGTGGTGTCGTTGATATCGTTTCCGTAAAGACAGAATCCCATCTCTAGACGTAACGTATCACGAGCAGCCAGACCAATAGGTTTGATTCCGAAAGGTGCTCCGGCTTCAAACACCTTGTTCCAGATTTGCTCAACTTCTTCGTTTTTACAATAAATTTCAAAACCTCCTGAACCTGTATAACCGGTTGCTGAGATAATTACGTTGTCGATTCCTGCAAAATCAGCTACTTTAAAGCTATAATAAGGAATCTCAGAAAGATTTACAGAAGTAAGGCTTTGCATTGCTTCAACAGCTTTTGGACCTTGAATAGCCAGAAGTGAATACTCGTCTGACAGATTTTTCATCTCTACGCCCATATCGTTGTGCTTCGAAATCCATTCCCAGTCTTTATCAATATTCGAAGCGTTTACAACCAAGAGATATTGGTTTTCCTTAATACGATAAATAATCAAATCATCAACAATTCCACCGTTTTCGTTCGGAAGACAAGAATATTGTGCTTTACCCACTTCAATTACTGAAGCATCGTTTGAACAAACTTTTTGGATAAGAGCCAAAGCATTTTCACCTGTCAAGAGGAATTCTCCCATGTGAGAAACATCAAAAACCCCTACTCCGTTTCTAACGGTTTCGTGTTCAATGTTTACTCCTTCGTACTGTACCGGCATGTAGAATCCTGCAAAATCAACCATTTTTGCTCCAAGCCCTTCGTGAATGTGTCTAAGTGGAATATGTTTCATTGTGTTGAGTATTTATTAATTGCCTGCAAAGATAACCTTTTCGCTGAAATGGTGAAACTTAAAAAATCAAACTATTTGGTTGTAATAAACGGCATTAAAACGAAAAATGAGTTTACTTTATTTCGTAACAGATGTAACAATATCCCGACATATTCGTTATATTCGCAAGAGCTAAACTTATTAACATCATTGAAAACAATACTTACCATAGACCATTTGGTCAAAGACTTCAGAAAGCTTCGTGCTGTCAATCAAGTGTCTTTTGAGATAGAAAAAGGCAATGTTTATGGAATTCTAGGCCCTAACGGAAGTGGAAAATCCACCACGTTGGGGATTATTTTAGGTGTTGTGAATAAAACAGCCGGAAGCTACACTTGGTTCGGCGGTTCTGTCGATACTCAAAAAGCTTTGAAAAAAGTTGGTGCTATTATTGAAAGGCCTAACTTTTATCCTTATATGACGGCTTATGACAATTTGAAATTAGTCTGTAAGATTAAGAAAGTTCCGTATTCAAAAATTGATGAAAAGCTGGAATTAGTTGGTTTGTTAGAACGAAAAGACAGCAAATTCCGAACGTTTTCTTTAGGAATGAAACAGCGTTTGGCTATTGCCTCTGCCCTTTTGAACGACCCCGAAATCTTGATTCTTGACGAACCCACAAACGGACTTGACCCACAAGGAATCCGACAAATCAGAGATCTTATCCGTCAGATTGCAAGCAAAGGAACAACAATTCTTTTGGCTTCACACCTTTTGGACGAAGTAGAGAAAGTATGTACTCACGTAGTCGTTCTAAAAAGAGGAACTATGCTTTATTGCGGAACCGTAAGCGGAATGACCTCCAACGAAGGCTTTTTTGAGCTGGATTCTGATGACAACGAAAAGCTCAAAACCATTTTGATAGCTCACCCGTCTGTAAAAAACATTCAACAAGACAACGAAAAACTAATTGTTTACCTCAAAGCACCGCTTGAAGCCA
>CAYZBA010000220.1:0-2023 GCA_964476555.1 uncultured Flavobacterium sp.
CTGTTCGTATGGCTATCGCTCGTGCAATTTGCGAAGTAGATGCAGAAAACAGAGCTATTGTTAAACCTGAAGGATTATTGACTAGAGACCCTAGAATGGTAGAGCGTAAAAAATTCGGTCAGAAAAAAGCTCGTAAAAGATTCCAGTTCTCTAAACGTTAATACCTTTGTTCATTATTTATTATTGAATTTAAAATCAAGTTTTTGTTGCTTATCCCGATGCGTTGGGAGATTAGTTTAGCATCTAAATGATTAAGACCGTTTTCGGATACTCGAAAAGCTACTTAGTCATTGCTTACTACAACAGAACGTAAACTATTTAGAAAAAATGGCAAACAAAATTGAAGTAAAAGAATTACTAGAAGCAGGTGTTCACTTCGGACACATGACTAGAAAATGGAATCCAAATATGGCTCCTTATATCTATATGGAGAAAAATGGAATCCACATTATCAATCTATATAAAACTGCAGCTAAGATTGAAGAAGCTAACGAAGCTCTTAAAAAAATCGCTGCATCAGGTAGAAAAATCCTTTTCGTAGCTACCAAAAAACAAGCAAAAGATATCGTTGCCGAAAAAGCAAAAGCTTGTAACATGCCTTACATCACTGAAAGATGGCCTGGTGGTATGCTTACTAACTTCGTTACTATCCGTAAAGCCGTAAAAAAGATGGCTTCTATCGATAGAATGAAAAAAGACGGAACTTTTGACACTCTATCTAAAAAAGAAAAACTTCAGGTTGAGCGTCTTCGTGCAAAATTAGAGAAGAACTTAGGTTCTATCGCTGATATGACAAGACTTCCTGCTGCTCTTTTTGTGGTTGATATTATGGCTGAACACATCGCAGTAAAAGAAGCTCAAAAATTAAACATTCCGGTTTTTGCAATGGTTGATACTAACTCTGACCCTCGTGAGGTAGATTATGTTATCCCTGCAAATGATGATGCTTCTAAATCTATTGAGAAAATTTTATCTTTAGTGACTTCTGCTATTACTGAAGGTCTTTCTGAAAAAGGAAATGACAAAGAAATCGAGACTGAAACTGAAGAAGTTGCAGTTGAAGCAGTAAAAGAAGAAACTTCATCAGAAGAATAAAAATAACTTTAGCATAGAATCGTTGTGTGGATTTGTGGTTATTTTTATCGCCTGAATCTCACAACGATTTTCTATAAGTAGAAAATTAATAATACAAAAATTAAAAAAATATGGCAAATATTACTGCTGCAGACGTAAATAAACTAAGACAAATCACAGGTGCCGGAATGATGGACTGTAAGAAAGCACTTGTTGAGGCAGAAGGAGATTTCGACAAAGCTATCGAAATCCTTCGTAAAAAAGGACAAAAAGTAGCTGCTAACCGCTCTGACAGAGAATCTACAGAGGGAGCTGCTATTGCTTTTGTAAATGCAGACAAAACTCAAGGTGTTGTTATCACCCTTAACTGTGAAACTGACTTCGTAGGTAAAAACGAAGGTTTCGTTGCTCTTGCTCACCAAATGGCAGAAAAAGCAATCAACTTCGCTACTAAAGAAGAGTTCTTGGCTTCTGAATTTGGTGGAGGTATGACAGTTGCTGATAAACTTATCGAGCAGACTGGAGTTATCGGTGAGAAAATCGAAATCGGTTCTTTCGAGAAATTAGAAGGAGCTTTCGTAGGAAGCTACATCCACGCCGGTAACAAAATCGCTGTTATCACTGCACTTTCTGCAAATGTAGAAGGAGCTGAAGAAGTAGCTAAAAATGTTGCTATGCAAGCTGCTGCAATGAATCCAATCGCTCTTAACGAAGCCGGAGTTGATCAATCAATCATCGACAAAGAAATCGAAATCGCTAAAGATCAATTAAGAGCAGAAGGAAAGCCTGAAGCTATGCTTGACAACATCGCTAAAGGAAAAATTCAACGTTTCTACAAAGACAATACTTTAGTAAATCAAGACTACATTAAAGACAGCTCTATGAGTGTTGCTAAATATGTAGACTCTGTTTCAAAAGGTCTTACTGTTACAGGATTCAAAAGAGTTGC
>CAYZBA010000221.1:0-1989 GCA_964476555.1 uncultured Flavobacterium sp.
AAATATCAACTTTAGAAGCCTCGATAGGTTTGTGATCTAAAGAAACCATCGGAACCGGGTTCCACTCTTTAGCATCTTTTTCGTTGTAATCTGCCAAAGTAGTTTCTTTAACAATATCTCCTCTACCCATTAGAGTTCTGTGAAGCTGCACACAAGCAAATTCATGCCATGCATTACCAGCTTTAGATACAGAAGCTACTTGAGTATTTTTAAAGTCTTTGTAAAGCGTATAAGCATTTACACCAACTTGCATTTCTGTTTTTAATCCCGCTTTTCTTCCGTAACCTAAAGCAAGTCCAATAGTACCTTTTGCTTGACCCGGTTGAATAATTACAGGAACGTTTTCTAGCTTAGTCCCTCCTACCTCTATAGTAATGTAATTTCCGTCAAGCGCCCCATTAGCTACATTGCGGTTTTTAACACCTAACTCTTCGGCATCAACACGATTCATAGTAGCATAGTTATCCCAAGACACACGAGTGATCGGATCTGGAAACTCTTGCAACCATGGGTTGTTTGCTTGTTGACCATCTCCCATTCCCACTTTTGTGTATAGAATAAGCTCAAATCCGTTTGAAGGTTGAGCTTGAGTCAACGCAATAGCCGCTTCAGTTACGTTAAGATTTGGCGTATTTGTAGAAGTAACCTCTGTTACATAAAGACCGTCATGAACAGCTTTATTCCATGTTTTTCCAGAAAGGATAGACGTTGTCCAGAAGTTTTTCAAATAGTCATAATACGAAATATCATTATCTGTCCAAGCAAGCAACGCTTCTTGGAATTGTTTAGAATCAAACAACGGACGGATGGTCGGTTGAGTGATACTATAATGACCCTTTACGATATTTACATCTCCCCAAGATTCTAGATAATGAGGAAGAGCAATGGCAATATTAGTTTGTGAAGCTGTTTCGTCTTCTTTCAAAGAGAAAGCCACTGAAAGTTTTGTGTTTTTAAGACCTTGGGCAAATTCCTCTCCGTTCGGAAGCGAATAAACAGGATTCACTCCGCTCATGATGATAGTGTGAACTTGACCTGCTTTTAAGTCTGCTAGAAGTTGGTTTACAGCTTTAGCATCTCCTTTACGGATTTGTCTTGTTTTATGAGGGTCGAATGCTTCACTTTGAAGCGCTTCGTTGATAGCGATAGCTAAAATTTGAGCGTTCTTATCTTCTAATCCGGTAGCAAAAACTCCTTTGCTTCCGGCTTTTTTAAGCTGATTTGCAGCGTTAACTACAGCTTCTTCATTTTGAAGCCCCGTAACTGTAATAGCATTTCCGGTAACAATCGAGAAGATTTTAGCAATAGCTAATTTTTGCTGCGCCACTGTCATCGGATAACGCTTGTCAGCGTTAGCCCCAGCTAAACTCATATTTGCCTCAAACTGGATGTGTTTTGACATTTTCCCGTTTTTCGGAATACGTTTTTGAGCATAGCCGTTGTCATAGCCCCCTCCTTGCCAATCGCCAAGGATATCTGCACCAACCGAAACAACTACGTCTGCTTTAGAAAAGTCATATTCCGCCAAAGCTCTCTCTCCGTATACTTGTTCGAAAGCATCTAGAGCCTCTGAACAAGAAACCGCATCATACACAACGTGCTTCGCAGTAGGATATTTAGCTTTGAATTCAGCAATCAATTTATCAGTTGACGGACTAGCCATTGTTCCCGTAAGAAGAACGATTTGACCTCCCGTTGTTTGAGCGTCAGCCAAAGATTGTTTCACTTTAGCATTCACTTCCTCCCAAGAAGCATCTTTTCCGTCAATTTTTGGATTTTTCAGACGAGAACTGTCATACATAGACAATACCGAAGCGTGAACACGAGCATTTGCAGAAATTTTAGACTCTGGCAAATTGTTATTCTCTACCTTGATAGGGCGACCTTCTCTAGTCTTAATAAGTATATTGGCAAAATCAAATCCGTCTGCCATAGTAGTAGCATAGTAGTCTGCCACACCCGGAATAATCTCCTCAGGCTGTACTACAT
>CAYZBA010000222.1:0-1952 GCA_964476555.1 uncultured Flavobacterium sp.
GCTTGACGAAAGCGTATTGAGCGGTATTTCATTTTTAGGGAATTATATCGCCATACTGGCACAAGACTTTAACCAAGACGGTAAACCGGATATTTATCTGGGAGGATTTATGTCTGCAGATATGATACTGATTCAAAATAATTAATTCCTCATAAATATATTAGATAGTTAATGATGAGGTGGATGGGCTGGTCTATTGGACCGGCTCATCTTATTTAAACCTAATTGGGTCAGGATTTTTAAACTCGTAATTCAACTCCAGTTGCAGTAGGTCAGAAAGTACGACTTTGCCAAATGGCTTTTCGTCAGTCATATGAGGAATAGTTATTCCTTTTTGATAGGAGATTATTTCCCTCTTGGTAGGGTGCTCGGGAGCCACTACGTTATAGCATTTGGCCATGCAGTTTTTGCTTATCATTTGTTCAACAATAAGGCAAATATCTTCGTAGTGAACGTGATTCACTCGTTGTTCTGTGGGCTGGGGTTTAAAGTTACTAAAGATTCGGTTTTGGCCCATCAAGCCGCCCAGTCGCAGGATGTTGAGTTGCGGGAAGAGCTTTTTCAGATAACGCTCTACTTGGATAAGGTTGGGTTGTAGCTCCTCGTCTGTAAAAGTGTTTTCTGTGATTTCGGCTTCGATTTCCGGATAAATTCCGATTGAGCTCAATAGGAATAGCTGCTTGTAGTAACCTTTGAGGAACAGGTGGATGTTTTCAAAGCGTTGTAGAAGCACCTCTGGGCTTTCTCTTTTGGCAAACGGAACCGTAATGATTATTGAGTCAAGCCGGGCTATGTGAACCCACTCTCCTACTCTTGCAGAAAAGTCGACTACTGTTACCTCAAAGTCTTGAGTACTTAGTTGAGTTTTTTTGGCTTCGGACCTAGTGGTCGTATAGATGTTGTAGGAAGCTGAGAGGTGCTTTGACAGATGGAGCCCCAGCCAACCACAACCTATGATTCCGATGTTTCCATTCGAATAAATATTTTTCATTGAATCTATTTATCTGTGAAACTTAATGCTCTGCAATTTTCTTTCTATGGTTCTCTCCCCATGCTGCTAGTGAGGAAACCACATCTTTGAGTGTTGTGGCATATTCGGTAGCATGATAGGCTATCATAACGGGAAACTGGTCCGGATGTACGGTTCTTTTTACCAGTCCGTTGAGTTCTAATTGCTTCAACTCGTTAGAGAGCACTCTAGCCGAAATCCCTTTGATGGTACGTTGCAGGTCGTTAAAGCGGTTGTGACCGTTGTTTAGGGCGATGATTATTCGCAATTTCCACTTTCCTCCTATCACATACAGAGCATCTTCGACCCCGTTGAGTTGTTTGGAGCATTGTGATTCCGAAGGGTTGATATTTTCTTCCATAACTTAAGATAAGTAACCTAGATGTAACCACTAACCTTTTGTATACTAGTAACAAACGGATAGCTAATGTAAGTAATTTTATTGCATAAATAATTAAACCATAAAAAAAATGAAAACATTAAACATTACTTATTACATTTCGACCGGGTTGATATCTTTGGCCATGGCGTTTTCGACCTTTGCTTATTTATCGAATCCCGATTTAAAAGTTGCTTTTCAGCACTTGGGTTTTCCGGATTATTTTCGGATCGAGTTAGCCATTGCCAAAGGGCTGGCTGCCATAGCGCTTTGGGTACCTGTTCGTTTAGTTAGAGAAGTTGCTTATATTGGTTTGTCGATTAGTTTTGTATCGGCCTTTATTGCCCATTTGGTGATGGGTGATTCGATGGTTCATACGGTTTATCCGTTGATTGTTCTGGTCATCTTATGTGTGTCTTACATAAGTCAATATAAGCTCAGATGCCAACAAAGCGGGATAATGGTACTTTAAATAAAAAGCCGACGTTCAGTCGGCTTTTATTATTTTTTTATAAAGGTTATCTTCATTCCGCCTTGACTTAGTTCGAAAGAGTTATTTTCCGG
>CAYZBA010000223.1:0-1919 GCA_964476555.1 uncultured Flavobacterium sp.
ACATCTTCGGGTCTAGCTTTCTTTCAATCTCTTCTTCCGTTTTCGCAAATTCTACTTCCTCCTCGATTATTATCACCCGTACCGTATAATCATTCGGCTTTATAGGTGTCCCATACATTTCCGAATAATTCTTCGTGAAAACAGCTCCAAAATAAAGAATAATGGCAGAATAATAAACCCATACCAAAATCACTAATATAGACCCGGCTGCTCCGTATAAATCCATTTTTGTTGAATTCCCCAAATAGAGACCAATAGCCCATTTACCAATCATAAACAACACTGCCGTAAACATAGAGCCCGTTATAGTCTCCCTCCAACCCAATTTCCCGTCAGGTAAAGTCTTAAAGATAAACCCAAAAATAGTACTTACAATAACCAAAACCACCAGCGTATTTATCCAAGAAACCAAAAACACTATATCCGCGTGGAACAAATCAGTCAAATAATCATACAAATAATTCACCAGCGTATTTATAATTAAACTGATAAGTAAAATAAAGCCAAGTACCCCAATCATCGAAAACGACAACAAGCGATTCACTACCATTTTCATAATTCCCTTTTTGGGCTTGGGCTTGAGTTCCCAAATATAGTTTATAGAGCTTTGAATCTCCGCAAAAACTCCCGAAGCCGAAAACAATAACATCACAAACCCAACTATAGTAGCCCAACTCATATTATCGGAAAGTTTAATGCTTTTGATAGCCTCCTGAATCTGCATAGCAGCACTCTCCCCTACCAAGTTTTGTATCTGTGAAAACAATTCGCCTCTCACAGCTTCTTCTCCAAAGAAATACCCCGCCGAAGAAATAATCAAAATGGTCAAAGGAGGAATAGAAAATATGGTATAATAAGACAATGACGCACTGAATTTCATACAGTTGTCTGCTAAAAATTCCGATACCGAGGCCTTAAAGAGTTTGAATACAGACTTTAATTTAGCTTTTATCATAATCAGGTTTCAGGTTAAAAAATCACAAAAATTCGTATTAGAACAGCAAACAACAAATAAAAATAATTGCCAAAATGTCAATCACATGATTTCAAAAGTACAGTTTTTTAGAAAGCTTACAAAAGAAAATGTCTTTTTCTGACAAAATCATCTTTAAGCAACGCTAAAGATTAAATTATTTCCTGCAACAAGAAAAATATATTAACAAAACTGCATTTTATTTCTTATTTTTGTATATTATTCAATCCATTATGAGAATAGGTTTTAAGTTAAGTTGGATTTTATTTGCCTCTATATTTATTTCGTGTAAGGACAAGCCCGTGGATGAAGCATTTGTAGATACCAAGGCTCCGGATTCTATCCGCGAAGTTAAAAAGGCCGAAGAAAAAAGCCGTCCTCGAACAAAGGAAGACATTGTTTTAAAAAAAGAACTTACATTTGATAAATATACTCTTGAAGATAACTATCCGTATAAAGACACTACAAGGATTTTTCAATGGGATAAAATCAAAGAAAAATTAGCGTATGTAGAGAACTTTCAAAGTGAAAAAATCACCTATGCCATCCTTCAGAACTACAAAAACAAAAACGGAGAAGCTCCAACCGTGAAAAATTTCGTCCGTAATGAATATACCAGAGTGGCAGATACCTTGGGGGTAGAACGATACCAATCAGCCCCTCTTTATATTCCTGGTGAAACTCAAACCCCTACCATTTATGGCAGAGATGGCTCACTCGTAAAACTCATCAGCAGCGACACTCTCGATATGGTCCGCATCCAAGGAATTTCCTTTTCAGGAACATGGGACGTCCCGAAACGATACATAAAAACATTAGGAGACAACATCCGCTTTAACCATATTGTTGTGGTAGATGTTACTAATCAAAACATTACACTTATTGAGAAATCAGGCTCAGAGTGGTTCATACGTTCAATGAATCCGGCAACTTCGGGAGTTCACAA
>CAYZBA010000224.1:0-1867 GCA_964476555.1 uncultured Flavobacterium sp.
ACCGATATATCGGCCGGAGAAATTCCGCTGATTCTAGAAGCTTGCGAAATAGTAATTGGTCTGATTTTTTTCAGCTTCTCACGAGCTTCGTACGACAAAGATTTTACTTTATCATAGTCAAAATTCTCAGGTATTTTTACTTCTTCTAAGCGCGAAATCTTATCGGCATTATTTCTTTCTTTTTCAATATAACCCGAATATTTCACTTGAATTTCGGCTTGCTCAAGAACCTCTTGATCTAGGTTATGCTCTTCTACGTACTGTTTTACTTTCTCGAATTTAAGCATGTCGTTTAAATCTAACTGTGGTCGAGAAAATATTTTAAACATCTTATCCGGTTGCACTATGAGAGCAGATCCTTTTTCTTCTAGAATAGGGTTAGTTTCTTCTACTCTAACGCTGGTTTCTTTAAAGAATTGAACTAAGTCATTTGATTTTTTAAACTTTTTCTCCATTCTACGAAGTCGTTCTTCTTTAGCTAAACCTATTTCATAGCTTTTTGGGGTAAGTCTGAAATCGGCATTATCTTGACGTAAAAGAGTTCTGTATTCGGCTCTCGAAGTAAACATACGATATGGTTCTTCGGTTCCTTTGGTAATCAAGTCATCAATCAAAACACCTATATAAGCTTCGTCTCTTTTCAGAATAAATGGCTCTTTTTCTTGAACTTTTAGACTGGCGTTAATTCCGGCCATGAGTCCTTGAGCTGCTGCTTCTTCGTATCCTGTTGTTCCATTGATTTGTCCGGCAAAGAATAAACCTTCTACCAGTTTAGTTTCTAACGTATGTTTTAATTGCGTAGGCGGAAAATAATCATATTCGATAGCATATCCGGGACGGAAAAATTTCACATTTTCGAATCCGGCTACACTACGAAGTGCTTTGAATTGTACATCTTCAGGAAGTGAGGTAGAGAATCCGTTTACGTAAACCTCTATAGTATTCCACCCTTCAGGTTCTACGAAAATTTGATGTCTTTCTTTATCAGCGAAACGATTAACTTTATCTTCTATAGAAGGGCAATATCTAGGACCTATACTTTTGATTCTACCGTTAAACATTGGTGAACGATCAAAACCTTCACGTAATAAATCATGCACTAGAGGAGAAGTATAGGTCATGTAACAACTCTTTTGTTTGGTGAGCGGTTGTGTAATATCGAGGTATGAGAATTTTCCGGGGTTTTCATCTCCGGGTTGTTCTTCCATTTTCGAATAATCTAGTGAGCGTCCATCTACTCTTGGTGGTGTTCCGGTTTTCATACGTCCGGCATCAAAACCTAAATTCACCAAATCTTCAGTAATTCCGTATGCGGCACTCTCTCCTGCTCTACCTCCACCAAACTGTTTTTCCCCGATATGAATAAGTCCATTCAGGAAAGTTCCGTTAGTAAGAACTACCGTTTTAGCATTAATTTCAATACCCAGATTTGTTATAATTCCGGTTACTTTTCCGTTTTTCACTTTAATTCCTTTTACCATTTCTTGGTAAAAATCAAGGTTTGGTGTTTGTTCCAGCATCAACCTCCATTCTTCTGCAAACCTCATTCTATCACTTTGCACCCTTGGGCTCCACATAGCAGGTCCTTTGGATTTATTGAGCATACGGAATTGTATTGCTGTTTTATCTGATACAATTCCTGAATACCCACCTAGTGCATCAATTTCTCGTACGATTTGTCCCTTTGCAATTCCCCCCATTGCAGGATTACACGACATTTGAGCGATGTTCTGCAAACTCATTGTTACTAATAAAGTTTTTGAACCCATATTCGCTGCTGCTGCTGCTGCCTCCGAACCTGCGTGTCCTCCTCCTACTACTATTACATCGTATTCACTAAACATTGTTTCGTTTGTTATTTTAAATT
>CAYZBA010000225.1:0-1863 GCA_964476555.1 uncultured Flavobacterium sp.
AATTGAACTCCAATACTGCAAAATACAGTCAATTTATAAAGTCAGAAGCCCAACGTTTGGGCTTTTTGTCGTGTGGTATCAGCAAGGTTGAATTTCTCGAAGAAGAAGCTCCACGACTCGAAAAATGGCTTTCCGAAAACCGAAACGGAAAAATGCAGTATATGGAAAACCATTTCGACAAACGATTGAATCCGGCATTGTTGGTAGATGGGGCGAAAAGTGTGGTTTCATTACTTTTAAATTATTATCCTGAAAAAAACCAAAGAGAAGACAGTTTCAAAATCTCAAAATACGCCTACGGACAAGATTATCACTACGTTATCAAAGAAAAACTCAAAGAACTTTTGCACGCTATCAACGAGAATATCGGAGAAGTTGGCGGGCGAGTTTTCGTGGATTCCGCTCCGGTGATGGACAAAATCTGGGCTCAAAAATCCGGGCTGGGCTGGATTGGTAAAAACACCAATTTGATTAGCAAAAAAGTAGGGTCGTTTTTCTTCGTGGCGGAACTCATTTTAGATATCGAACTCGAATACGATAATCCTACCCCGACGGACCATTGCGGAAGTTGTACACGATGTATTGATGCTTGCCCGACAGAGGCTATCATTGCTCCGTATGTAGTGGACGGCAGCAAGTGTATTTCTTATTTCACTATCGAACTCAAAGAAAACATCCCACAAGAAGTAAAAGGAAAGTTTGACGATTGGATTTTTGGTTGCGATGTCTGTCAAGACGTTTGCCCGTGGAACCGATTTTCATCGCCTCATAACGAACCTTTATTTCAACCTAAAGAAGAAATCTTATCTTTTTCCAAACAAGATTGGATAGACATTACCGAAGAAACTTTTAGTAAAGTCTTTCAAAAATCAGCCGTAAAAAGAGCTAAATTTGAAGGGTTTAAACGAAATATTGAGTTTGTAGCTAAGTAATTCCCGATAACAAAACTATCTGTTTCTCTCTTCTTTTGTTTGCTAAAAATTCCCGACCTTTGTACATCTTTTAATCACATTCACCATGAGTTTTTGGAGAGTTTTACTTTCGATTTTACTTCCGCCTTTAGCTGTTATTGACAAAGGCTGTGGTTCTATTCTGATTGTGTTTTTATTGACACTGGCAGGATGGGTTCCGGGAGTAATCGGCGCACTCATTATCCTAAACAATCCGAAATACAACAAATAAGCATCATGAAAAACAAAAAACTCACCATACAAGACCTAGGATTTAAAGACTACAAACAAACTTGGGATTATCAAGAAGAACTTTTCAAAGGAATTGTAGACCTGAAAACCGAAAACCGAAATCTGGAAGTCCCGAAACCTACCCCGAATTACTTTTTGTTTGTGGAACATCCCCATGTCTACACTTTAGGAAAAAGCGGAGACATCAGCAATTTACTTTTGAGTGAAGAACAGCTCCAAGCCAAAGGTGCTACTTTCTATAAAATCAATCGTGGTGGAGATATCACTTATCACGGTCCTGGACAAATCGTAGGTTACCCGATTCTGGATTTAGACAACTTCTTTACCGACATCCATAAATACCTCCGATTACTAGAAGAAACGATAATCTTAACCTTAGCCGAATACGGAATTAAATCCGAGAGAAGTCAAGGAGAAACGGGTGTTTGGCTCGATGTAGGCACTCCGTTTGCCCGCAAAATTTGTGCTATGGGAGTTCGTGCTTCTCGTTGGGTAACCATGCACGGGTTTGCGCTCAACGTGAATGCAGACTTAGGATATTTCGACAATATTATTCCATGCGGAATCCGTGGAAAAGCAGTGACTTCGTTGAATGTAGAACTAGGCGTTGAACGAGTTGACGAAGCCGAAGTCAAACAAAAAATCCTAAAACACTTTAGAG
>CAYZBA010000226.1:0-1843 GCA_964476555.1 uncultured Flavobacterium sp.
CCTGCTACTTCAATTCCAAAACAAGAGTGTCCGTAATACGTGATTTTCATATTTTTTCTAAATTAAAATGCATATTCGTAATCCACTTCGGTATTTCTGTCTGCTACCTGAACGTTCAATACAGTCCCGTCTGTATCCATCAAGAAAACTACAACCTGTAATTTTGTTGCGTCTACAGAAGTATAGTTCACCGCTAAGTTAGCCAAAGATATCACTGCCCCTTCTGTAGCCGGCTGCCCCAGATTGTTCCCGATGATATTTCCGTAAACGCCTCTCAGGGTGTGCTGATGCGTAAAGTTGTGTAGAATCTCGGCACCTCCGTAAAGGTCGGTATTATAATTTTTCTGGTCAGCCACAAGGTCGTTTTCAACAATATAAACAGCATATTTTAAATCACCGGAAATGGTTTCTTTAAACTTAAACGTTACATCAACGGTTCCCGAACTATTGCCCAAATTAGAATTAATTTTTATTCCGATTGGGGATTGGGGTTGAATGAGGTCTATCGGTTGACTCACATGGTGATGCTGTGGGTCATTCCATATAGTTGTCCTGTTGATAGCGGCAAACGGATAGGCTAAAACACCCAATTGATTTTCCAACGGAACTCTTCCGGTATAGTCAAACTCATCGTTATTGTGTATAGCTACTGCCACTACATTTGGCGTTTGTGCCTTAATGAGTTCTAAGGCATAGATAATTCGCGTACACCATCCGCACCACGTCCCTGTAAAATCTTCGACAAGAACTTTGTGTTTAAAGTAAAGGGCTTCATAGTCAATGCCTTCTACGACATTAATCGTTTTTGGGTCACTCACAAACTCTCGATTATTCACAGTGTATTTGGCATACACTTCAAAAGCCCCCAATTCTGTCGGGGTGAATACGTTGGAGTCCAGCTGCTCATCCCCTACATAAAGTATAGACTGGTCTGTAATGTCCTCGCCGGCATTATTCGTTACTTTGAAAGTAACTACTTCTTGTTCTTCAGCATTTTCACTTAAAGGCACGTTATATCTATCCGGAATCAACGAAATCAAACTCATTTGATTGCTGTAGATGTGGTCATCGTCATTCTCATTTCCACCACAAGAAACCAATACCAAAACAATACTGATGGATAGCAAATAGTTAAAATATTTTTTCATCGCAACATAGTTTTTTGCAAATATAATTATTTAGAACTTGAAACAATATATTTTTTGGCGAGAACAAAAACGGAATATTATTTGTTTTATATTTGTCCTTCTAATTCAAAATCACAGACATAATGAAAAAAATTTTCCTTGTGAGTTTTTTGCTTGTGGGTATGTCTCTTTGGGCACAACAAAGCAAAATGCCAAACGTTACTCTTAAGAATTTAGATGGCAAAGATGTTAATGTTTCTAAATTCAACTCAACCAAACATCCTGTTATTATCAGTTTTTGGGCAACTTGGTGCGGGCCGTGTATCAACGAACTCTCTGCCATTCACAACGTCTATGAAAAATGGCAAAAAGAATTAGGCGTAGAGCTTATTGCAGTATCTATAGACGATGCCAAAACCAAAAAGAGAGTAAAGCCAATGGTCAACGGAAAGGCATGGGAATATGAAATCCTGCTTGACGAAAATCACCAACTCAAAAGAACTCTAAATATCGTTAATGTGCCCTATACTATCGTTTTATTTAACGGAAAAGTAATTTATGAACACTCCAATTACACTCCGGGTGCAGAAAACGAAATGTATAAAGTTATCAAAGAACACCTAAAATAATCATGTCTAAAAAATTATTGACTCTTTCTTTCTGTTTGGGAGCTCTTTTGGCTACTGCTCAAGAAGAACAAGAAGCAACACAAAACA
>CAYZBA010000227.1:0-1842 GCA_964476555.1 uncultured Flavobacterium sp.
ATCGGTGACCGTCAAACAGGTAAAACTACTGTTGCAGTTGACACCATCCTTAACCAAAAAGAATTTTACGATGCAGGAAAACCTGTATATTGTATATATGTAGCTGTAGGACAAAAAGCTTCAACTGTTGCCAATATCGCTAAAACTCTAGAAGAAAAAGGAGCGCTAGCTTATACAATTATCGTAGCTGCAAATGCTTCTGACCCTGCTCCAATGCAAGTATATGCTCCTATGGCAGGTGCTGCTATCGGAGAGTACTTCCGTGACACAGGACGCCCTGCACTTATCGTGTATGATGACTTGTCTAAACAAGCTGTGGCTTACCGTGAAGTGTCTTTGCTACTTAGAAGACCACCAGGACGTGAAGCTTACCCTGGAGACGTATTCTACCTCCACTCTCGTCTACTAGAAAGAGCAGCAAAAATCATCGCCGATGACGATATTGCTAAAAACATGAACGACCTTCCGGAATCGATTAAACCAATCGTAAAAGGTGGAGGTTCGCTTACTGCTCTTCCAATTATCGAAACTCAAGCTGGTGACGTTTCTGCTTATATCCCTACTAACGTAATTTCGATTACTGACGGTCAGATATTCCTAGAGTCAGACTTGTTCAACTCTGGTGTACGTCCGGCTATCAACGTAGGTATCTCTGTATCTCGTGTGGGTGGTAACGCGCAAATCAAATCCATGAAAAAAGTTGCCGGTACGCTTAAACTTGACCAAGCTCAATTCCGTGAGCTGGAAGCTTTCGCTAAATTCGGTTCCGATCTAGATGCGGCTACACTAAACGTTATCGAAAAAGGTAGAAGAAACGTTGAAATTCTTAAACAAGCTGTTAACGATCCATATACAGTAGAAGACCAAATCGCCATCATCTATGCAGGTTCTAAAAACCTTCTTAGAAATGTTCCGGTAGAAAAAGTAAAAGAATTCGAAAAAGATTACCTAGAGTATTTGAACGCTAAATACAGAAGTACTCTCGACGAATTAAAAGCCGGTAAATTCACAGACGAAATTACTTCTGTTCTAGAAACTGCTGCAAAAGAAATTGCTGCTAAATACTAAAAGTATTGAGTAATTAGTATTGAGATTTTAGATTTTGGAATCTCAATACTAACATCTCATTACTCAATTCTTAATAACAAAGAAAATGGCAAACTTAAAAGAGATACGCAATAGGATTAGTTCCGTTTCATCAACGATGCAGATTACATCTGCGATGAAAATGGTTTCTGCAGCCAAGCTGAAAAAGGCTCAGGATGCCATTACTGCAATGCGTCCGTATGCTGAAAAACTTACCACTTTATTACAGGATTTGAGCGCTTCTCTAGAAGGAGACGTAGCAGGAAAATTCTCTCAAGAAAGACCCGTAAACAATGTCTTAGTGGTGGTGATTACCTCAAACAGAGGACTTTGTGGCGCCTTCAACAGCAACGTGCTGAAAGAAACCAAACAGTTGGTTCAGCAAAAGTATGCTGGCAAAAAAGTGGATTTTCTAACTATCGGTAAAAAAGGAAACGACATCCTTCGTAAAACCGAAACAGTTATCAAAAATGACAGCGCTCTTTTTGATAACCTGACTTACGAAAATACAGCCCAAATCGCAGAATATTTAATGCAGTTGTTTGCAGAAGCAAAATATGATCGTATCGAACTGGTATACAATCAATTTAAAAATGCTGCGACTCAAATCGTGATGAAAGAGCAGTTTTTACCGATTGTTGCTCAACAAACAGAAGCAAAAACTTCTACCGATTATATTTTCGAACCTTCAAAAGAGGAAATCGTTCTGGAGCTTATCCCGAAAATGCTAAAAACTCAATTGTACAAAGCCGTTCG
>CAYZBA010000228.1:0-1825 GCA_964476555.1 uncultured Flavobacterium sp.
AAAAGGGATTATGACAGAAGAAAAAGTGAGATACTCAGATGCCGAATTGGCGGAGTTCAAGGAATTGATTTTACAGAAGATAGAGAAAGCTCAAAAAGATTTAGAGCTTATAAAAAGTGCTTATATGAATGACTTGAATAACGGAACAGATGATACGTCTCCGACATTCAAGGCTTTTGAGGAAGGTAGCGAAACCATGAGTAAAGAGGCTAACTCTCAGTTGGCTATCCGTCAGGAGAAGTTTATTCGTGATTTGAAAAATGCACTTATCCGTATCGAAAACAAAACATACGGGATTTGCAAGGTAACCGGAAAACTAATCAATAAAGAGAGATTGAAGCTGGTTCCGCATGCAACGATGAGTATTGAAGCAAAGAATATGCAGAAGTAAACATTTCCGAAAGGGCTAAAAATTAATCATACAAGCGAAATTCTTTTGCAGGATTTCGCTTTTCTTATTAAAAAAGCTATGCTGACCCCTTTTTCAGACGAATACTTCATGAAAAAAGCCTTATTAGAGGCGCAATCTGCTTTTGAAAAAGGTGAAATACCTGTAGGAGCTGTTGTGGTTTGTGATAATCGTGTCATTGCTAAATCACATAACCTTACAGAACTTTTAAACGATGTTACGGCACATGCCGAAATGCAAAGTATAACAGCTGCCGCTAACTTTTTAGGCGGAAAATACCTCAAAGGCTGTACGATGTACATCACGCTAGAGCCTTGCCAAATGTGTGCAGGAGCTTTATATTGGAGCCAGATTAACCGAGTGGTTTTTGGTGCGAGTGATACTCAAAGAGGTTACCGAACTATGGGGGTCAAACTCCACCCGAAAACTCAAATCACAAGTGGAATCCTAGAGCAGGAATGTGCGGAATTGATCGTTCGTTTCTTTCAACAAAAACGAAAATAACCTTACACACATGACTCGAAAAATCATCCATATTGATATGGATGCCTTTTTTGCATCTATAGAACAAAGAGACAACCCGTCTTTCAGAGGGAAGCCTTTGGCTGTAGGTCATTCGGGGTTAAGGGGAGTAGTGGCAGCTGCCAGTTATGAAGCTCGAAAGTTTGGAGTGAGGTCGGCTATGCCATCGCAGACAGCGATTAAAAAATGTCCAGAGCTTATCTTTACTCCCCCTCGATTTAAGGTGTATAGAGAAGTTTCACAGCAAATCAGAGAGATATTTTTAGAATATACTGATTTGGTCGAGCCTCTTTCGCTAGATGAAGCATTTCTGGATGTTACTCAGAATCGTAAAAACATGGATTTTGCTATGGATATAGCTACCGAAATCAAACAAAAGATTTGGGATAAGACAGGCCTCACAGCTTCGGCAGGAGTTTCGTTTAATAAGTTTTTAGCCAAAATAGCTTCTGATTACAACAAGCCCAACGGAATTTATGTGATAACCCCCAAAAGGGCAGAATCGTTTGTAGAGCAGCTCAAAATCGAGCGATTTTTCGGAATTGGGAAAAAGACTGCAGAGCGAATGCATCAAATGCGGATTTTTACAGGCTATGACCTCAAACAAAAATCAGAAGAATTTCTTGTACAGCATTTCGGGAAAGCAGGAAAAATCTATTATTTGAATGCCAGAGGCATTGATAACCGCATCGTAAATCCTGATAGAGAGAGGAAATCTGTCGGGACAGAAATCACTTTTGATGAAGACATCAACGATTTTCAGCTTTTGCAAGCCAAGTTAGAAGTCGTTGCTGATGACCTTTTCAAACGAATAACCAAATCCGGTTTTAAAGGGAAGACACTAACTTTGAAAGTGAAATACAGTGACTTTCGAATTCTGTCGAAAAGCAAAAC
>CAYZBA010000229.1:0-1811 GCA_964476555.1 uncultured Flavobacterium sp.
TGAAAAGGAATTTTAAATATTCCGTAGAATCTTAGTATATTTGCACTCTTAAATTTTTTTCGACGTATGATAAAGATTACATTGCCTGATGGTTCGGTTCGGGAGTTTCCGAAAGGAGCAACTCCGATGGAGGTTGCTAAAAGTATAAGTGAAGGATTGGCTAGAAACGTGATTTCTGC
Source organism: uncultured Flavobacterium sp. (assembly GCA_964476555.1). Lineage (GTDB taxonomy): Bacteria > Bacteroidota > Bacteroidia > Flavobacteriales > Flavobacteriaceae > Flavobacterium. The sequence continues at coordinate 180 of CAYZBA010000229.1, forward strand.
TTCTTTCAATGGTACCACAGTTGAGACAGCAACACCTCTCACGACCGACGGATCTTTGGTTCTTTATACATGGAATGACAAAGAGGGTAAAAAAGCTTTTTGGCATTCCTCTTCACACGTTTTGGCTCAGGCATTACAAGAATTGTATCCGGGCATTAAGCTAACGATTGGTCCGGCTGTAGAAAACGGTTTTTATTATGATGTCGATTTCGGAGACCACAAAATCTCAGATAGCGACTTCAAAAAAATCGAAGACCGCATGCTTGAAATTGCTCGTGAAAAGCACGACTTCAAAATGCGTTCGGCATCGAAAGAGGAGGCTTTAGAATACTATAAGAAAGAAAACAATCCATATAAAATTGAACTTATCGAGAATCTGGAAGACGGAACCATCACGTTTTGTGACCATTCCAACTTCACGGATTTGTGCCGCGGAGGTCACATTCCGAACACCGGAATCATCAAAGCGGTTAAGATTTTGAGCATAGCAGGAGCTTATTGGAGAGGAGACGAGAAAAACAAACAACTCACCAGAGTTTACGGAATCTCGTTCCCGAAACAAAAAGACCTTACAGAATATTTAGAACTTTTAGAAGAAGCTAAAAAACGCGATCACAGAAAATTAGGGAAGGAATTAGAGCTTTTCCACTTCTCTCAAAGAGTTGGGCAAGGATTACCACTATGGTTGCCAAAAGGAGCTGCTCTTCGTGACCGCTTGGAGCAATTCCTGAAAAAAGCACAGAAAAAAGCAGGATATGAACAAGTCGTTTCACCTCATATCGGGCACAAAGAACTTTATGTGACTTCGGGTCATTATGCAAAATACGGAGCAGACAGCTTTCAGCCAATTCACACACCAAACGAAGGTGAAGAGTTCTTGTTGAAGCCTATGAACTGCCCTCATCACTGTGAGATTTATAAAGCAAAACCTTGGTCATACAAAGACCTTCCGAAACGTTACGCAGAGTTCGGGACCGTATATCGTTATGAGCAATCCGGGGAGTTACACGGGCTTACTCGTGTAAGAGGATTTACTCAAGATGATGCTCACATCTTCTGCACTCAAGAGCAATTGGATGACGAATTCAAAAAAGTAATAGACCTAGTGCTTTACGTATTCGGTTCGCTTGGTTTTGAGAACTTTACGGCTCAGGTTTCTGTTCGTGATTTGACTAATCCGGACAAGTATATCGGTACGGTTGAGAATTGGGAGAAAGCAGAGAATGCGATTATTTCTGCTGTAAAAGACAAAGGCCTTAACTACATTATCGAGCCGGGAGAAGCAGCTTTCTACGGTCCAAAATTGGATTTCATGGTGAAAGATGCTCTAGGAAGACAATGGCAATTAGGAACTATTCAAGTAGATTACAACTTGCCGGAGCGCTTTGACTTGAGTTATGTAGGTTCAGATGACAAATTACATCGACCTGTAATGATTCACAGAGCACCGTTTGGCTCGATGGAGCGTTTTGTGGCGATTTTGCTCGAACATACAGCAGGAAACTTCCCACTATGGCTCATGCCGACACAGGCTATAATCCTGTCTTTGAGTGAGAAATACGAAAATTATGCAAAAAAAGTTTTGAGTTTGCTGGAAAATCACGAAATTCGCACCCTGATTGACAACCGAAA
>CAYZBA010000230.1:0-1784 GCA_964476555.1 uncultured Flavobacterium sp.
AAGTAACATGAGCGAAAGAGATTTATTAGAAAAAGATGAGATTTTTTCAAAGGTGCAGAGAGCAGGAAGAAGAACCTACTTCTTTGATGTAAGAGCAACAAAATCAGACGATTATTATATTACTATTACAGAAAGCAAGAAATTCACAGAAGAAGACGGATCTTTCCATTATAAAAAACACAAAATCTATCTTTATAAAGAAGACTTTTCTGAGTTCAAACAAATCCTAGAAGAAATGATGACTTATGTTATTGATCAAAAAGGAGAAGAAGTAATCTCAGAGAGACACCAAAAAGACTTTAAAAGAGAAACTAACCATTCTTCTGAAGAATCATCAACTTCAGTAAGCAGTTTTACAGATATTGACTTTGACGATATTTAATAGAATTTATATTTCAACAAAAAACCGAAAATCAACAGATTTTCGGTTTTTTGTTTTGTGAATGAACTAACTATTTTCTTAGGATTTTTTCTATTTTTTTGCCTTTGGCCAATTCGTCAATCAATTTGTCTAGATATCGGATTTGTCTCATCAATTCCTCTTCGATTTCTTCGATTCGATAACCACAAATCACTCCTGTAATTTTTGAAGCATTCGGGTGAATAGTAGCGTTTTTGAAGAAAGTTTCAAAGTCTGTTTTTTCGTCTAAATGCTTTTGCAGTGTTTTTTGGTCATATCCGGTGAGCCAAAAAATAATTTGGTCAACCTCTTCTTTCGTTCGACCTTTTTTCTCCGCTTTAGTAATGTAGTGCGGATACACACTGGCAAAAGGCATTCGGTAAACTCTGGCAAAATCTTTCATCTCAAAAGTATTTTCAGATTAAAGACTTACTTTTTCAATTTCTGAATATAAGTCTGTTTGAATTTTTTCACTTTAGGATTAATCACCGCTTGGCAATAAGGCTGATTTGGGTTATTGTTGAAATAATCTTGGTGATAATCTTCGGCTTTATAAAAAGTTGTCGCTTGAGAAATTTTTGTGACGATTGGGTCGTCAAAAACTTTTTCTGAAGTCATAAAGGCAATAAAATCTTCTGCTTGTTTTTTCTGCTCCTGGTTGTGATAGAAAATTTCGCTGCGATATTGTGTCCCGACATCTTCTCCTTGGCGGTTCAATGTAGTAGGGTTGTGAGTCGCAAAAAAGATTTCTAATAATTCCTTATAAGAAATCACTTGTGGGTTAAAGACGATTTCAACGGCTTCTGCATGACCTGTTGTGCCTGTGCAAACTTCTTTATAGGTTGGGTTGATAGTAGTTCCGCCAATATAACCAGACGTTACACTCTCAACTCCTTCAAGACTTGAAAAAACAGTTTCCGTACACCAAAAACACCCGCCTGCAAATGTTGCTTTTTCCATATTTGTAGTTTTTAAATTATAAATAATGCTTGTCTATGTGATTTTTGAATTTAGCTTTTTCTTGTTTAGATGTAACACCTAAAACTTTCGCTAAATTTTCGAAACTTAATTTTCCTTCACTATAATATTTGATTAAAATTCCTCTTATATTTTCAAAATCCCAAGCATTATATAGTTGAAATTGAGATTTTATTGTTTTACCTGAATTTAATTCTAAAATTATAGAATTGTCAACACCATTAGAACGTATACTATTTAAATCACCTTTGCCTGCATAAGTGATTTTTCCGTAATAATCTTCATTTGATATAGAAATGGTTTTAATTTCACTCAGCAGAAATTCTTTGGATTCTATGAAAATTTTATCATTTTCAAAAGTTATAAAACCTTCTATTTTTCCTTTTAAAGGTTTTGTTTTAGGAAT
>CAYZBA010000231.1:0-1761 GCA_964476555.1 uncultured Flavobacterium sp.
ATGAGCAAGTGGAAAAAATCATATTCGTTTGTACTGATAGCCAACACTGTCTACATCCTGATTTTCTACTTGTTGACTTTAATTTTCTCTTAGCCAATGCAGCATATTGACTGGATCATACTCATAGTAACCCTTTCGTTTATTGTAATTTACGGAAGCCTTAAAACCAAAGGAAGCAAAGACGTAAAAGACTATATCCTCGGAAACAACGAGACCCCTTGGTACATGGTCGGAATTTCCGTAATGGCCACTCAAGCCAGCGCCATCACTTTCCTTTCTACTCCCGGACAAGCTTATCACGACGGAATGGGTTTCGTGCAATTCTATTTCGGGTTGCCTCTGGCTATGATTATCATCTGTATCACTTTTATCCCAATCTACCACAAACTTAAAGTTTATACCGCCTACGAATACCTCGAACAGCGATTTGACCTCAAAACTCGGTCGTTTGCAGCCATTTTGTTTTTAGTACAACGAGGACTTTCAACCGGAATTACTATTTATGCTCCGGCCATTATTCTGTCGACTATTTTAGGATGGAATCTTACGCTTTTGAACATCATCATAGGAATCATGGTGATTATCTACACCGTTTCGGGTGGTACCAAAGCAGTAAATGTCACTCAAAAGCAACAAATGTTCATTATTATGGGCGGAATGTTCGTTGCTTTCTTCCTCATTCTCAGCAACCTCCCCCAAGAGGTCACCTTTACCAATGCCCTAAAAGTAGCGGGAATCAACAACAAAATGGAAATTGTGGACTTTTCGTTTGACCTTGAAAGCCGCTATACGTTTTGGAGCGGAATCACAGGAGGACTCTTTTTAGCCCTCTCCTATTTCGGAACAGACCAATCTCAAGTAGGAAGATACTTATCCGGAAAAAACATCAAAGAAAGTCAGCTAGGCCTTATCTTTAACGGACTTCTAAAAGTCCCTATGCAGTTTTTTATTCTTCTTGTAGGAGTAATGGTCTTTGTGTTTTTTCAATTCAACTCGGCTCCTATTCACTTTAACCCCAACGGAAAAAAAGCAATTGAAAAATCACAATATGCCGCAGAATACGCTTCCTTAGAAAAACAACTCGAAGACATTGCAGAAGACAAAAGAGATTTCACCTTGCAATATGCTTATCAGCTCAACCAAAACTTCGAAAACAAAGCCCTTCAAGAAAAGATTACGGCTTTGGGACTCAAAGAAAAAGATTTAAGAGAACAAGCTCGCGAACTCATCAAAAAAGCAGACAGCAAAATCGAAACTAACGACAAAGATTACGTCTTCATCTATTTTGTGTTGAATTACCTGCCAATGGGGTTTGTAGGACTCTTACTGGCAGTAATCTTCTCGGCAGCTATGTCTTCAACGGCTTCTGCTTTGAATGCTTTGGCCTCAACAACAACTATTGATATTTATAAACGAAACCTCAAAACCCCAAAAAGTGACATGCACTTTGTGAAATCCACAAAATGGTTTACTGTCTTCTGGGGTGTCGTGGCTATCGCTTTTGCTTGTTATGCCACCTTGTTCGAAAACCTGATTCAGTTTGTAAATATCCTAGGCTCCGTATTCTACGGAACCATCCTAGGGATTTTCTTGGTCGGGTTCTACTTTAAATTCATCAAAGGTCAAGCTTTGTTTTGGGGCGCGGTAATTTCCCAAACCTCGATTTTCTATATCTATTATCTCGACGTAATCGGGTATCTGTGGCTAAACGTTATCGGAGCAGGGCTCACGATTATCATTTCTTCGGTTTTACAAAAAACA
>CAYZBA010000232.1:0-1738 GCA_964476555.1 uncultured Flavobacterium sp.
TCAGCCAAGGTTCCGAACATTTTATCAAAGAAAACATACGAAAAGGCAATAAAAATCCCGATAGCCAAGTTGATTCCCATTCCTCCTCTACGCTTCATCGCAGAAACCGAAACGGCAATAATCGTCAGAATAAAAGCCGAAACCGGAACACTAAATCGCTTTTGTTTCACCACGATGTAGGTGTTAATTTTGCCCGAACCACGTTGTTTTTCTCTTTCAATAAACTTATTGAGCTCACCTATCGACAAGGTCTCTGCCATATAAATCACAGGAGTCAGATCATCCAAATCAAAATTCAAAACCGTATCTTTTTTGGATTCGACAATTAACATGTCGTCTAATTCCCCTACAATTCGTTTGGTATAAGTTCTCAAAGAATAGGTACTATCGGATTCGTTCCACTTGATAGTCGAAGCATGAATTTTTTCTTTAAGCTTGTTGTTTTTATCGAAAGTCTCCAGCGAAAACTCAAATCCGGTTTTTGTAGCCGGATTAAAACTGTTTACGTGGATGTATTGCGTATCGTTGAGTTGTTTGTAAACGTTGTTGCTTTCCCGAGTTTCCCGATGTTTGTGCATGTATGTATATCGGAATTCGTTATATCCTTTACTGGCTTTCGGGACCAAATAAAAACTCATCAGAATCGCAAAAAACGAAATAATCGTAGCTCCGATAAGATAAGGCCTTAGAAATCGTGTAAACGAAACTCCGGAGCTCAAAATCGCGATGATTTCGGTATTATTAGCCAGTTTCGAAGTGAACCAAATAATGGACAAAAACAGAAATATCGGAAACAGAAAATTCGCAAAATAGATAGTAAAATTCAGATAAAAAACCACGGTTTCATCCAGAGGAGCGTTGTTGGCTAGGATTTTATTGATCTTCTCTGAAATGTCAATGATGATTGCTATAGGAGCAAACAACAAAAGCATCATAAAGAAGGTTACCAGATAACGCTTGAGGATGTACCAGTCGATTATTTTCATATAACTTCCAAAGCAACAAAGATAGTAATTTAGGATTTGTGATTTGAGAATTAGGATTTTATTGTGTTACCTCAAAAATCCTAAATCGTTTACCTAATATCCTATAATCGATTTCCGAGTTTTTTTACCATTTTGTTTTTCCAAACTGCAAAATCACCTTCCAAAATGTGTTTTCTAGCTTCTCTAACCAACCATAAATAAAAACCTAAGTTATGAATGGTTGCAATTTGTTTTCCAAGGAATTCTTCTGCTGCAAAAAGGTGTCGTAAATAGGCTTTTGAATATTCAGTATCTACAAAAGTGATTCCCATTGGGTCAACTGGAGAAAAGTCGTTTTCCCATTTTTTGTTTTTGATGTTGATAATTCCTTCAGAAGTAAAAAGCATTCCGTTTCTTGCATTTCTAGTTGGCATCACACAATCAAACATATCAATACCTAAAGCGATATTTTCTAAGATATTGATTGGAGTTCCAACACCCATCAGGTATCTTGGTTTGTCTTTCGGAAGTATGTCGCAAACCACTTCGGTCATGGCATACATTTCTTCTGCCGGTTCACCAACCGAAAGTCCTCCGATAGCATTTCCTTGAGCACCAACATTTGCAATATATTCAGCAGACTGTTGACGTAAATCTTTATACGTACTTCCCTGAACAATAGGGAAGAAAGTTTGGTCGTAATCGTATTTCAACGGAGTTTTTTCCAAGTGAGCAATACATCTGTCTAACCATCTGTGAGTCATGTGCATCGA
>CAYZBA010000233.1:0-1731 GCA_964476555.1 uncultured Flavobacterium sp.
AACCAAAAATTAGCAATAGTAATGAGCCAAGCTCCCCACACGAAGAATTGTAGGAAACTCATCATGGTCAAACGAGTTTTTATGGTCATAAAGTGGTTTAAGATTTAGTTTTACGAAAGTCTAATATTGTTCGTTTTGATTCGGGAAGTCTAGCGATTTCACATCCGATACGTATTGTCCGATAGCCTGTGTCATCAGTTCATACAGATTCAAATAACGTCTGAGGAATCGTGGGTGAAACTCGTTGTTCATACCCAACATATCGTGAATGACCAACACTTGTCCGTCCACTCCGTTTCCGGCTCCAATACCGATTACCGGAATCGAAACGCTCTCGGCTACTTTTTTAGCCAGTTGAGCCGGAATTTTCTCTAATACAAGAGCAAAACAACCAATTTTATCTAACATTTTAGCATCTTCCAAGAGCTTTTCGGCTTCTTGATCTTCTTTAGCTCGAACGGTATAAGTTCCGAATTTATAGATAGATTGGGGTGTAAGTCCTAAGTGGCCCATTACAGGGATTCCGGCATGGAGGATTTTTTTGATACTGTCTTTGATTTCTCTACCTCCTTCCATTTTTACGGCATGTCCCCCACTTTCTTTCATAATACGGATAGCCGAACGCAAGGCTTCTTTGGAGTCTGATTGGTAACTACCAAAGGGTAAATCTACTACTACTAAGCTTCGTTTTGCGGCTCTCACCACACTCGAAGCGTGATATATCATCTGGTCCAGCGTAATAGGCAAAGTGGTTTCGTGACCGGCCATTACGTTACTTGCAGAATCTCCAACCAAAATCACGTCTACTCCTGCTTCGTCAACGATACGAGCCATAGTATAATCATAGGCCGTCAACATGGATATTTTTTCTCCGTTCTGTTTCATTTCGAATAGCGAACGGGTGGTTATTCTCTTATAATCTTTTTTTGCTACAGACATTATGTTCCTTTTAGTTTAGGCTAACAAAAGTATAAAAACTTTGGCAAGAATTAAATTATTGACGAAATTCTTCTGGTCTTGTCTTATTTTTTGATAGTCTATAGCCATAAGGGGTTAGTATTTTATAAACTTTTTCTCCATAAAAAAACTTTTTCTCCAAAGAACAATATCCTTGAAGAAAAAGTCACATAAACTCAAAAACTCTCTAACTTAATAGAGTCCTACATTTACTACAAACTAAAACTATGAAAACTATATGCGTTTGAATTCTAAGATAAACCCTTGACCATTTAGTTCTTTAATTTTTAAGGTCGTATTGTTGAGCGTTAGAATTTCGAATTCGTTTGTACCATCTTCGTCGCTCAAGGTAAGTATATTACCGGATTTGTCCCAAGTCCCTCCTTCGCCTCCTTCTTCAAGCTGGCAATTTTGGTCATAGTAATAACTTCTTCCGGTACCGTTACTAAGAAACTCAATATAGTCTTTTTTGGTAGGACAATCATGTTCATACGGCAATAATATTTCTTCTCCTCCTAGGATTCCTCCTTCTTTTTCATGTTGCCATTTACCTACAATATTAGAGGATGACGAAGAGTCACTGTCATCACTACTACAGGAAACAAAGCTCATTACAGAAGCCGTAAACATAAATAACATTAGTATTGTCTTTCTCATGATTTTTAAAAGTATTGATTACACATAAATTATCAATGCATAGCAGGCCTGTTATCCATTTTGGGCAAAGCTATCCCACTAACTCATAGCAATCAATACGCAAAAAGTAGTAATTTT
>CAYZBA010000234.1:0-1710 GCA_964476555.1 uncultured Flavobacterium sp.
AGCAGCAACAGCATTATGAGAGTAATTCTTTTCATAAATTTTCCTTTTTAATACTACATATTTATAATTGGTTGATTTCTGGTTTTTGTTGGTAAAATCCTCAACGACAGCATTTCGTTAAGAATCTCCAAATATAAACAAATTTAAAAAATAACTTAATATCTTTGTAAAAAAAACCAAACAGCATGTCTCAAGTGACTATCAAACCTACGCAGAATCGAGCCATCATGAAGTTCGAATTGCCTGATTTTATCAGCAAAGAGAGCTATGAATTTAAAAATATAGACGAAGCTAAACCCTCTGCTTTAGCCCAAAAATTGTTTTATTTTCCTTTTGTAAAAACAGTTTTTATATCGGGGAACTTCATTGCTATTGAGCGTTATAATATTGTTGAATGGAGTGATGTGCAAGAAGAAGTTGCCAATCAGATCAGCGATTTTATAAATTCAGGGCTGCCTATTATTGCTCCGCAGTCTGAGAAGAAAAAAATTCCGGTTACGGTGTATGCAGAAAGTACTCCAAATCCATCAGTAATGAAGTTTGTAACCAACAAACCTCTTGTTAAGAACTCCGTTGAATTTAAGAATATTGAAGAAGCACAAGCCTCAGATTTGGCCACAGAACTCTTCAAATTTTCTTTCGTAAAAGAAGTTTTCTTAGACGAAAACTACGTTTCCATCACCAAATACAACATTAAAGAGTGGGACGAAGTAGCTATGGAACTTCGCTCTTTCATCCGAGAATTTATCGAGCAAGGAAAATCAGTTTTTGATGAGAGCAAACACAACCCGACTCAACAAAAAACTCAAATCTCTGACGAGAAGTTTGAGAGTCTTGACACAACTTCACAACAAATCATCAATATCTTGGAAGAGTATGTAAAACCGGCTGTAGCTTCAGATGGAGGAAATATCGTTTTCGAATCTTTTGACCCGATTGAAAAACGAGTAAAAGTTATTCTTCAAGGTGCTTGTAGCGGATGTCCGTCTTCGACATTTACATTGAAAAACGGAATTGAAAACATGTTGAAAGACATGCTCCAAGACAATGATATTAAAGTAGAAGCGCTTTAAAAAAGCCCATTAATTTCTGCATCAATTTTGTTGATGATATCTCCTAAATGTTCGGGATTGTCAACAAAATTGATGTTATCCACGTCTATAATTAGAAGCTTACCTTTATTGTAGCCCTTAATCCACTCTTCATAACGTTCGTTCAGACGAGATAAGTAATCAATAGAGATCGAATTTTCATATTCTCTACCTCTTTTGTGAATCTGCCCTACCAAATTCGGAACGGAGCTTCTCAAATAGATAAGTAAATCCGGAGCTTGTACCATAGTCTCCATAAGCTCAAAGAGAGATGTATAGTTCTGGAAATCTCTACTGCTCATAAGCCCCATATCATGAAGGTTAGGTGCAAAAATATACGCATCTTCATAAATGGTTCTGTCTTGAATAATTTTCTTTCCACTTTGTCTGATTTGAAGAATCTGACGAAAGCGGCTATTCAAGAAGTAGATTTGCAGGTTAAAACTCCACCTTTCCATCTGGTGATAAAAATCGTCTAAATACGGATTATCAACCACATCTTCAAAATGAGGTTCCCACCGGAAATATTTGGCTAAAAGTCTAGTTAGTGTGGTCTTTCCTGCTCCGATGTTTCCTGCTATAGCAATGTGCATTATGGTAGTATTAGTTGGTAATTTTG
>CAYZBA010000235.1:0-1706 GCA_964476555.1 uncultured Flavobacterium sp.
AACGTTTTGAGGCTTTGCGAAGGAGCGGATTAGAAAGACTAAACTTTCAATTTAGCACAGTCGTAGCAAAACCATTTTTTCTATTTGCTAATTTACATTTTAAAAGCAAATAAAAAATGGTTTTGCGGATTAAATGCACTAACCTTGAATTAATCACTTAACCCGCTCTTTTGCAAAACCGTTGTTGTACGATGTTTTTTATTTTTCAATGAGTTTTTTAGCATATTCAAGCTCTGCATCGTAGCCATTAATATATTCTTCAAAAGTCGGTTGGATTTCATAATCAGGTATTACTCCTCTTCCAAATTTTCCTTTTTGTACTTCTAAAACGAATTTCAAAATCGGAATATCAATTTTTAGTTTTGTGTTTGGTAAAGTTAATTCTAGAGATGTTCCACTTGTGTTTCCATAATATCCACCTCCTGTTTCCTCTCCTATAAATATTGCTTTTGTGTGTTCTTTCATCAAAGTCGAAAATTCTGCACCGCCTGAATATGTCCAACCACTTGTTAAAATATATACTTGACCTTTAAAAGTGTTACTTTTTAAAGCTTCAGGAATATATAGACCTTCTTTACGGTAAATTTTTCCATTTTCGACCATTTTATTTTCAGCTCTTAATTCGTTTTCTAATTCTTCTCTGTCTTCGATGCTTGAATAATCTGTAAAATCAAGAAAGCTAAAAGAAAATTTTGACAGCTCAACGTGTTTGTATTTAGTATATGGTTTTTCAGTTAAATAAGAAAAAAGATAATCTTCATTTCCTTCTGAACCACCTCCGTTATCTCTCAAATCGATTATTAAATTCTTTGATTTACGTTTTGTAATTTCTACAAATGATGAGTCTACAAACTTTTTAAAATTCATATTGTACTCTTCAAAATCACTATTACCAAAAGTTGTGAAAGTTAAAATTGCAGTGTTATTGTTTTGAAATTTAAGTTCCGCAGGTTCATCTATCTTTTCCTTTATTTTATTTTCGTTAAAAACCTGAACCATATGTTCTCTGAGTTTTTTATACGAAACAGATTTCAACTTATGAGTTTCCACTTTTCCTGTCGATAGGTCTTTGGTAATTATTGTATTCTCCTCTTGTTGGTCAATAACTTTTGCATACTCTCTTGAAAAACCTGTCAAATCCAAATATCTGTACTTAGATGATATGATAAATCCATCCGCAGCAAATGTGTTGAATATTCTATGATAGATTTCTTCAATTTTAATTCCGTTAATTGCTATCAATTCCAATCCTTTGTACGGCTGATTTAAAATTAACGGCTTTTGATTGAGGTTGATAATAATTAATGGAAGAAATAATCCTTTTTCTGTTAATGCTTTGTTTAGCTCATCAGAGAGCGAAATATCGCAATGGTCTTCTTTAGAGAAAGCTACAATCGGCGAAACAATGTTGTAAAATTGTAAACTGTTTAGATTGTCTTTTAATAAAGTTCGCTGAATGGAAACAAGGCTGTCAAATTGTTTGTCAGTCGAATACCAATACAATCCTGTATGAGCTTCTTTCAAACTATTTACTAATAAATCGAAATCAGATTGAAGTTCATAAAGAGAAAGCTGTTTTAGCTCTAAGTTTTGGAATGATGATATTTCGTTTGTTGCGTTTTCATTCTGTTTACAAGAAAAAAGAAATAGTAAACTTAAAATTGTTAGTATTTTTTTCACAGTTCGGTTTTAAAATATCGTACAAC
>CAYZBA010000236.1:0-1704 GCA_964476555.1 uncultured Flavobacterium sp.
TAGAGCATCTGCCTTCTAAGCAGACGGTCAAAGGTTCGAATCCTTTCGCGATCACTTTTTTTTATGAATTTTTCTAGACTCGATAGCTCAGTTGGTAGAGCACAACACTTTTAATGTTGGGGTCCTGGGTTCGAGCCCCAGTCGGGTCACTAAAAAGTTAGGCAGTCAAAGCTTGACTTTTTTTATTTAAGGCCACGTGGAGAAACTGGTAGACTCGCCATCTTGAGGGGGTGGTGCTGCAAGGCGTATGGGTTCGAATCCCATCGTGGTCACCACCAAAAGCTTAATTACTTGAACCGAAAGTAATTGAGCTTTTTTATTTTAATACTCCCTCAAAAGTAATCAAATTAATCACATAACTCTGATTACCTTCTTTTTCCCAAATCCTTTGATATAACAACTATAGTAAAGAGATTTATTGCACTCCTTTCAGTTAAAGTTTATTTTTGTATGTTTGTATGAGAAATTTTTAAATCAAATGTACTCCCTCAAAGCTTATAACACCTTCGGAATAGACGTAAAAACAAAAGAATTAATTTCTGTCTCTTCACTTTCAGAATTACAATCCGTTTTAGAAAAATACAAAGACAAAGAGATCTTTGTATTAGGAGGAGGTAGTAATATGCTCCTGACTCAAGATATTCTAAAACCTGTTATTCACATTAATCTTAAGGGAATTCAAATCGTAAAGCAAGACCAAAATCATGTCTGGGTAGAAGCCCAAGCCGGAGAAAATTGGCATCAATTCGTACTCTGGACACTCCAAAACAATTTTGGAGGTATTGAGAATCTATCATTAATTCCCGGAAATATTGGCTCTGCTCCAATTCAAAACATTGGAGCCTACGGGGTAGAATTAAAAGATGTATTCGATTCTTGTAAAGCCATAAACATCAAAACTCAAGAAATCAAGACTTTTACGCTATCAGAATGCAAATTCGGCTATAGAGAAAGCATTTTCAAAGGATCAGAAAAAGGAAAATATATCATCATTTCTGTTACTCTAAAACTTACTAAAAAAGACCACAAAATTTCAACTTCCTACGGAGTTATCTCTAACGAACTCCAAAAAATGGGAGTTATACAACCTACAATTCAAGATGTTAGTAAAGCTGTAATTTCTATCAGACAAAGCAAACTTCCTGACCCTAAAGAAATTGGAAATAGCGGCAGCTTCTTCAAAAACCCCATTGTTCCTCGAAAAATTTTCAATAAAGTACAAAAACAATATCCCGAAATGCCTTTTTATGAAGTGTCTGAACACTTAATCAAAATTCCTGCAGGATGGCTTATAGAAACCGCCGGATTTAAAGGTAAGCGTTTCGGAGATGCAGGAGTACACCAAAAACAAGCTCTTGTCTTAGTAAACTACGGAAATGCTACCGGAAAAGAAATCTACCAATTAGCTAAAACCATTCAAAAAACTATCGTAGATAAATTCGGAATAGAAATTGAAATGGAAGTAAATGTCTTTTAATTTCCTCTATCTAATTTCTTTTCTATACTAATGCATCCTCTCTCTGTCTAGAGAATCATATGTCTTTAACTTAAGCTTTCAATAAGATACAAAACACCATATTAGTATATACCATTCTGAAATAAAAAAGCGGAATATTATAAATTTTTTTTAGTCTTTTCGGATACAATCCAAAAACAAAAACCCCCAATATCAAATGATATTGGGGGTTTTAAAAAAAGGCGACG
>CAYZBA010000237.1:0-1697 GCA_964476555.1 uncultured Flavobacterium sp.
AATATCATTAGAAAATTACTATTTTTACGACCCTAAAGGTAATAAAAATGGCTTTATCTATTATCAATTCTTTTGCCTCTTGGATTCTTAAGAAGCGAATTCATCAAATAGAATTGTTTATGAAGTATCCTAACGAAGTACAAGAAGAACTTCTCTTTCAGTTACTTCGTACTACGGAAAACACTGTTTTAGGTAAGAAATATGGATTTTCGTCTATAAAAAGTTATGAGACTTTTGCTAAAACCGTGCCTGTGGTCACCTATGAGGAGCTTCAGCCTTATATTGAAAGAGCTCGAAAAGGTGAGCCTAATATCTTTTGGCATACGCCTATCAAATGGTTTGCTAAATCAAGCGGAACGACAGATGCGAAGAGTAAGTTTATTCCTGTAAGCAACGAGGCTTTGGAAGACTGCCATTTTAAAGCCGGGAAAGATATGCTTTGCTTGTATTTGAATAACAACGAGAACTCACAGCTTTTTACCGGAAAAAGCCTAAGGCTTGGAGGCAGCAAGCAGCTTTATGAAGACAACAACACCTATTTTGGGGACCTTTCTGCCATATTGATTGAAAACTTACCGATATGGGCTGAGTTCAGCAGCACGCCAAGTAGCAAAGTGTCTCAACTCTCTGATTGGGAAGTTAAATTGGGGGCTATTGTTCAGGAGACTCTCAAAGAGAACGTAACGAGCTTTGCCGGAGTACCTTCGTGGATGTTGGTATTGCTCAACAAGACTCTAGAAGAAACCGGAAAAAGTCATTTGTTGGAAATCTGGCCGAATGCAGAAGTGTATTTTCACGGAGGAGTTAGCTTTAACCCGTATAGGGAGCAGTACAGAAAGCTGTTTCCGAGCACTGACTTCAATTACTATGAGATATACAATGCATCGGAAGGTTTCTTTGCGTTACAGGACCTGAACCATTCTGACGAAATGTTGCTAATGCTGGACTACGGCATTTTTTATGAATTTATACCGATGGATACGTTTGGGACATCAAAACAGAAAACGATTCGCCTGTCTGAAGTAGAAATCGGGAAGAATTACGCTATGGTTATTTCGACCAATTCCGGTCTTTTCCGTTATCTGATTGGGGATACTGTTCGCTTCACTTCTCTCAATCCTTACCGAATTAAAGTAACCGGTAGGACCAAACATCACATCAATGTTTTTGGAGAAGAGTTGATGATTGAGAATACGGATATGGCGATTGCTGAGGCTTGTAAGCAAACTCAAACCGAAGTTATTGATTACACTGTTGCTCCTATTTTTATGTCGGGGAAAGAGAAAGGTTCGCACGAATGGATTATTGAGTTCAAAGAAAACCCGAAAGACATTCAGTTTTTTCACTCTGTTTTGGACAAAACCTTACAGAACCTAAACTCTGACTACGAAGCCAAGCGGACGAACAATATGACTCTCAACCCTCCGGTGATACACATAGCCCGCAAGAACTTGTTTTATGATTGGCTCAAAAAACAGAACAAACTTGGAGGACAAAACAAAATTCCGAGACTCTCTAATGACAGAACGTATATAGAGGAGTTGAAGGGGCTCTAGAGTTTGCAGTCTCAGTATTCTGTTTTCAGTTAAACCTTTGGGGGTGAATTTGAATTTGAAAATTTGAAAATGTGATAATTTGTAAATTAAGAAGATTAGTCACAGCATTCAACTGTAAACTGAATACTGCGACTGTAAACT
>CAYZBA010000238.1:0-1690 GCA_964476555.1 uncultured Flavobacterium sp.
AAACCAACATCGGCTCTACGGTAATCTTTCAATCTATTTTGGTAAACATAAGGGTCTGCATACGAGGGTGAGCCTCCCGGAAGTCCTGTATTATATACTAAGTTCAAATAAACCTTCACATTCGGAATGTTTGGCATATAATCCTGAAACAAAATTCCGAATTTGAGTCTTTGGTCGGTTGGTCGGGCAATATAGCCTCGATTATCGATGTTTTCTTCGGTTTGCAAGTATCCGAAACTGAACCAAGATTCCGTTCCGGGAACAAATTCTCCGTTTAGTCGAGTATCAAATCCAACCGCATAGGCTTCAGCATTGTTGTCAGCATTATATCGAATTCTTACATTTTCTAAAGTGTATGGATTTACGTCTGTCATAGATTTGTAGAACGCTTCCGAGACCAATTTGAAAGGTCGCTCCCAAAGTTTAAAACTGTAATCATGTGACAACACATAATGTATCGATTGTTGTGCTTTTACGTCAGACACGACTTCTCCCATTTGGTTACGAAGTTCTCTGTACATTGGTGGCTGATGATACATCCCAACCGAAAAACGGAAAATCATATCTTTTTCCCAATCGGGTCTTATGGCAAATTGTCCTCTTGGAGAAAAAACAGTTTGACTGGAAGATGAAATGTCTTCACCAGTAACACTCCAATTGTGAGCACGAACTCCTAAGTTATACCAAATTTCGTGAGCTCCCAAAGAACCTCTTCTGTTGAATTGAACAAAACCTGAAAGCCTGTCTATTGTAGTAAAATTAGTAGCTCTTACGTTTTGATATGGTACAAGCGGACCCGTATAAGGCGTATAAGGTTGGTCGTTAGCGGGATAACCTATCGGAGGGTTGAGCGAAAAACCGGCAGAATCGATAACTTCCCATTCTACTAGGCGGTCACGGATGTCTTCACGAGTATATTTCACGCCCCATTCCAATTGGTTTTTACCCATAAAATGGAACCCTTTAAGCTCCAAATTAGCTATAAATGCATCTAAATTGTTTCGTCCATGGTTAAGCTGAGAGCCTATCCCACGAGTAAATTCGGTTTCTCCATAGCTATCAGAACCAATATTGGTATTGACTTCGCCTAAGCGATATTGCCCTAAAATATCGAAGTGTTCTTGTTCTGTAGCATGATAAGCCGAAGCAATTAACTTTAAGCTGAAGTCATCATTCATTAAATATGTCCCTTTTAAAGCCCCAAAGTATGTAGTATATTGATCTTTTTCTTGACCTTCATAAAAAACAGATAGTTCCGTTGGGTTATCCACCGTTCCGAATTTTGTTCTACGAACGAGAGGTTCGTAATCATACGTATTAGAAGAGACATTTCCTAAGAAACTGATTTGTAGTTTCTTGTTAGGAGTAAAAGTGATATAACTCTGTACGTCGGCAAACGTAGGTTTAAAGTTGGTTTCGGTATCTTGAGAGTTTACTAAAAGTGAATTGTCTCGGTAGCGACCTCCTACAATTCCGCTCCATTTCTGATTTTTTGAAACGCCTTCCAAAGTAATACTTCCGCCCAGAAAACTTGCTTCTGCTCTGGCTCCTAAACGGGTTGGGTTTCGATAAGTAATATCTAAAACAGATGATAATTTATCTCCGAATTTCGATTGAAAACCTCCAGCCGAAAAGTCAATATTATCGACCATATCCGTATTGGTAAAGCTCAAACCTTCTTGCTGCCCGG
>CAYZBA010000239.1:0-1680 GCA_964476555.1 uncultured Flavobacterium sp.
TAAAATGAAATTTCTATCTAATCTCTTGATTTAAAATCAAATCAATATAAAGATTTACTTTGTTTTTCAGATCTCTTCTGTGAGTGATGAAATCCAAGAAACCGTGTTCTAATAAGAATTCTGCTGTTTGGAAGCCTTCAGGCAATTCTTTTCCGGTGGTGTCTTTCACTACACGAGGGCCGGCAAACCCGATAAGCGCTCCGGGCTCTGAGATGTTGATATCTCCTAACATCGCATACGAAGCCGTTGTTCCTCCGGTTGTAGGGTCCGTACAAAGTGAAATATACGGAATTTTAGCCTCCGCCAATTGCGCAAGTTTAACCGAAGTTTTGGCCATCTGCATAAGCGAATAAGCGGCTTCCATCATTCGAGCTCCTCCTGATTTTGAAATCATCAAAAAAGGAATTCGGTTTTTTATCGAATAATCAATAGCTCTAGAGATTTTCTCTCCTACTACAGAACCCATCGAACCTCCGATAAAAGCAAAATCCATACAAGCAACTACCAAATCTTTTCCTTTAGATTTCCCTACCGCCGTTCTAACCGCGTCATTTAGTTTCGTTTTGGCCATAGTCTCTTTAAGTCGGTCAGAATATTTTTTTGTATCCACAAAATTCAACGGGTCTTTTGATGTCATCTTAGCATCAAGTTCTTTAAACTCGTTGTTATCAAAAAGGATTTCAAAATATTCTTTACTACCAATTCTTACGTGATAGTCATCCTCTGGACTTACGTAGAAGTTTTTGGCCAATTCTTCTGCATCCACAATTTTCCCGGTAGGTGACTTATACCATAGCCCTTTCGGAACGTCTCTCTTTTGTTCTGTCGGGGTCTGAATCCCTTTCTCTGTTCGTTTAAACCAAGACATATTTTTTGTTTTTAATTTAAAATCATAAGCCATTAGAGCGAGAAAACCTTCAACTCATGGCTTTTGACTATTGCTTTGTCACTATTAAAGTGTATTTACGTTATTCAAATCTGCAAAAGCTTGCTCCAAACGTTTGTTGAACGTAAGCTCTCCTTCACGAATCCATTTTCTTGGATCATAGTGTTTTTTATTTGGAGCATCTTCTCCTTCTGGGTTACCAATTTGTGTTCTTAGGTAATCAATTTTGTTAATCATATAATCTCTGATACCTTCTGTAAAAGCAAACTGTAAATCCGTATCGATATTCATCTTGATAACACCATAAGAAATCGCTTCTCTAATCTCTTCAAGTGTTGACCCTGAACCTCCGTGGAATACAAAGTCAATCGGGTTATGTCCTGTTCCGAATTTCTTCTGAACATATTCTTGAGAATTTTTCAAGATAACAGGAGTTAACTTCACATTACCCGGTTTATATACCCCGTGAACGTTCCCGAAAGCAGCTGCAATAGTAAATTTATCAGACACCTTCATCAATTCTTCATAAGCATAAGCTACTTCTTCAGGCCGTGTATACAATTTTGAACTGTCTACACCAGAGTTGTCAACACCATCTTCTTCACCTCCTGTAATTCCTAACTCAATCTCAAGAGTCATTCCCATTTTGCTCATTCTCTCTAAATATCTTTTAGAGATTTCTATATTTTCTTCAATTGGTTCTTCAGACAAGTCTAACATGTGTGAGCTGTATAGCGACTTTCCTGTTTGTTTGAAGAATTCCTCTCCCGCATCCAGCAAACCGTCTATCCAAG
>CAYZBA010000240.1:0-1673 GCA_964476555.1 uncultured Flavobacterium sp.
TAGATTGTTATTGTTTATCTCTTAATGATAATGAAGTCTGAGCGTCTGTTAATGTTGTGTTGTTCTTCTGTACATTTCACACCATCTTTACATTCGTTAAGTAATCGGGATTCTCCGTATCCGATAGCGCTTTCGATACGTTCTGTTGCAATTCCTTTTGAATAAAGGTATGCTTGAGTTGCTTTTGCTCGTTTATCTGAAAGCTCCATGTTGTAGGCATCTCTACCTCTAGAGTCTGTATGGGATTCAATTTTGATGACCATTTCCGGGAAAATTGCCATCACTTCTAGGGCTTTGGCTAAGACGACTTCGGCTTCCGGGGTGATATCCCACTTGTTGAATTCGAAGTAAATAGGGTCGAGTTTGATTTTTTCCATTCCGGTTCTTTCGTCTTTTACGATTAGGTCTTCGAGTTTGTCAAGCTCTACGTCGAGAGTAATATATTCTCCGTCCACGGTTCCGATTTCTTGAGGAATTGTTTTTGAGATATATTTGTCTTTACTGAAGGTTACTTCGACTTTTTGGTCACAAGGGATTTTTACTTCATATTTTCCTTCTTCGTCTGTTTTTACTTCAGCAATTACGTTGAACAGACTGTCTTTTACAGTTACTGTTGCGTCTACTAGGAATTCTTTTGAAGCTTTATCTCTCAGCACTCCTGTGATGAATTGGTCACAAGGGAGAGGTTTTCTGTAGAAGGCATAGATATCATCGTCTCCTTTACCATTTAGACGGTTTGAAGAAAAGTATCCGTTTTTATTGTCTTTATGGAACACCATTGCGAAATCGTCAAAAGAAGTATTGACTACCTTACCGAGGTTTACTGCTTTTGTAAATCCTTGTTCGGGTATGAATTCACTTTGGTAAATATCTAGCCCTCCGAATCCTTGATGTCCGTTGGAGGAGAAGTAGAGGATGTTTTCGCTAGAGAAGAAAGGGAACACATCATTACCTGAAGTGTTAACGTTTGCACCTGCATTACGTGGTTCCGAAAGCACTCCGTCTTCGTAGATTTCGCAGTAATAAATATCTGCTTCGCCAAATCCTCCGGGTCTGTTGGAGGCGAAGAACAAATATTTACCATCGGGGCTTATGGCAGGGTGACCTGTAGAATAGTCATCGCTGTTGAAAAACAATTCTTCTTTATTGATGAGTTTTCCGTCTTTGAGTTCTGCTTTATAAAGTTTAAAATGGTTTTTTCTGTTGTTGTCTAGAGCCATTTTATTTCCTTTTTTCACATTACTTGAAGAGAAATAGACTGTTTTTCCGTCTGGAGCAAAGCAGAAAGTAGCATCGTGATAGTTTGAAGCGATTTCTTTAGAGAATACTTGGATGTTTGACAACTCTCCGTGTTCGTTACGGTCTGCCATATAAAGGCTCAAGTATTGTTGTTTGTTCCATTCATAGAGTTCTTTGACAACGCCCATATCTTCTCTGGCTGAAGAGAAAACCACTTTATCGTTGAAAAACACAGCTCCAAAGTCTGATTTGTCTGAGTTAGCTTCGAGATTAAAAATAGTGAATCTCGATTCTTCTTCAGAATTCAAAAGTTCTTTGAATGCCTCGATGTCTTTTTCGAACTTTTCGATTTCCATTCTATCACCTTTTGATTTAAGGTATTTCAGATGGATTTCGTCGGCTTTGTCATATTCTCTTATAGCTCTAAGACTTCT
>CAYZBA010000241.1:0-1657 GCA_964476555.1 uncultured Flavobacterium sp.
TTATAAAGGTTATCTTCATTCCGCCTTGACTTAGTTCGAAAGAGTTATTTTCCGGGTTGAACACCATCGTAATTCCGGCCTGGTCAAATTTAAAGGTATTGTTTTCATAGGCATCGAGGGGGATGGCCATTTGGCCGGTAGCTTGAGCGTATAAAACATTATCAATTTTTGTAATGGCAATACTCATAGGGAATTCATCATTGGCATACACACCTAAATATTTATCCAAATCTTCGGAATTCAGGTTTACTTGCTTCTCGATAACGATTTTTTCATTATATAAGATTTGTCTGACCACTTTAGTGGGCAATTTGGTGCTTGGCAAGCTGTTGTTTTGTAAAAATATAATGGTTTTATCGTTGGTGAGATGTCTTTCGATAAAAGTAATATAACCTGCCCAACCGCCGGAATGACTGGCAATATTGCCATATTTATTGCTCTGTGCTATACTCCACCCATAATTATAAGCAGTGGTTTTACCGTCTGCGGTAGTGGAAGTTTGATAGAGTTTGGCTCTGTCGTTGTCATCTATTAATTGGTTTGTATAGAGAGCTCTATCCCAAATCAACAAGTCTCTAACGGTTGAGTTTACCATACCGTCGCCCACAATACCATCGAGATAGTAGGACAAATAACTTTTGCCGAAACTATCTGTAAGCACTTTGTTTCCTGATTCGTCTAAGACATAACCGAAGGCGTAATTGTCTATTTTTTTGGGTTTAAATCGGCTTCTGTGAACGAAGGTGTTATGCATTTGTAGTGGGTCGAATATGTTGGTTTTTAAGAAATCTTCGAAAGAAGTATTAGAAGCTTTTTCGATGATTAAGCCCAATAGTGCATAGCCTGTATTGCTGTATTCAAATTTTTCGTTGGGCTTAAAGAGCAACTCGGGCTTATGTTTTGCAAACATCTCTACGATATCTTGATTGGTAGCGAATTTGGATTTGTCCCATTTCTCTTCGAAGAGTTCTATGTAGTCCGGCAAGCCACTGGTGTGATTCAACAAGTTGGCAATGGTGATATCTCCATAAAAGTCAAGCTCCGGAATGTATTTGGCCAATTTATCATCACTCTTCAATTTATGTTGTTTTTCGAGAAGTAGAATTCCCATAGCGGTGAACTGTTTAGAGACCGAAGCCAGCTCAAAGATGCTGTTTAAATTCAGTTCTCGTTTTGTGTTTTCGTCAGCATAACCATAGCTCTTTTCGAGAATTACGTGGCCTCCTTCGGCTATTAAGACATTTCCGTTGAATGAGTTTTTTTGGTGTAGTGCACTAAACAAGCTATCCAATTGCTGTGCTTTGTGGTCTTGTCCGAACGCTAGGGTTGTAGTTATCACCCCGAGCAGTGTTAGAAAAATTCTTTTCATGTTTAGTAGTTTCGTTTTAAAATGGTTAAGTTCTTCGTGAAGCGAAGTATTACATTAGTAGTCGTCGCTTGCTGTATGTTACAATATTTCGCAAGAATTATTGACAGAGGAAGGAGTTTCAAGTTTCAAGTTATAAGTGTTGAATGTTGAGTGTTGAGTTATGGAGAGATTTCTTCGCTACATTCTGCTGCGCTGCGCTCGACAAGACAAAGAGCTTTGGTCGAATGCCTTTTCATACCTTTTTCATACTTTATCCATGCTTTATCCATACTTATGCTATGCCTTTGC
>CAYZBA010000242.1:0-1654 GCA_964476555.1 uncultured Flavobacterium sp.
TTTTGAAATTTAGGGATAGAAAAAATTATGCCAAATATAAACGATAATCGTTTTTTAGTATGAAAAAAGTGGGGAACCATAGCTCTGTAGCGAGAATTTTCTTATTGAGCTTATTATTCGTATTTGTTACTTCTGTAAGTCTTTTTGCCCAGGAAGGTGATCCGGTAAAAGGGAAAACTTTGTTTAATTTAAATTGTGCTGCTTGTCACCATTTGGACAAGAACATGACAGGGCCAGCTCTAAGAGGGGTTACTGAAAGACTTGACAGAGAATGGTTGCATAAGTGGATTCGCAACAGTTCGGAGGTTATTAAGTCTGGAGATGCTTATGCTAACAAAATTTTTGCAGAGTATAAGGGTTCAGTGATGAATCCTTTTCCTCAGCTTTCAGAAGCAGATATCGATGATATTCTAGCCTATACTGCTCAAGTTAAAGAAGAGCCTAAGCCGGAAATTACTGCTGGAGGTGGTGCTGGTGCAACGACGTCTGATTCTTCAAACGAGCTTGTTCTTGGGGTGCTTATTGTAGTGCTTTTAGTTCTTGTTGCTGTGCTTTACATGGTTAACAAAGGGCTTAGAAATATTGCTCAAGCAAAAGGAGTAGAGTTGGTAGAGGAGAAAAGACCAACCCTATGGCAAGCTTTTGTGAAAAATCAATTCTTAGTAATTGTGTCTGTAATATTTCTTCTGTTGGCGAGTGCTTATTTGGGGTACGGATACTTTATGCAGTTAGGTGTTGATAAAGGTTATCAGCCTATTCAGCCAATTCACTATTCTCACAAAATCCATGCGGGTGATAACGGTATTGATTGTAAATACTGTCACTCTTCTGCTAGAAGCAGTAAAACAGCCGGTATTCCTTCGTTGAATGTTTGTATGAACTGTCATGAGAATATCTCTGATTACAACGGGGAAGAAGATTTAGAGCATGGTTATACTAAAGCGTTCTATACGGAACAGATTCAAAAATTATATGATGCTGTGGGTTGGGATCCTGTGAGCAGAACTTATTCAAAACCTCAAAAACCGGTTAAGTGGATTCGCATCCACAACTTGCCAGATTTCGTGTACTTCGACCACTCTCAACACGTTTCAGTTGCCGGTCTTGAGTGTCAGACATGTCATGGTCCTGTTGAAACTATGGAGGTGTTAGAGCAGTATTCGGACCTTACTATGGGGTGGTGTGTGGACTGTCACAGAGCTACCAATGTAAAAATGGAGGGTAACGAGTATTACCAAAAAATACATCAAGAACTTGCTAAGAAGTACGGAGTTGATAAACTTACCGTTGCTCAAATGGGAGGTTTAGAGTGTGGAAAATGTCATTACTAATCAAGAAGCTAAATATATCATTATAATATGTCATCAAACAAAAAATACTGGAAAAGTGTTGAGGAGCTAAACGAAAGCAGCTCTATTGTTGAGACGCTTAGGAATAACGAGTTTGTTGAAGAAATTCCTACCGATGAATTTCTTGGAGATAAAGAAACACTTGCTGCTTCTTCTACAACAAGACGTGATTTTTTGAAATATGTAGGATTCACTACAGCGGCTGCATCGCTTGCTGCTTGTGAAGGTCCTGTTGTAAAGTCAATTCCTTATGTAGTACAGCCTGAGGAGATTATTCCGGGTGTGGCAGACTACTATGCTACTAC
>CAYZBA010000243.1:0-1654 GCA_964476555.1 uncultured Flavobacterium sp.
AATAAACCTCACAAGTTTCTAAATTTGTGAGGTTTTTTCGTCTGGGAAATGTCGTTTATTTTCCCGAACTTTGTAGGTATCAACAACAACTCAATACCTCTTTATAATGGACTTCACTTCCTACCTCAATTACTTTCAAAATATTATTGAAAATCAAGACGGAAATCTCCCGGAACTCTATCAAAATCCGGAATATTTCGAATATACCAAACTCAATTGGTCTCGAATGAATCGTTGGCTAAAAACCGGTAAACTTTTGGATGAAACCATAGCTAAACTAAAATCTATCACTAGCCCTCAAAACTGGATTGTGATTACAGAACCTTGGTGTGGTGATGCTTCGCATATTGTGCCGTTTATCGAACTTATGGCCAAAGAAAATGAGCTGATTTCGGTTTCGTATGAATTGCGTGACAGCGAGCCCTTCCGAATCGAAAAATACCTTACTAACGGAACAAGATCTATCCCGAAAATAATTGTACAAGACGCCAAAGGAAATGATTTGGCTGTGTGGGGACCCAGACCCCAAGAATGTCAGGCGATTTTTATGTCCGAAAAAGAAAAAGGAGGTGATTTCGAATCCCTAAAAATCACCTTACAAAAATGGTATAATGCAGATAAAGGTGAGAAAATCCAGCAAGAAATTACTGCACTTCTCTAAAACTTTATTTTACGTAATCTTCTAAGTAGGCAAATCTTGGAGTAAGTTTACCGTTTTCGGTAATTTTTGCTCTTTCTAGCACTCCGTCTTTATCTCCGTTAAAGAAGGCCGGAATCACATGCTCTAAAAACATCTTGCCGAAACCTTCGCTGGCATCTTTCGGAAGCTCACAAGGCAAGTTATCTACAGCCATAACTGCTATAGCTGCCGGATGTTTGTAATCCACTTCTTTCTCTTCAGAAGGATGATAACCGTAAATAGGTTCAGCAATAGTTGATGCACGAAGCGTACAAGCAATCGGGCCGTCTACATCACAAGAAATATCAGCTACAACTTTAATTTTATTATCTTTTGCCTTAAGCATTTCTTTGGTTAAGATATACGGAGCATCATTTCCGTAGAAGTGACCTGTAATCAGCATATCTGCCACTTTAGTGAAGCGCTCAAAGTCCGATACATATTCGGTTGGGTTGTTGTAAAAGTCAAAGTTGTCTATAACCTGACCGTCTTTGCGCTTGTTGTAGTCTAACACATCGATTTTTACGTAAACCGGTTTGTCGTAATTTTTTGTCAAAAAATCTTCAACCGAAACCTCTTTGATTTTGGCTTTGTCTAAGATTTCTTTTGCTCCACGGGCTACCTTTCCATCCCCTCCTGTAAGTACAATTTTTATCGGAGGTAGCGGATGCTTTCTCAATGCCTGAATAAGTGCTTCTTTGTCAGACAAGGTCTCTGCCTTCGGCAAGTTGAATAGCTCGAATTTAATCCCGAAAGTTCTAAAGGCATTATATGCTCCTACAAGTCCGGCATAATACCCGAAACCGATTAGACGTCTGTTCCGATCATCAACAATAGTTTCGTGGTCATACAACTCAATGTTTTTCTCTAAAATAGCCTTCAACAACTTTTGATTGTGTGGCTGCTTTTTAATCGTATGCGAAAAGAAAAAATACTTTTTATTCGGAATAAGAGCCTCAACAGGAACTTCTTTTA
>CAYZBA010000244.1:0-1650 GCA_964476555.1 uncultured Flavobacterium sp.
TTTAAGTATCTTTGCACCCTTATAAAAATGAAATTATGAATCAGGAAATACGAAATTTAGAACCCAAAGCCCTTTGGAATAAATTCGCCGATTTGAATGCTGTACCTCGTCCGTCAAAAAAAGAAGAAAAAGTAATTGCTTTTATGATGGAATTCGGACAAAAACTAGGTCTTGAAACCATAAAAGACCATGTCGGGAACGTAATCATCAAAAAACCGGCTACTCCCGGAATGGAAAACCGTAAGACCATCGTAATGCAATCGCATTTAGACATGGTCCATCAAAAAAACAACGATACCGTTTTCGACTTTGACACACAAGGAATCGAAATGTATGTAGACGGTGACTGGGTAAGAGCCAAAGGAACTACGCTCGGAGCAGATAACGGACTTGGAGTAGCTACTATTATGGCTATCCTAGAAAGCACCGATATCCCTCACCCTGCTATCGAAGCCCTTTTTACTATCGACGAAGAAACCGGAATGACAGGAGCTATGGGGCTACAAGGCGGAATGCTTGAAGGGCAAATCCTTCTCAACCTGGATACTGAAGAAGATGACGAAATCGACATAGGATGTGCCGGTGGTGTAGACGTTACAGCTACAAGAACCTACAACTCTGAAGAAGTTCCCGAAAACTCCATAGGATATACCATTACCGTTAAAGGACTTAACGGAGGACACTCCGGAATGGACATCCACAAAGGATTGGGAAATGCCAATAAAATCATGAACCGCCTCCTATTCGACGGATTCGAAAACTTCGGTTTACAAATTGCCGAAATCAACGGAGGAAGCCTGCGCAATGCAATTCCGAGAGAAAGCGTAGCAAAAGTGATTATTTCAGACATTTTCCAAGAAGCTTTCTTATCCGAAATGCAAGAAGTAATCGCTGAAATCAAAGCAGAATACAAAACTACAGAACCAAAACTGGAAATTCTCATCCAAGAAGCTCCCCTGCCCGACTCTGTAATGGAATTAGGTGTTCAAGAAGGACTTCTTAGAGCTATCTATGCCGCTCACAACGGAGTTTACAAAATGAGCGCCGATTTTGAAGACTTAGTAGAAACTTCAAACAACATTGCTAAAGTTGTCGTAAAAGACGGTCAAATTTCAATTCAATGCTTGACTCGTTCTTCAGTAGAAAGCTCAAAATTTGACTTGGCTAATGCTCTTCGTTCGGCTTTCGAACTATTTGGAGCAGAAGTGACCTTCTCAGGTTCTTATCCCGGATGGACACCCAATCCAAATTCAGAAATCTTGGATGTTTTGGTTTCGCTATACGAAAAACAAAACGGTAAAAAACCTAATGTAGTAGCTTGTCATGCCGGACTCGAGTGCGGAATCCTAGGAACCAACTATCCGGGTATGGATATGATTTCCTTCGGGCCAACCATCAAAGGTGCCCACTCTCCTGACGAAAGAGCCAGCATCTCATCTGTTCAGAAATATTGGAAGTTCGTGTTAGAAATCTTGAAAAATATACCTGTAAAATAATTTTAAACAATAAACAATAATTTTTTGTAATGAAACAATATTTTAATCCTTGGCATCACGTAAATCCTAAAACAAAAGAAAAAGGAGTTGTAAACGGAATTATCGAAATCCCTAGAGGATCAAGAGCAAAGTATGAGTTAGACAAAGACAGTGG
>CAYZBA010000245.1:0-1646 GCA_964476555.1 uncultured Flavobacterium sp.
TGATTGAATAATGCGTGAAAAACACCAACTTTTTGCGTAATTTTTACCAAGAAAAGCAATGGGTATGCCTGTACATTTGTACCGAAGCTTCAAGCAAAAATCGGCCCAATAAGCCCGAAAAAAAACAGTTTTAGAAACAACTTAAATTAATAACAAATTTTAATTACGATGAACAGAAAAATTTACTTATTAGGAGCATTGGCAATGTTGCCATTATTAATGGCGTCGTGTAAATCGGCGGCATTCAAAACAGAAACAAGATCTATAACTGCATCACATACTCCGGTTTTGTTAGAGCCGAAATTTGTGGATTATACCGTTGATTTGAACAAAAAAGCAATGGCAATGGTAGAAGGAAAGATAAAAAAAGGAGAGACTCCTGAAATCTATGTAAACAGAGCGGCTGCTCAAGCGGCTGTCAATTCGGGAGCAGATTTTTTGTTTGAACCGGTTTATGAAGTTGAAACAAGAAATAAACGCATCACAGTAAAGGCTTCCGGATATCCTGCAAAATATTCAAGTGTCAGAAAGCTGAATTTTAATGACTCTTTGGAAGTGAAATTCTATAATGATAAGTATAGATTTGATATTTTGGGGCTTGATGAGATAAAAGGAAGTAAAAAGAAGAAAAGATTTTTGGTTTTTTAAGTTAGATCTCTATGATTAAGGAGGGAGATTTGTATAAGAATCTCCCTTCTGCTTTATAGTAACCTAAAATAATTTTTGCGTATGAAAAATATTTTAACCTTGACAATTTTGTTTGTGGGGATTCTGATGAATGCCCAATCAGACAAAATCCATAAGCATAACGGGCAAATAATCAGTGGTAAAATTATAAAAATAGAGGAAAATACTATCGTGTTTATCTATGACAATGAAAGCTCCGAACAGATTATCGGGAAATATGCTGTTGAAAAAATAATACACGGAAGCTCCGGAAGAGAAGAGGAAATTTCTGAAAAAATCGTAGTCAGAACGAGTGAGGATTGGGAAAAAGTAGTGATTCTTTACGAAAAACCTTATGTGGCAGGGTTGAAAAAAGGAGAAGTAATCAAAGGAAAGATAAGTTTTATTAATTTTCATTCCGAAGACAGCGGATTTAAAAAGGCAGAAAAAAAGCTAAAAATGGAGGCAGCCAAAAAAGGCTACCCGTTTGTGTTATATAGCGAAGAAGATATTGATTATTCCAAAATAAACGCTTTGGACAAACCTAAAATTGAGAAAAAAGGAATAATGTACACCTATTAATCTAATCGGTATGAAAACGATTTTGCTTATCTGGGCTTATATACGTCGCGGTTTTGAAAATCATTTATCCTGAACGGTCTAATTGATAGTGTTTTAGTTTGGATGTTGGTTTTGGAATTTGTTTTCGGAATGTATATGGTTGCTAAAAAAAGGGAAAATTAAAAAGCTAAGTAGCTAGTTTGTTTGAATTATTTAGTTTGGGAAAGCCCCTTCTGGTTTCGGTCAGAAGGGATTTCTTTTTGAAGTAAACCATTACATACCGAAAGTGTATAAAGACTTGATTTCAATATAAAAATTTCCTATTTTTTTTATTCTTTACAAGAAAAAAGCTATCTTTGCACCACGAAAATCAAAGACTGATTTTCAATAAAATATAATATAAGATTAACAAAATATCA
>CAYZBA010000246.1:0-1609 GCA_964476555.1 uncultured Flavobacterium sp.
ATAATAAAACCCTCATAAATGAATTGTTTGTGAGGGTTTTTCTTTTCAAAGTAATCATAACAAACAAATTACACTCCCTTAACGCATACGAAATATAACTCTCTCATTTTTGTATCAAAATTTAAAACCAGTAAAAAATGAGAAAATCAATTTCAAAACTTTTCGGATTAGCGACTTTATCGCTAACCATTTTTGCAACATCTTGCTCTAGCGATGACAACGGAGGGAGCAACAACGATTCAACTTTCGAACTCGTAAGAGAGGACTTTAAAGGAGATATCACAGACGGAACTGTTACATTAGAATCCGGAACCTATAAACTCACAGGAAAAGTGGTGGTGAGAGAAGGAGCAAAATTAGTGATAAAAGCAGGTGTAACCATTGAGGCTCAATCTTCTTCGACAGACGGAATCATCCGATATATTGCAGTAGCTCAAGGAGGAGAAATTCACGTTCAAGGAACAGCTTCTAATCCTGTCGTAATGACTTCCGTAGATAAATTTCCGGGTGCTTGGGGAGGTTTAGTACTTTGCGGAAA
Organism: uncultured Flavobacterium sp.; assembly: GCA_964476555.1. Taxonomy (GTDB): domain Bacteria; phylum Bacteroidota; class Bacteroidia; order Flavobacteriales; family Flavobacteriaceae; genus Flavobacterium. The sequence goes on from CAYZBA010000246.1 coordinate 539, forward strand.
AGCACCTATCAACAAAGGAATTCCTGCTTCGGCCGAAGTGTCTGATTTAGCTTATGGTGGCGATGACCCAAATGATTCTTCAGGTTCTATCAAATATCTTCGATTAGAATATACTGGCTATGCTTATAACTCAGAAAAAGAATTTAATGGATTATCAATGTTTGGTGTAGGAAACGGAACTACTATTGAATACGTACAGTCTTATGAAGGTTCAGACGATGCTTTCGAATGGTTTGGCGGAACCGTAAATGCAAAATATCTGGTTGCATTCAACGGTTCTGATTCTGTAGGAGACGATATGTTTGACTGGACAGAAGGATGGAGCGGAACAGGAGAATATTGGTACGGAAAAAGAACCAATGCAGGAAACCGAGGTATCGAAGCAGACAACAATTCAAATAACCACATGGCTACTCCTATCTCAAACCCGACGATTAAAAACATTACGCTTATCGGAGCAGGAGATTCAGGTTCAGAACCTCAAGCTATCAAATTAAGAGTCGGAACCAAAGCTCAATTTGATAATGTTGTCTTGAGCAATTGGAAAACCGGATTCGATATTCAACATGACGAAAGCGTTGGATATGTTTCAAACGGAGAACTCAAAGCAACCAACGTAAGGTTTGATAATGTTACTACAAAAGCTACAGGTAAAGACACAGCCGGAAATACAGTTGATATCAGTGAAGTATATACAGAGAACGACAATGCTTCCGGAGCAGGTGAAGGGACAGAAATCCCGTCGTGGGCATTAGGTTGGACAAAAGGCCTTTAAATCGAAAAACAACTTTTTTAGCAAAGCACTTTTTCAACAGAAAAAGTGCTTTGTCTATTGATAACCCTAAGAGAATAAAGCTCAAATAAAAACCGTATTACAAAAAAAAAATGTATTTTTGCCGTAACAATGTCTGTATTTTGTAGACAGATAGAAAAGGAAAATAGTTTTTAATCAATTTAATCATTATGAAAAAGACAATAATGGCTTTAGGTGCTTTCGCACTTATGGGAAATGTCGCTTCTGCTCAAAACGTTGTTTTTGAGGAGTACACCCTTGACAATGGTCTTCACGTG
>CAYZBA010000247.1:0-1604 GCA_964476555.1 uncultured Flavobacterium sp.
AAATGGCAAAAATACTGGTCAGACAACCAGACGTTCAAAGCTTCAAATTCTTCTGATAAACCAAAATATTATGTGTTGGATATGTTCCCTTATCCGTCGGGAGCAGGGCTTCACGTGGGGCACCCGCTAGGTTACATCGCTTCAGATATTGTAGCTCGATACAAACGCCACCAAGGGTTCAACGTGTTGCATCCGCAAGGTTATGATTCTTTCGGGCTTCCGGCAGAGCAGTACGCTATACAAACCGGGCAGCATCCTGCCATTACGACCGAGACAAATATCAAAAGATACCGTGAGCAGTTGGACAAAATCGGTTTTTCGTTCGATTGGTCTAGAGAAGTTCGCACTTCGAATCCGGAATATTACAAACATACGCAATGGATTTTCATTCAATTGTTTGAGTCTTGGTATAATATGGAATCAGACAAAGCAGAAAGCATCTGTACTTTGATTCAAATATTCGAAAAAGAAGGTAATGCCAACGTAAAAGCAGCTTGTGATTCAGACGTAGAGATTTTTACTTCCGAGCAATGGAAAGCTTTTTCGTCTGAGGAGCAACAAAGAATTTTATTAAAATACCGTTTGACTTATTTGGCAGAAACCGAAGTTAACTGGTGTCCGGCCTTAGGTACGGTATTAGCCAATGACGAAATCGTAAACGGAGTATCTGAGCGCGGAGGCCATCCTGTTATTCGCAAGAAAATGAAACAATGGAGTATGCGAATTTCGGCCTATGCAGAGCGTTTGTTACAAGGATTAGAAACCATCGATTGGACAGACAGCTTAAAAGAAAGCCAACGCAATTGGATCGGAAAATCTGTGGGTGCGTCTGTTACATTCAAAATTCAGAATTCACAATTCAACATAGAGGTGTTCACCACCCGTCCTGACACCATTTTCGGAGTGTCGTTTATGACACTAGCTCCGGAGCACGATTTGGTGGCTCAAATCACTACGCCAGAGCAAAAAGCTGCCGTGGAGGCTTATGTGGAGGCTACAGCCAAACGTTCGGAAAGAGAGCGTATGGCCGATGTAAAAACCATTTCGGGTGTATTTACGGGAGCTTATGCAGAGCATCCGTTTACGAAAGAGCCTATTCCGATTTGGATTGGCGACTACGTATTGGCCGGCTACGGAACCGGAGCAGTTATGGCGGTGCCGGCCGGTGATGAGCGTGATTATGCTTTTGCGAAACACTTCGGGATTGAGATTAAAAACATTTTTGACAAAGATATTTCTGAAGCAGCTTATACTGAAAAAGGCGGTTTCACTTTCGTGAATTCGGACTTTTTGAACGGATTGGATTACAAAGCCGGAACGGCGAAAGTCATCGAGGAGTTAGAGAAAATCGGAGCCGGAAAATCCAAAGTGAACTACCGCTTGCGTGATGCGGTTTTCTCACGTCAACGTTATTGGGGAGAGCCATTCCCGGTATATTACGTGAATGGTTTACCACAAATGATAGACCCGAAATACCTTCCGATTCGCCTGCCGGAAGTAGAAAAATACTTGCCAACCGAAGACGGTCAACCACCACTGGGAAATGCCACAGTTTGGGCTTGGGACACCGTGAACAATCAGGTCGTAGAAAACTCAAAAATCGA
>CAYZBA010000248.1:0-1590 GCA_964476555.1 uncultured Flavobacterium sp.
TACTTTTGCACTCTTTATCAGAAAACTATGAGTTTTATAGACGAAATCAAAAAAAGAAGAACCTTTGGGGTTATTGCTCACCCCGATGCCGGAAAGACTACACTTACTGAAAAATTGCTACTTTTTGGAGGAGCGATTCAGGAGGCAGGAGCTGTAAAGAGCAACAAAATCAAAAAAGGAGCCACTTCTGACTTTATGGAAATCGAAAGACAAAGAGGGATTTCGGTAGCCACATCGGTTTTGGCATTCAATTATAAAGGAAAAAAAATCAATATTCTCGATACGCCGGGGCACAAGGATTTTGCAGAAGATACCTATCGTACCCTTACAGCCGTAGATAGCGTAATCGTAGTAATAGACGTTGCCAAAGGGGTAGAAGAGCAAACCGAAAAACTCGTTGAAGTTTGTCGTATGCGAAACATCCCGATGATTATTTTCATCAACAAACTCGATAGAGAAGGAAACGATGCTTTCGATTTGATGGATGAAGTAGAGCAAAAACTGGGTCTTCGAGTGACACCACTGAGCTTCCCGATTGGTATGGGTTATGACTTCCAGGGGATTTATAACATTTGGGAGAAAAACATCAATCTTTTTAGTGGAGACAGTAGAAAAGACATCGAAGAAACGATTTCGTTTAGTGATTTATCAAATCCGGAATTAGAGACGATAATAGGAGAGAAGGCGGCAAATAAACTTCGTGAAGAGTTGGAGCTAGTAGGAGAGGTTTATCCTGATTTCAATCGTGAGGAATATTTGAATGGAGATTTGCAACCCGTATTTTTTGGTTCGGCTTTAAATAACTTTGGAGTACGTGAGCTTTTGGATTGCTTTATTGAAATTGCTCCTTCACCAAGGCCAAAAGAATCCGATACTCGAGTAGTAAATCCCGATGAACCTAAATTTTCCGGTTTTGTGTTTAAAATTCATGCGAATATGGACCCTAAACACCGCGACCGCTTGGCGTTTGTCAAAATCGTGTCGGGAACGTTCGAGAGAAATAAATCCTACTTACATACAAGATTAGACAAAAACCTGAAGTTTTCTTCACCCAATGCCTTCTTTGCCGAAAAGAAAGAAATCGTAGACATTTCGTATGCCGGAGATATCGTAGGGCTACACGATACAGGAAATTTCAAAATCGGTGATACGCTTACCGAAGGCGAGAAAATGAACTTTAAAGGAATCCCGAGCTTCTCTCCGGAACACTTTAGATACATCAACAATGCAGACCCGATGAAGTCAAAACAACTCGAAAAAGGAATCGACCAGCTGATGGACGAAGGAGTCGCTCAGTTGTTTACTCTAGAGATGAACGGACGAAAAGTAATCGGAACCGTAGGTGCCCTGCAGTATGAGGTTATTCAATATCGTTTGGAGCATGAATATGGAGCCAAATGTTCTTATGAAACCTTCCCGGCCTATAAAGCTTGCTGGGTAGAACCGACTGACCCGAAAAGCGAAGAGTTTTTGGAATTCATGAGAGTGAAACAAAAATTCATGGCCAAAGACAAATATGGTCAACTCGTGTTTTTGGCAGATTCTGAATTCTCAATCCAGATGACACAACAAAAATATCCGAGTGTGAAA
>CAYZBA010000249.1:0-1564 GCA_964476555.1 uncultured Flavobacterium sp.
AATCCTCATAAGCTCTAAAGTCAGAATAATTGCCCGGGAAATCTTCAATTTCTCCATTACCGCGGAAGACAAACAAGTGGTCTACGATTTTATCCATAAAATAACGGTCGTGCGAAACCACAATCAAACAGCCAGGATAGTCTAACAAGAAATTCTCCAACACGTTTAAAGTTACGATATCCAAATCGTTAGTAGGCTCATCGAGAATCAAAAAGTTCGGGTTCTGAATCAAAACCGTACATAAATACAGTCGTTTTAATTCTCCTCCTGATAGTTTTTCTACATAATCGTGTTGCTTCTTTCTGTCGAATAAAAAGCGCTCCAACAGTTGAGCCGCAGAAATGCTTCTCCCTTTCGTTAGCGGAATATACTCACCGAATTCTTTGATAATATCAATTACTTTTTGTTCCGGCTTTGGGTTGATACCGCTTTGAGTGTAGTAACCGATTTTTACCGTATCGCCAATCACCACTTTTCCGGAATCGGGTTGTATACTTTGAGTCAAAATATTTAAAAACGTAGATTTACCGGTTCCGTTTTTTCCGATAATTCCAATGCGTTCGCCTCGATTAAAGGTGTAGTCAAAACCATTGAGTATGACTTTATCATTGAACTTTTTCGAAACCTTGTGCATCTCCACAATCTTACTACCCATTCGCTCCATATTGATTTCGAGCTCAATTTGATGCTCTTTGCGTCTGGAATGGGCCTTTTCTTTGATGATGTAGAAATCATCCTGACGAGATTTAGACTTAGTGGTCCTCGCTTTAGGCTGTCTGCGCATCCAGTCGAGCTCTTTTACATAAAGGTTCTTGGCTTTGTCTATAGAAGCATTTTCAGCCGCAATTCGCTCCTCTTTTTTAGTCAGGTAATACGAATAGTTTCCTTTGTATTGATACAGCTTTCCGTTGTCTAATTCAATGATTTCATTACATACTCTTTCCAAGAAATAGCGGTCGTGAGTCACCATAAAGAGCGTAATCGGCTCTTTGGCAAAATAATTTTCTAACCACTCAATCATCTCTAAATCCAAGTGGTTTGTAGGCTCATCGAGAATCAACAAATCAGGCTTGTTCAGCAAGATAATAGCCAGAGCCAAACGTTTTTTCTGTCCGCCCGAAAGATTTTTGACTTTGAGTTTAAGGTCTTCGAGCTTTAGTTTGAATAAGATTTGTTTGTATTGTGTTTCGAAATCCCAAGCATTGTGCAAGTCCATTTTGTCGAAGGCTTTCTGGAAAGCTTCTTCGTCTTCTGGGTTTTCGAGTGCTTTTTCGTATTGTTCGATAACCTTTAGAACCATATTGTCTGAGGCGAAAATACTTTCTTCAATAGTCAGTTCCGGATTCAGCTTTGGCTCCTGAGAAAGAAAAGCCATTTTGATTTCTTTTCTCATAATGACCTGACCCGAATCAGGCGTGTCTTCGCCGGTAATGATTTTCAGTATAGACGTTTTACCGGTTCCGTTTTTGGCGACAAAAGCAATTTTTTGGTCTTTGTTGATTCCGAACGAAAGGTCTTCAAACAAGACTCTTTCACCATAGGCTTTAGATATATTTTCGACTGA
>CAYZBA010000250.1:0-1562 GCA_964476555.1 uncultured Flavobacterium sp.
CACATCACGATTGTTCCTGAAATTGAGATGCCGGGTCATGCGGTAGCGGCTTTGGCTTCGTATCCTGAGCTGTCTTGCACCGGAGGGCCTTTTGAAGTAGAGCGAGGTTGGGGTGTTTTTGACGATGTTTTTTGCTCGAAAGAAGAGACTTTTGAGTTTTTGGAAAACGTTTTGGATGAAGTTATAGCACTTTTTCCGAGCGAATATATTCACATTGGAGGTGATGAGTCCCCGAAAACCAGATGGCAAGCCTGTGAACATTGTCAAAGTGTTATTAGAAGAGAAAATCTGAAAGACGAACACGAACTGCAGAGCTATTTCATTACCCGAATGGAGAAATATGTCAATTCCAAAGGCAGAAAAATCATCGGATGGGATGAGATACTCGAAGGGGGGCTTGCTCCGAATGCCGCTGTGATGAGCTGGAGGGGAACTGAAGGCGGTATTGCGGCAGCCAAACAAAGGCACTATGTGGTGATGGCTCCGGGGTCGCATTGTTATTTTGACCATTATCAACTAAAACCTCAGGAAGATGAACCGCTGGCTTTTCCGAACAGTTATACTCCACTTTCGAAAGTGTATAGCTTTAACCCGACACCGGAGAGCTTGAATGAAGAAGAAAGACAATACATTCTAGGGGCTCAGGCCAATTTATGGACGGAGTATATTACTTCTTTTAGCCGGCTGCAATACATGCTTTTCCCTCGAGCGTTGGCACTATCGGAAGTGTTGTGGGGGACGGCGAATATCGAAAAATATAAAGAATTCGAGGAGCGAGTGATAGGGCATACTAAGAAATTTGATAGAGACCGTATCAATTATGCTAAAGTCAGACAATGATAAAAATTCTTAATTCATAAATACAAAATGATTATAATTCACCCTACTTATTTTCCTTCTATTGCTCATTTTGTGGCTATGTTGAAAGCCGAGAAGATTATTTTTGAAGTCGAAGATAACTTTCAGAAACAAACCAATCGCAGTCGAGCTTATATCTATAGCCCCAATGGAAAGCAATTGTTGAATATTCCTATAAGTCATTCTAAGAGCACACCGCATCAGAAGTACAAAGACATCCGAATCGATTATTCGTACAACTGGCAAAAGCATCATTTCAAGTCTTTGGAAATGGCATACAGGAGTTCGCCTTTCTTTGAGTATTTCGAAGACGATTTAATACCTGTTTTTGAGAAGAAATTCGAATTTTTGATGGATTATAACTTCTATGTATTTGAGGTAATTCAATCGTTGTTGGGCATTGCTTTACCTTTCGAAAAAACAACGGAGTACCACAAAGAATATCAAGAAATCAAAGATTATAGGTTTTTGGTAGACGGGAAAAAAGACTGTTTGGTTTTTGAACCTTATATTCAAGTTTTTGAAGACAAGCACGGATTCATGAGTAATTTAAGCATTTTGGATTTGCTTTTCAACGAAGGTAAATATGCCTTAGATTACTTAAGAAAACAGAATTTATAGGAGGCAATTGAACTTTTTTACTACTTTTGAAAAAATAAAAACCATATGCTAAAAATAGGCGTTCTCGGGGCAGGACATCTCGG
>CAYZBA010000251.1:0-1560 GCA_964476555.1 uncultured Flavobacterium sp.
TATTTCTATAAACCGAACTCGGGGCCAGGAGATTCTCGTAATTTCGGGATGCGAAACGCCAAGGGAGATTATTTCATCATTCTGGATTCCGATTGTATTTTGCCGAGTGATTACCTCTCTCAGGTGCAAAAATCTTTAGAGGCAGACTATGTAGATTGCTTCGGAGGGGTTGATGATGCGGATGCTAGCTTTACGGATATTCAAAAGGCCATTAACTTTGCCATGACTTCGGTACTAACAACCGGAGGTATTCGCGGAGCATCAGAGAAGTTGAGTAAATTTCAACCTCGAAGTTTCAATATGGGAATCTCGAAAAAGGCTTTCGAAGCTAGTAACGGTTTTGGGAATATTCATCCCGGTGAAGACCCAGATCTAACCATTCGCCTTTGGAATCTAGGTTTTGAAACTCGCTTGTTCCAAAACGTAAAAGTATTTCACAAGCGCCGTATCAGTTGGGATAAGTTCCAAATCCAAATGCATAAATTCGGAAAAGCTCGTGTGATTCTGAATCATTGGCACCCAAGTACCGTAAAACTCACATATTTCTTTCCGAGTTTATTCTTGCTAGGGATGTTTTTTGCTCTATTTATGGACTTGATGGGAGTAAAACTATTCTCGTTGTTATACTTAGCTTATTTTCTACTTTGTTTTGTCTTGGCGACTGTGAAGTATGGTAATCTCAAAATAGGAGTACTCTCGGTGTATGCAGTTTTAATACAGTTTTTCGGATATGGTATGGGATTTATGAAAGCTATTTACAAAATCAATATCCTCAAACAAAAACCAGAAGAAGCCCTTCCGGAGATGTTTTTCAAACGATAACTAAATCCAATTTATATGAGTTTAAACATGAGCGTACAAGAAGTGATATACAATCAAATGAATCATTTCTTAGATAAATCAACAGACCAAAATGGTCAGGTTTCTTATGAAACGGTAATCGATATTGCGGCTTGGACAGGGGCTTATATCATCAGACAACGACATATTCAAAACGGTAATGTTACTGAAGATGAAATGCAATTGGTTTTAGGAACTATAGGGAACTTCTGCAAAGAAAACTTCGGAGATGCATTCAATCAAGAGGATTTTCAGACCGTAGGTGTAAAGACGTTAGAATTGCTTAGAAGGCCTACTTTCGATACTGATTCCAAAGAGTATTTCGGACAGTTTTACAGATAAGGCCAAGAATAAATATTGTAATATAAAAAAATCCGCTACTGCTTGAGTAGCGGATTTTTTTATCTATAGTAGTCTGTTACCTTTTCAAAGAGAAGTGAGCTTTAAACTCTTTTCTTCTAATGGTTACATTTCCTTCGCTGTCTGTAACCGGCTCATCATATACTACTTTGAACCAGTAATCAGTAGAAGGAAGAGGGTTTCCGTTATAGGTTCCGTCCCAACCTTCTCCAAGCGGATTAAGTTGTTTTAGGAGTTTGCCGTAACGGTCAAAAATAAATAGCTCTGCATTATGAAAAGCATTGAGACCAGTGATATTCCAAGTATCATGATACCCGTCTCCATTCGGTGTAAAATAATGCGGATAATTAACCACGGAAA
>CAYZBA010000252.1:0-1516 GCA_964476555.1 uncultured Flavobacterium sp.
TAGTAGCTCTTTTGGCTATTGTTTCGTTTTTGCCGGTTTATAGTGCCAGTAGTAATTTGGCTTACGGAGCTTACGGTAGCGGAAACACCTTAAGCTATCTGATAAAACACCTGGCTCATGTAGGCTTTGGTTTTTTCATTATTTATGTAGTGCACCGAATTCCGTATAACTACTTTAGAGCCATTTCGATTATCGGAATTCCAATTATTGTGCTCTTGTTGTTATACACACTATTGCAAGGAAAAACCATAGGCGGAGCCAATGCCAGCCGTTGGATTCAGATTCCGTTTATTGGAGTAGGTTTCCAAACCTCAACTCTGGCATCCGTAGTGTTGATGCTTTATGTAGCTCGTTATTTAGCTAAAATCAAAGATAAAGAATTCACATTCAAATCATCGCTTTGGGAATTGTGGTTACCGGTTTTTATGGTAATTGCGTTGGTGCTTCCGGCTAACTTCTCAACAGCAGCCATCATGTTTTCGATGGTCGTAATGTTGGTGTTTATCGGAGGCTACCCTTTAAAGCATTTGTTCAAAGTAATCGGAGCGGGAATTTTGGCGCTGGCTTTTTTCATTCTTTTAGTAAAAGCCTTGCCCGAAGGAACCTTCCCCGATCGCGTGGACACTTGGGAGAGTCGTATCGAAAACTTTTTATCTGCCGATAAAAACGAAGAAGAAGCCTACCAAATCGAAAAAGCAAAAATCGCAATTGCAACCGGAGGTTTAAATGGTTTAGGCCCTGGTAAAAGTGTACAAAGAAACTTTTTACCCCAGTCTTCTTCCGACTTTATTTACGCTATTATCGTAGAAGAATATGGGCTTATCGGAGCTTTCGGAGTAATACTGCTCTATCTCATTCTGTTCTTCAGATTTCTGAGAGCAGCCATCAGAGCAAAAAACTTTTTCGGAACTCTGGTCGTAGCCGGATTAGGCTTCCCGATAATTTTTCAAGCCTTTATCAATATGGGAGTAGCCGTAGAGCTCTTCCCTACTACCGGACAAACCTTACCCCTCATCAGTAGTGGAGGTAGTTCGATCTGGATGACTTGCTTGGCTATCGGAATCATACTGAACGTAACCAAAAAAGAAGAAGAAATCCAAGAAGAAGAAAAAGAACGAATGCAACGAGAAAAAGCTCTGGAGCGATTGATTCAAAAAGAAATCGAAGAAGAACAAGAAAGAGAAAGACTCAGAGAAGCAGGCATCGAAGTACAGGACAAAAACATTACAGAAGAAGAAAAAATAGCCGTAAAAGCACTAAAAGATTTACAATAAATGAAACCAAGATTCATCATATCAGGAGGCGGAACAGGAGGACACATCTATCCTGCTATTGCTATTGCCAATGAGTTGAAATCAAGGTTTCCGCAGTGTGAAATACTGTTTGTTGGGGCTAGTGACAAAATGGAAATGCAAAAAGTGCCACAAGCAGGATACAAAATCGAAGGTCTTTGGATTGCCGGCATTCAACGTCAGTTGAGTTTAGAAAATCTGAAATTTCCGTTCAAGCTCATCAG